>CAUZOB010000367.1:0-2520 GCA_963581185.1 Planctomycetota bacterium | reverse complement strand
GACCAGACAGGCCTTCGACGTCACGCTGGAAGACGACAACACGCGGCAGCAGTACGGCATTCATCCGTTGGGTCAGAATTTGTTACTGGCTCGGCGGCTGATCGAAGCGGGAGTGCGATTGGTGACGGTGGTCGCGTTCACGGGCGTGCCACCGGGGCAGAAGTTCAAGAACGTGCAGACGTGGGACATGCATGGAGTCCTCTACAAACCGGACGACAGCATTTTCGGCAGTTCGGCGTACGGCTTGAGTTGGGCATTGCCAAATGTGGATCAGGCTGTGTCGGCGTTGCTGGATGATCTCACAGATCGCGGAATGCTCGACAGCACCCTGGTTGCAATGGTCGGAGAATTCGGCCGCACGCCGAAAGTCAACAACCGCGGTCGCGACCACTGGCCACACTGTTATTCCGCCATGCTCGCCGGTTGCGGAATTCGCGGCGGTCAGGTCTATGGTGCCTCGGATCAGCACGCGGGGTATGTGAAAGACCTGCCGGTCATGCCCGAGGACTTTTCCGCCACACTCTTCCACGCACTGGGAGTACCGCCCGCCACGCGGTATGGACCTGACGGTTTCAGTCTGCAGGCCAGCTCTGGACACGCCGTCACTCGAATATTCGGGTGAGGCCAACGCAGGTCTCCGAAACCGCAATTCGCATTCCAGGTTGTGCGGTACCGCGTCCGGCATTTCACGGAGATTCCAACATGCCTCACTGCTTTCGTCCGTGGATGGTTGCGATCGCACTCACCAGCGTGTCGCCGACGAGTTCGTGGGGCCAGACGACGCAGCCGTTGTCGAAGACTCAGCGGGCAACATTTACGCGAGAGGCCCAGGCGTTTCAGGCCACGCTGGACAAGCGAACGGATCGAGAAACGTCCGCATGGGCCGATGCGGCCATCTTCACGAAGGGCCTGTCGTGGGCGTTGCGGTACGACAGTGAGTTCACTCAATCCGACGTACGCCTGTTGGGAAAAGCGACCCGCCGCGCTGCAGAACGGCTGACAGGGCTGTCTCAGGGATCGCCAAAGTGGATCACTCGCCGAGGCAAACTCGCACTGGGTTACGTGTCGAACGTTGATGGGTCGGTGCAACCCTACGGCGTAATCGTGCCGAAGAATTACGATCCCCGGAAGCCGATCCGGCTGGATGTCGTACTGCACGGCAGCCGGCGGCCGGTCGGGATGAGCGAATTGAAATTCATGGCTCGCTTCGACGCAGGCGATGACGAGAACGCTTCGCCGCCGGACCAGCCCTTCATCGAACTGCATCCTTTAGGGCGAGTCGAAAACTGCTACCGCTGGTCTGGCGAGACGGATGTCTTCGAAGCCATTGAAGACGTCTGCAAGCGCTACAACATCGACCGTGATCGCATCGTGCTGCGTGGCATGTCGATGGGAGCATCCGGAACCTGGCATCTCGGATTGAAGCATCCCGACCGCTTCGTCGCGCTCGGACCGTATTGTGGCTACGTGGACACGCACAGGTTTTCGGAGACGCCGCTGAAGAACTTTGTCCGCGTGGGACCGCTGCCTGAGCATCAGGAACTGGGCCTGCACATGCTCGACTCGGTCGACTACGCGGCCAATGCCGGAGTCGTGCCGGCCATCGCTTGCATGGGATCGAAGGACATCTTCTTCCAGGCACACGTCCTGATGGGCGCGGCGATGCGTCGCGAAGGCTTGGAAATGATCAACCTCATCTCGCTGGGAACCGGCCATGTCATCGATCCGGTGACTCATGCTGAGCAGATGAAACGCATCGCCCGACATGTCGCCACCGCCCCGCGACGCCCGAACAATTTGCGGTTCGTTACCTGGACGCTCAAGTACAACCGCTGCCATTGGCTGGAAGTCCTGCAACTGGAGCAGCATTACGCCCGTGCGGAGCTTTCGGCAAAACTGGTCAATGACGTGCTGGTGGTTGCAGAACCAAAGAACATCACGCGATTCGCCATCCGCACCGATGAACTCCCCAATCGCCCCCAAACACTGCGTATCGGCTCATCCGCAACCGCACTTGCGATCCCGGATGGACAAGTCGAGTTGTCGCGTGTCGAGGGGACGTGGCAAATCAGTGACAAGAGCGGGCCAGCTCAGCGAACAGGTAAACGTCCCGGCCTGCAGGGTCCGATCGATGACGCGTTCACCACGCCCTTCCTGTGTGTGCGTGGCACTGGCCAACCGTGGAACGCAAACGTGCAGGAGTATGCCAACACGAGCCTGCGCCGATTTACCGACGAATGGGACCACTACTTCCGAGGCACGCTGCCGGTCAAAGACGACATCGACGTGACTCCGAATGACATTCAAACTCGCAACCTGATTCTGTTTGGAGATCCCGGCAGCAACAAATGGATCGCGGCAGCGCTCCCGCACTTGCCTCTGAACTGGTCGAAAAAGTCACTGCAAATGGGAGGCCTGGGATATGCGTCTGCCGAACACGTCCCCGCATTCATCGCACCCAATCCGTTACCCGGCGGACGCAAGCATTACGTCGTGCTGAACAGCGGACACACGTTTCGC
>CAUZOB010000366.1:0-2528 GCA_963581185.1 Planctomycetota bacterium | reverse complement strand
ACGGCGTCGTAAACCTTGACGGCCACCTCCAGGTCCATCAGGGCCAGGTTCGGCTGCCGGTTCTGCAGGTAGCTGTAACCGCGTGTATCGAGCACCGTGGCTCTCAATTCGGGATAGCTGGAATGCAGCCGATGAAGCTGGCTAGCCAGCAGCATGACCGCTTCCAGCTTGTCTGGATCCTGGCCCAACTGCCGCACGGCATCTCGGGCCGCCTCGCTACTGCCACTTTGGCCCATCCGCGCAAGCAGAATCGAATGCAGCTTGATCACGCGGGCCACGTACTTGACCAGTTCCTCACGCTGCAGCGCCCGCTGCTGCAACTCGCTCTGTTTCCAATCCAGTTGCGGCTGAAAACTCGCCTCCCAGGTCTCCAAAAACAACTCCGCACTCCGCCGCGCCTGCTGGCAAAGCAGAGCTGCTTCATGCTCGTTGCCGTCCAGATACGACTGGCAGGCAGACAGGTAAAGCGGGCCGCCATTGTAATCCCAGGCAATGCCGTTGCCGCCCATCAGCGCGATCGCACGATTGGCATCGGCGACCGACTGTTCGGTCTTCTTGCCGGTCAAACCCAGCTGGTAGGCACGATTATTGAGATAGAGGATCTCCGCCAGGTGTGGCTGGTTGCCCTGCTGTTGCCCCTGGGCACTGGCTTCATCGATCAACTCCCATTGCTCCACGATCGCGTCCAGCTCGTCCTCGTGATAGAGCGCCTCGCACAACTGCTGCCGCAGCTGGATCTGAAAAAGTGAGGCCGCTGACTGGCTGACCGCCAGCTTCAGGTCCCGGCAGCTCTGCTGATAATTCCCCAGTTCAGTCTGCCAGGCAGCTCGCAGTACCAGCGCCTCAGAGTTGCTGGGGTCCAGCTCGATCGCCCGGTTGATCAGCTCCATGGCCTCCAGCTGGCTGGCTGGATCTCGCCAGCTGACGCGGGCAGAGGCAAGTTGCCAGCGAGACCATTCGTGGTCGACCAGACCGTAGCCAAGTGTCGGCAGCAGTACCAGCAGGATGACCGCAATCACACAGGCTGACGTTGCTGCTGTGGAATTCTGGGGCGCAGGGTCGCCTGCTTGTCTGTCAGTAATCTCATTCATATCGACCATTGTAGCGTGCCTGACAGATTCCCGCTGTGGGCTGGCCGGGAGCCTGAGCCGCTGTCAGGAGTGGAACCCTCTTGCCACAGAGCAGGTTTTCGCTATGCTTTTTCACATCCCAGATGCAGTCGTCTGGATTGGGGCCGTAGCTCAATTGGTTAGAGTACCGGACTGTCGATCCGGTGGTTGGGGGTTCGAGTCCCCTCGGCCTCGCTTGGCGAGATGCTTCAACAACGTGGCCCGCGATACACTATCGTGGGCCATTTTTGTGCCAGCCGCGACAGCACGTGCCACCCGCGTGGGGTCTGCCAGCCGCCCTCTACCAGCAACACAGCAGGCCCGCTGCCACTGTTCCCGGACCGACCATGAAACAGCCACTCACGATCGCCAGCTGCCAGTTCTCGGTCGAAGCCGACATTGATCACAACGCTGCACGGATCCTCCAGCAGATCGACGAGGCCGCAGAACGGGGCGCTCGCCTGGTCCACTTCTCCGAAGCCGCACTGTCCGGTTACGCCGGCGTCGACATCCCTGGCACCGAAGCTATCGACTGGGACCAGCTCACGAAGGCCAGCGAGGCGATCTGCCAGCGAGCGAGCCAGCGGGGTGTCTGGGTGCTGTTGGGGAGTACGCACCCGCTGAGCGGCAGCAACAAGCCACATAACAGCGTCTACGTGATTGACGACCGTGGGCAGGTGGTCGAACGGTACGACAAGCGATTCTGTACCGGCACGCTGGACCCTCAGCCAAATCTGGACCTGCAGCACTATTCTCCTGGCAACCACACGACCGTCTTCGAGCTGGACGGCTACCGCTGCGGCGTCCTGATCTGCTACGACTATCGCTTCCCGGAACTGTACCGCGAGCTGCAACAGCAGGGCGTGGAGATTGTACTGCAGTCCTTTCACAATGCCCGCCGCAGTGAGGAAGATCATGCGGCCTACAACATCTGGCAACAGATCGTACCGGCCACCATGATGTGCCGGGCTGCCAGCAACCACTTCTGGATCAGTGCCACCAACAGCATGGCCCGCTGCAGCAGCTGGCCCAGCTTTTTTGTCTCACCCGACGGCAGCCTGGTCGACCAGTTGCCGGCCCACAGCGACGGTGTGCTGATCAGCCAGGTCGATCCAGCAGCTGAATTCTGGGATGCCGCAGCCCCCTGGCGAGATCGCTCGATCGCAGGCCAGCTGCATAGTGGCGAGCTGCTTGACGATCCCCGCAGTCAACAGCGGCAATCTCTCTAAGCTCTGACGACTGGCTTCTAACCCAGCCAGCCGCCGTTGACGTGCAGAGTCTGGCCGGTGATATAGGAGGCCAAATCACTGGCCAGCAGCAGTACAGCCTGGGCAATATCCTCTGGCTCACCGTAGCGGCCGAGCGGAATCTGCTGCAGCATCGCTTGGCGATGCTGCTCGGGGATCGAGCGCCCCATAT
>CAUZOB010000365.1:0-2574 GCA_963581185.1 Planctomycetota bacterium | reverse complement strand
TGCAAAACGCGTTTGTCACGACCCCAGTTTGTTCACCGTCGCGCGCGGCCACATTGACTGGTCGCTATGGGTATGAAGTCGGCGTCTTTAACTGGTTCAAGCCGGGAGACCAACAGAATGGACTGGACTTGGACGAAACGACCTTTGCCGAAGCACTACGCACTGCCGGGTATCGAACCGGCCTGGTCGGTAAATGGCACCTCGGGATGAACGACCGCTACTATCCAACACGCCAGGGATTCGATTACTTCATGGGGCACCGGCACGGCGGTTTTGCCACAGTCAATCCCGATCTGGAAGAGCAAGGCGAGAAGAAGAAGTACAAGGGACTGACCGCTGATGTCCTGGGCGACCACGTCGTGAAGTACTTGTCGAAACACGTCACCGAGCATGCAGACAAACCCTTTCTCTTGTGCTGGCATACGCGAGCACCACATACCAGGTGGCTGCCGGTGGCTCCGGAAGATATGAAGCCCTATGCCGGTGACGCGAAGATTGACATCCCGACGTATCCGGACCTCGATGAAGACAGAGTCAACCGGATGATGCGTGAGTACCTTGCATCCGTACGAAGTGTGGACCGGAATCTCGGTCGCGTTATGAAATCGCTTGATGACCTGGAGCTATCAGAAAACACCGTCGTTATTTTCACTTCCGACCACGGGTACAACATGGGGCACCACGGAATATGGCATAAGGGCAACGGCAATTGGATTTTGAAACATGATGTACCCGCGAGTAAAAACAGGGCGAAGAACAATCGGCCGAACATGTTCGACAATTCGGTCCGAGTCCCCTCGCTGGTCCGCTGGCCCGGCGTAACAAAACCCGGCTCGAAGTTGCCGCAAATGACTACGAACCTGGATTGGTATCCGACCCTGCTGGAGATTGCCGGCACGCAAGTTCCCGATGGGAAGGTGCTGCGTGGCCGTAGCCTGGCACCGCTTCTTCAGGGAGAAGACCCGGCCGATTGGCCGAAAGACGTATACGGGTTTTATTCCAGCAGCAAAGAATATGCCTCACAGTTTGTTGAAGAAATGCGCATGATGCGGACGACCCGTTGGAAGCTTGTACGGTTCTTGCGCACTCCGGAAAAGGACGAACTGTACGACCTGACAAACGATCCGGAAGAGACGAAGAATGTGTTTGCCGCTCCGAAGAACAAGGACATCATCGCCCAATTGCATGCCGAACTTATCCGACGGATGCGCGAGACGAATGATCCGGCGCTCACACTTGTCGCTGGCCATGCTGCTGGTGGCCAATCCCAGCCTTCAACCGCATCCGTGCCTCAAAGTACGTCTCGCGAGAATCCCGCTTTCTTCAACGGCAAGGAGCTCACGGGCTGGAAGGGCGGCGATGGTTACTGGTCGGTCAAAGACGGCGCTATCGTCGGGCATTCTGAAAAGGACGTGCCCAGGAACGAGTTCATCTGGTCCGATGTTGAGGTGAAAGATTTTTATCTGGCGGTCGATGTGAAGCTCACACCGGATGCTCGCAATGCCGGGATTCAGTTTCGCTCGAAACCCATCAATGCACACGGGCAGGCGATCGGTTATCAGGCGGACGTTGGCGCGGGTGTGTGGGGAAAGCTGTATCACGAACATGGCCGTGGCAAACTCGATTGGAACGACAACGCGGCGGGCGCGGTGAAGCCAGGTCAGTGGAATAGGTATGAGATTCTCGCAGACGGCCATCGCATCTGGACGGCAATCAACGGCAAGCTCTGTGTGGCCATTGAAGACCCCAAGGGTGAATTGTCTGGAAAAATAGCGTTCCAGATTCACGGTGGGCCGCCTCAGACAGTCCACTATCGCAGCCCGATTCTGACTCACAATCCGAAGATTGAATTGGCCGGTCTGAACGAGAAGGAGCTGCTTGCGAAGTTGCCACAGAAGCAATCGCCAAAGAAGGAGTTGCCGTACTGGTCGAGACTGATCGCAGGAGCCGATCCGGGATCACAGGATGAAGCGTGGGCTAAGCCAACTTTCGACCATAGCAAATGGAAAACGATGAAGGTGCCTGGCCACTTTGATACCGTCGAGCTGCCTGGATTCGATGGTGTCGTCTGGTTCCGAAAGACTGTCGAAGTATCCGTCGAGCAGGCCAGGGCCGCTGCAACGCTGCATGTCGGTCAAGTCGATGACATGGACGTTACCTAAATGAACGGTACACGAGTTGGCGGCTATGAAAATCCGGGGCATCATTACACGGTGCGAAAGTATCCGGTCCCCGCTGGAGTTCTGAAGCCGGGCAAAAATGTGATTGCCGTTCGAGTCATGGATCACGGTTCTCCCGGAGGCATCGCCGGGACTCCCGAGCAACTGTTTCTGCAATTAAACGATGAACGTATTTCCCTGGCCAATCGCTGGCACTTTACACCAGGTGCGAATCTGGCCGCGCTCAACAAGTACAGTCAGGTTCCGGCACTGCTTCGGCCGCTGGCTCGACCGAAGACTCCCGTGTCTGCATTCGCCGATGGGTTCGCGATTGACTCAGATCAGACGATTGTTGTTCTCGGTGGCACGAACGCCCTGGAGAGTGGCCGGCACGGAGATCTCGAAACACTGCTCA
>CAUZOB010000364.1:0-2583 GCA_963581185.1 Planctomycetota bacterium | reverse complement strand
CGCGTTGATCACGACCAGG
This sequence comes from Planctomycetota bacterium, assembly GCA_963581185.1. Lineage (GTDB taxonomy): Bacteria > Planctomycetota > Planctomycetia > Pirellulales > Pirellulaceae > SAT2750. Next base: position 2,564 of record CAUZOB010000364.1, on the reverse strand, counting down.
CTGACAAGCAGCATTGGCGCAAGCGGCAGGGTGATGTTGGGAATCACGCTGGCCAGCCCGATTGTCGGACCCAGCTGGCTGGCCTGCAGGATGCTGCGAATGCCGAGCAGGGCCATCACGAAAAAGACCGCGTACGCGCAGCGCACGATCATGACCTTGCGGCCGTAAGCCCAGGTGCAGATTTCCCGCCAGAGGACGGGATTATCCCACACCTCACGACTCTCGTGCCGCTGCAGGCTGGCTCGCTGCACACTGTCAACGTGCACGGCCCGCGCCGCTTCCGCTTTTTCTTCCGCACTGGTTTCCGTTTCCGGGTGCCAGATGGCGTCGAGTGATTCCCGCTCCTCGGCTCCGCGCCGCACCTCCCGCGAGGGATTCCAGGCTCGCAGCCAGATGATCGATATCAGGTTAAGGGCAGCCGTGGCCAGCAGTGCGAAGCCGCAAAAGCCGCTGATCGTGCTGGCTAGCGAGGAACCGTCGGCCGACAGCACCGGGCTGACCATGGCCAGCGTTGCTCGGACAGGGCTCATGACCGCAGCCAGTTCCGTGATCGTCATACCGGCGATGGAGGCCAGTGGACTGACCGCCAGGATCGCTTCCCAGCCCCCGATCCAGAGCACCAGCAGCAGCATTGTCATGGAGAGCGACTGAAAAGTCTTTTCTCGCCACAGCGCGATCGTCGATCCCAGGCTACCGGTCACCAGTATCGTCGCCAGGGCAATCAATACGACTCCCATGACCTGCGTCGTGGAGACGCCACCGAACAGGGTGATCAGTAACAGGACCGGGATCGCTCCGACCAGCATCACCGCTGGCATTAACAGGCTGGCCAACAACTTGCCCATCACCAGTTCGGTATCAGAGAGCCGGGTTAGCAGCAGTAACAGCAGGGTCCGGCGGTCTTTTTCGATGGCAACCGAGCTGGCGGAACCAAGTGCCGCCAGGAAGATTGCCAGGGCCAGCTGCAGCGGTACCAGGATCCGGAATAGCGTGGCGCCGAACAGCGCCAGGTCGCCTACACCCAGCACAATCTGGCTGCCGGTGAGTACCAGCCAGCAGGTGCAGATCAGGACCAGCAGAACCGCCACGTAAACCGTGCGGAAAATGAAATGCCTGGCTCGACGGGGAGCGACCGCAAGTTCGCGGGCAAGGACCGGACCGGCCAAATGAGAGACTCCCTGGACTGATTATTGAGCGTCAGCTGTATTATAGTGGCTGCGGTTTTCTCCGCGAGGCCGATCGGTTCTATTGTTTTGCAGGTCTGAAAAGCCGACAATCAGTTTTGTGGGCATGAATTTCGGCAGATTTGCATAACACATGACCCCACTCCTATCTTGCAAAGACAGGCATGCTGCCATGAGCCGAGCTTTCCGGACCATTCTCATTGCAACTGTGCTAGGCGTCCTTTCGCTAGCCGTTCCGGTCAACGCGAAACAGCCGTTACTGCCGGTCACGGAACGGTTCAAGGCCAAGGAGATTGAGGAAGTTCCCAGTTTCCAGCGCCATGTGATCCCGCTGGTCAGCCGCATGGGATGTAATGCTCGCGCCTGTCATGGCTCCTTCCAGGGCCGTGGAGGTTTTCGACTGTCGCTCTTTGGTTACGACTTCAAGGCCGATCATGATGCCATGCTGGACGAGGAAAGTCCTCGCATCGACCTGGCCGATCCAGCAGCCAGCCTGGTGCTGGCCAAGCCGACGGATGAGTTTAACCATGAGGGTGGCAAGCGATACGACCGTGATGGGTGGGAATACCGTCTGCTGTCTAACTGGATCAACGCCGGAGCTCCCTTTGATGAAAACCAGCTTGATGAGCTGGTCGAGCTGGTCGTTACACCCAGCGAGATTATTTTTTCAGGCCAGGGCAAGACCGAGCAGTTGACGGTGATGGCGGTCTGGAAGGATGGCAGCGAAGAGGATGTCACACCGCTCTGCCGCTTCATCACAAACAACGAACAGGTTGCTCAGATTGATGGTGACGGTCGAGTTACCGCCGGTATTGGCGGCGATACCCATCTGGTCGTCTGTTACGACAAGGCTGTCAAGCCGATCCCGGTGTTGCAGCCGGTCTCGCGACGAGTCGGTAAGAAATACGCCAGGGTTCCGACTCCCACACGCGTCGACGAGCTGGTTGTGGAAAAGTTGCGGAAGCTGGGGATTGTGCCGTCGGAGCTGAGTTCCGATGAAGAATTCCTCCGCCGCCTGCGACTCGACCTGACCGGCACGCTGCCGTCGGTGGATGAGATTCAAGAGTTCCTTGCCGACAAGTCAGCCAGTAAGCGTGATCGCAAGATTGACGAGTTGCTGGAGACTCCCGGCTATGCCGCCTGGTGGACCCAGAAACTGTGTGACTTCACTGGCAACAATGACCAGCAGCTGACCAACGCCACGCCGATGCGGGGCCGGGCCAGCCAGGAATGGTACGACTGGATTTACGCTCGTGTGGAAAGAAATGTCGGCTATGACAAACTGGCCAGCGGGATTGTGACTGCCACCAGTCGGCCCGAGGGAATGGACTACACCGAATTCTGCCAGATGATGAGTTCCATTTATCGGCCAGATTCCGA
>CAUZOB010000363.1:0-2632 GCA_963581185.1 Planctomycetota bacterium | reverse complement strand
GTTTGGCGTTGGGATCGATGAAAATACAGCTCTGCTGGTCCGCGGCCGCGAGGTCCGGGTGCTGGGCGAGGGGACGGTCACGCTTTGCCTGGGCAAGACCGCCTATCGTGAAGCTGAACAGAGCGTGTTGCCGGCTGGAGCTTTCCTGGATCTGACATCTATTCGCAGGCATCTGCGGGATCGCAACCAGCCGCCATTTCCCGCCGAGAAACCGCCCACAATCGAGGTCAAGCGAGGGTCGCTGGTGATCGTTGGCGGCGGTGGCATGCCGGCGGATGTGACCAGCCGATTCATTGAGTTGGCTGGCGGCAAGGACGCCTTGATCGTGGTGCTGCCCACCGCCATGCCCGACCCCTTGCCAGCCAACCAGGGTGGCGGCTTCTTTGCCCGTGCCGGAGCTACCAACGTCAAGGTACTGCCGGCTCGCCGACTGGCAGATGTTGAAGCTGCGGAAAACCTGAAATGGCTGCGCAAGGCCGACGCGATCTGGTTTGGTGGCGGTCGACAGTGGCGATTCATGGACGCCTACGAGGGAACCAGGGCGGCACAGCTGATGCACCGCGTGCTCGATCGTGGTGGTGTGATTGGCGGCAGCTCAGCCGGCGCATCGATCCAGGCCGAGTACCTGGCTCGTGGTAATCCGCTCGGGAATACCGACATGATGGCACGCGGCTACGAGCGAGGACTGGGGTTTCTGCCGGGAGCGGCAATTGACCAGCACTTTCGCCAGCGAGATCGTTTCAAAGATCTGGCCTCGATTATCGACAGGTTTCCACAGCTGCTGGGAATTGGTATCGACGAAGCGACCGCACTGGTGGTGGAAGGAAGCACCGGTTCGATCCTGGGGCCGGGAGAAGTTCACTTTTACGATTGGCGTACCCGTCCCAAGCCGGGCGAGCCGGACCACGTCTCGCTGGCCAAGGGAGAGCGTTACGATCTGAAGAACAGGAAACCGCTGCCGGCTCAACCCGCGCCAGTTGAGCGCGACTGACCGTCAGCTGAGGCAACCGCCATGATGAGGGCACTCAAGCGTATCCCTGCCGGCTGGTGGTTCATCAGTCCCTGGCTGCTGGGCCTGGCCTTGCTGTTTATCTATCCCTTCGTTGCCTCGCTCTACTGGTCCTTCTGCCGCTACGACATGCTCTCAGCCCCGCGCTGGATTGGGACAGAGCATTACCAGCGGATCGCCGCCGAGTTATGGCGGGGCGATGGATTCGGACAGGCACTCTGGAATACCGCTTACTTTGCCGCACTGAGTGTTCCGCTCTCGATAGTGCTGGCCGTCCTGCTGGCTGTGATGCTCTCCTGGCGAGTTCGCGGCCAGGTTATCTTTCGCACGCTTTTCTACCTGCCGGCGATTATCCCGCTGGTCGCTTCATCGATTCTCTGGATGTGGCTGCTGAATCCAACAGCAGGAATCGTCAACCACCTGCTGGGTTGGTTGGGTCTGGCACCCCAGTTGTGGTTTAACGGAATTGAGGAGGCGGCCTCGCCCAGTACGCTGCTCAGTTTCGGCTCCAAGGATGCGCTGGTCCTGATGAGTACCTGGGGTGTCGGCAACTTTATGCTGATCTACCTGGCGGCGCTGGGTGATATCCCGCACCAACTCTACGATGCAGCGGAGCTGGATGGAGCTGGTCGTTTCCGCCGTTTTCGTCATCTCACGCTGCCCATGCTGTCGCCCTTGATCTTCTTCAACCTGGTGCTGGGTCTGATCCAGTCGGTCCAGGCATTTACCCAGGTCTACCTGGTCAGCGAGGGGACGGGTGAACCGATCGGCTCGACCCTGGTGCTCTCGCTGCATCTCTTCCTGGCAGCATTCCAGGACCTGGAAATGGGATATGCCTCGGCCATGGCCTGGTTGTTGTTCGTGATCCTGTTAATTGCCACTGCACTTCTTTTTCGCTGGTCGCGTGGCTGGGTCCACTACCGGGCCAGCCTGGGAGGTTAGCGATGCAGGCAAACAATATCGACCGTCTGAAACTCGCCACTGGGCTGCTGCTGCTGGTCTTGTTAATCGTGCTGACTGCCACCAGGCCGCGGGCCTCTGTCCCGGCGGGCCGGGAGGAAGTCGTATTTTGGCACTTTTGGGGCGGTCACGATCGGCGGGTGGTCGAGGAGATCGTGAACCGATTTAACCAGAGCCAGGATCGGCATTTCGTGCGGGCGGTGGCGATGCCGGGCAATAACCTGGATATGAAGATGTTCCTGGCAGTGACCGGTGGCGATCCACCCGATCTGATCAACCAGGATGATCCAATCGTTGCCGACTGGGCGCATCGCGGAGCCCTGCTGCCATTGGATGAAATCGCCAGCCCGGCGGAGATCGAGCAACTGAACGGATGGCTGTTACCGGCCGCCCGCCAGCTCGGTAGTTACCAGCAACGACTGTATGGACTTGCCAACGGCCTCGACATCCGTGCTCTCTACTACAACAGGACCTTGATCGAGCAGCGCAGTGGCCAGCCCGCTCCTCGCCAGCTGGCCAGCATCGAGCAGCTGGACCGACTGGCTGAAGCCTGTGTTGTCGAAGATCCAGACGGTCAGCCAACGGCACTTGGTTTCCTGCCGGATCCGCGGCGTTTGTGGGCCTGGGGTGTGGTCTTCGGCGGTGCATTTTACGATGCCGACA
>CAUZOB010000362.1:0-2641 GCA_963581185.1 Planctomycetota bacterium | reverse complement strand
TCTGCCATGGCGCCACCCAGTACACCGGTACCACCAATCACGACAGCAACCTGGCCATCCAGTTGAAATAATTCGTTCGGCATGGGGTAACTCGCAGGGAAAACGACACTGGAATATAGACTAGGGCGGTGATTCAGCACTGTACAGGGGACGGGCAGCCACCCCCTAGCGACCCCGGCTATTACTCTCCGGAACCTTGTGGATCGTGTTGAAGATGCTGTTCTTGATCGACTGGCCAGTGGCCGACTTGATCGCAAAACTGATCTCCATCTGCATCACCGGCCGAATCTCCTCGAGGATCAATTCCACCGTGTGACCGTCCGGCAGGAGGCGAACATCTTCCACGTAAACTTCTTCGCGACCGGGCTGGCGGGAATCTGAAACCTTGTAATCCTTCGAGCCGTACTCCTTGGAATAGCGATAATTCCACCAGTCGACCGCATAGTTATCAGGATCCGACGCGCTGGCCTTGTCGAGCCGATCGGTGAACCTGATACGCACTCCCGTGGGCGTGACATTCAACTGCTGGGGAATGTTACTCTCCTGGCCCGTGTAACGAAGGCGTTCCAGACAACCATCATCGGCAGCCAAAGTCTGCCAGCCGCGCAGGCCGGTGAGATACAACTGGCCATCCGTCGGACTGAACCGTCCACGCATGACACCCGATTTGAACAGGTAAGGCAGTTTGAATGTGCCACCCTGCGACCGCTCGTCGATCACCTCGCGCATCACCACCAGCAGGGCGCACTGGCCGTAGGAAAGATGCAGCATCTGGCCCTTCAGTGGCCCCCACTTGTCACTGGTAACCCAGATCTGTCCGCCGCTGGAGTTGTCCTGCAGTCGCGGCATCCAGCAGAGCGGTGGATCGTATCCCAGCGGTCGAGCTTCCGTCTTCTGTGGCCCACCAAATCCGTAATAACCACCCTCCTGAATTTCAATGATGCAGGAGGCTGGCGTCCAGGTCCCTTCCTGGGGCGTGGCAGTGATAACGCCGTTTGGCCCCACACCAAGCCCGACCGGATTGCGGAAACCTGTAGCGATCGACCTGCTGCTGGTTCCGTCCGCCGAAACCCGCACCACGCCCTCGTGAGCACGGATGTAATAAAAGTTGCCGTCCGGATCGGTTTCCAGACAGGCGGCAAAATCGTGTCCGCCGATTGATGTCTGGCCGGCACTATTGAAGTTCTCGTAATAGTCCGCCTCGCCATTGCCGTCGCGATCGTGCAGGATCGTGATCTGATCCTTGCCCAGTACATACAACCGGTCCTTGATGATTCGTAGCCCCATCGATTGATGCAGGCCGGTGGCAAACCGTCGCCAGCGGACGTTGTCCAGCTTGTCGTCCAGTCCCGTCACCAGCCAGACGTCTCCGTGCATCGTGCAGGCAGCAAGCGTTCCGTCGGAAAAGAAGTCATGGCCGGCCAGGAACATTAGGGCACCAAACGGGTTTTCAAAGGGGACGCCGATCGTGTCTACCTGGAATGGCCCCTCCTCTGTTCCGAGCTGGCTGCTGGTCGCAATCTCCTGCGGCCAGAGGGCAGGGCCCGGTTTCGTCAGCAGGGCCAGGTCCTCGGCTGCCGGCGTGGCAGCACGCAGGCCAGCCAGCTTGTCTCCTGAACTGCCAGGATAGTAACTCACTTTGACAACCTGCTGGCTGGAACTCGCAGGTAATTCGACCTCGATCGCGTCGGCCATCGCCGCTGAAGACATGCCAGCGCCGCTGATCGATAGCGGAATCTGGATGCCACCCTGGGTAGCGATTAGCAGTCCGTCTGAGCTGGATAATTTGCTGACCTTGTCCAGCAGGCGCCAGTGGAGTGGCGTCTTGTGAGGGCCAACCTGAAGCGTTCGGCTGATCACCGTGCCATCGTCTGTCTGCTGAGCTGTGGGAGATTCCAGGATGGTGGCATCCGCGACCTGGTAAGAAAGGACGACCCGCGTGCCGTGCTGATACGTGCCCAGGTATCGCACAGGAGCTTTCCCCCAGGCAGGAGTGCTGCACTGGAATAAGACCGTGCCAGCGATACTGGGTGCACTCGTGATCCCGTAGCGGCGATCGGAAAATGAAAGGAAGTCGCCGGACCAGGCGACCTGCAGCGATCCATTCTGGAGATTGTAGCCAACAGCAGCGCTGCCCTTGTCGAGATGGATTGAGAGTCCCTTGGGATAAACGCCCGCTGGGGTCCGCAACACGCTGGCCAAGAAAGGACCCAGGTCGGTCTCGTTCCAGCGGTCATCAATGCTGTCCGCCTCTTTCCAGGTCTTACCCGGATCCATCGGCACTTGACCACACAGAGGCAGCCCGATCAAAGAGCTGATAACAAGGGCAAGCATGATCCGCAGCATGGTCAAAGCTCCCAGAGGTCGAATAGTCGATGAGAATCTCATGGTAACTTAGATGCATCCTGTTCTGTAGACGACCCGCAGGTTTCCGACTCCGTTCCACCGCAGATTGCCAGCACGGTTCTCGCGCGTGACACTCCTGAACCTGCTGGCAGCAGCCCGTCAGCAACTTGACTCAGTCGGTGGGTGATCGTAAGGGGATTGCCAGGAAGACGCCGAACTCCCTGGCCAGGTTGCAGCTTACCCGGGCATGGACGCGGCCCTGCTCGTCATAAAATCGGCCCTGTGGGGCGAGCGG
>CAUZOB010000361.1:0-2646 GCA_963581185.1 Planctomycetota bacterium | reverse complement strand
CGAGCTGACGGCCGCGCGTGGCCTGTATCGTCAGCAGGAGAAGACCCAGGAGTGGGTCGAGAACAATTACTACAAGTTGCCGATTGCCAGCCAGAATGCTGGCCTCGTCACGGTCAACGGTTTCTGGAATGACCTTGCCGCTCACGCGGAGGGACCATTCCACACTGCCAAGGTGGCCGAGGCCACTCGCAACTTCACCGAGATGATGCTGGCCCTGGCCGTACTGGACCTGCCGTTCTCGGCCGAGGATGCAGAACTTGCACTCGATGAAACTACCCTCACAATGGTCCATCCAGGACCGGCGATCGTGTTTCACGAGGAGCTGAAGGAAGTGGAAGCAGCGGACCAACAGGCTCCGATCCTGGTCAGCCAGAACTTCTTCCGCCACGGTGACCGCTATGTCCATGTGAACAATGAACAGCGTGATAAGTTCGTGACGCGCGAGTTCCTGATCCACACGGTCTATGGTTGCCAGGTGGTGATCACGAACCCGACGTCCTCACGGCAAAAACTGGATGTGCTGCTGCAGGTTCCCATCGGTGCCCTGCCGGTGCTCGGTGGACGGGCCACACGCAGCGTGCACATGGAGCTGGAGGGGTTCCGTACGCAGACGCTGGAGTACTATTTCTACTTCCCCAGTGCTGGCAAGTTTGCCCAGTTCCCGGTGCATGTCTCGGCCAACGAGATGCTGCTGGCCAGTGCCGAGCCGTTCACGTTTAACGTGGTCGCCGCGCTAACCGAGGTGGATACGAATTCATGGGCCTATGTCTCACAGAATGGCACCAACCAGCAGGTCGTCGATTACCTCAATGACCACAACGTGCATCGGCTGGAGCTGGCGAAGATCGCCTTCCGCATGAAGGACAAAGAGTTTTTCCAGACTGCCACCCGCCTGATCGCCAGGCGACATGCCTATCACCACACGCTCTGGTCGTATGCCATGCTGCATGACCTGCCGGCGGAAATTAACCAGTTCCTGCAGCACCAGGATAACCTGGTGGCGCAATGCGGCAGCTATTTGCAGAGTCCGCTGCTGGTGATCGATCCGATCGTCCGCAAGACCTATGAACACATGGAATACCGGCCACTGGTCAATGCCCGCGCCCATCAGCTGGGTGCCCGTCGGCAGATCCTCAACGACCGCTTCCATGCCCAGTATCATCGACTGCTGCTTGTCCTCAGTTACAAGCGGCAGCTCTCCGATGAGGACATGATGGCAGTGACGTACTACCTGCTCTTGCAGGATCGCATCGCCGAGGCGGTGGCACTCTATGAGCAGATCAATCCCGAGGTCCTGGCCACGCGGATCCAGTACGATTACCTGACCGCCTACCTGGCATTCTCGCGTGGGGATGCTGAGCTGGCTCGCTCGGTGGCGATCAAGTACGCCAACTACCCGGTGGCTGCCTGGAATGCCAAGTTCACCAACGTGATCAACCAGGTCGACGAGATCCGTGGCGAGGGAGCCCAGATTGCCGATGACAAGGATCGAGACCAGGCGCAGGACAAGCTGGCAGACACGCAACCCAGCTTCGATTTCAAGATCGATGGTGGCCAGGTCACGATCGACTTCCAGAACCTGGAACAGGTCCAGGTGAACTATTACGAGATCGACATTGAGTTGTTGTTCAGCCGCAATCCGTTCGTGCAACAGTTCTCTGATGGCTTCAGCTATATCCGGCCCAACCGGACCGAGGCGATCCAGTTACCAGGGGACGACGGCACACACCAGTTCAACTTGCCCGAGGAACTCTCTCGCAGCAACGTGCTGGTTGAGATCGTGGGTGCTGGACAGACGGAAACACGAGCCTATTACTCGCACGCCCTGTCGGTCCAGGTGATCCAGAATTACGGACAGGTGCGGGTTCTGCAGGCGACGACTCGCAAGCCACTGGCTGCCACCTATGTGAAGGTCTATGCCCAGTTCAGCGACGGGTCGGTGAAGTTCTACAAGGATGGTTACACCGACCTGCGAGGGCGGTTTGACTATGCTTCGCTCAGCACCGGTGACCTTGAGAACGTGGTCAAGTTTGGCTTGCTGGTGGCGAGTGACAAGGATGGAGCCGTGGTGCGGGAAGCCAAGCCGCCACTGCGATAGGGATCGCTGCCGTCCGCCTTTGGCGGACAGAAGAGGGGCTTTAGTACAGCCGGGAACTCTGCATAATGGAGTCGCGCCATGGCGCGGGGCCCGTAGCTCAGCGGTTAGAGCAGGGGACTCATAATCCCTTGGTCGGAGGTTCGAATCCTTCCGGGCCTATTTTTGTTTTTCTGCAAGTGCTGCCGACTTCGGATGTTGATACAATCCAGCCACGAGGATTCTGAACCGGCACTCAATCAGGAAAAAATGAACCAATGTTTCGACTTATCGGGCTCATTATCGGTGCTCTGATTGGAGTCTATCTCGCGAAGTCTTTCCTTATGGAAACCGCCCCTTTTGGAGGTGATCTTGCAAGGGGTGGAATTGCGGTCAGTCTCATCGCTGCAGCCGTTTGTGGATTAGGGGGTTATATAGTCGGTGGGATCATTGATGCCGCAAGCAAAAAGAAGCCCAAGGATAGTTAGGGCCTCCACCCACAATGCAGTTCCCTTCGCTCCCCGCCATCGTTGTTGGCCCTGGGAATGGCATCTCTGGGTGCCGCGAATCGC
>CAUZOB010000360.1:0-2650 GCA_963581185.1 Planctomycetota bacterium | reverse complement strand
GGGGGAAAGGACCTGCGCAGCCTGTACATTACCTGCGGAAAGTTTCTGCTGCGGATGCGCAGTAAGATCCCCGGCAAGCCGGCCTACTGGAATGGTGAACGCACAACCTAAGGCAGATCGGCCGCTGGTGCGCTAAGTTGCTTGGGCTGGGGGATTTAGGGTTTTGCAGCTACCTTCCCAAGCACCGTCCAGCTAACAGAGCGATGTCATCAGGGTGACAACAGGTGTGATCAGTTGAGCTGGCTGCAGGGATCCAGTCGATGTGCGGGTTGGCTCGACAGAGTTACCGCGAAATTGGCGTGGTCAAGTAATCTGTGCCTGCAGGATTGAGCTTCAGCCTTGTTCCTTACTCCGGCATGATGAATACTGTTGATAGGCCAGCCGTCGTCCTGGTAGCTGGCGGACCCACCAAGCGATCCCACCCCACTTAGCGACGTCGCTGTGAAACGACCCACTATCACTCCCGCCCTGCTGACCCTGGTTGCCATTTTGGCGGCCGCAGCAGGTCCGATTGCCGCTGAAAACCGCACTCGCGGTCAGGCTGCCAGCATCTCATACGAAGCGGATGTTCGGCCGATCCTCAAGGCGAACTGTTTTCACTGCCATGGTGAAGGCGAGGAGCTCAGGGGCGGCCTCGACCTGCGTTTGCGTCGCCTGATCGTTCATGGCGGCGAGTCAGGTGAAGCGATCGTGCCTGGATCGTCCGACGACAGCTTGCTTTACCAGTACATCTCGTCCGACGAGATGCCGCCCGAGGAAATTGACAAGCGACTGACCCAGGATGAAATCAGCATTGTTCGGCGATGGATTGACAACGGTGCCCGCACATTACGCAGCGAACCAGAACAGATCGGCGAGGGAGCTTACTACACCGAGCAAGAGCGATCCTTCTGGTTCTTCCAGCCGATCCAATCACCAGAGCCGCCACAGGTCAGCAGCGCTGGCCAGGTCACTAATCCAATCGACCAGTTCCTGCTGGCTCGACTGGAACAGCAAGGCCTCACATTTTCAGCAGCTGCCGATCGAATCACGTTGATCCGCCGCGCCTACTTTGACTTGCTGGGCTTCCCCCCCAGCCCGCAGCAGGTTTCAGCTTTCCTGGCGGACAAATCCCCGGATGCCTATAGCCGACTGGTCGACCAGCTTCTCTCTTCCCCACATTATGGCGAACGCTGGGGACGGCACTGGCTGGACGTCGCCGGCTACGCGGACTCCGAGGGTGTCACCGATGAGGATACCGTGCGGCCGCATGCATTCCGCTATCGCGACTGGGTGATTCGCAGCATCGACGCCGATCTGCCACTTAACCAGTTTGTCCTGGAGCAACTGGCTGGCGACGAGTTGATCGGTCGCGACCTGGAAAATCTGACGCCCGACGAAGTTGGCAAGTTGACAGCAACTGGTTTCCTGAGAATGGCACCGGACGGCACCGGCGCCGGTGACCTTGAGCAGGGAGTGGCTCGCAACGCCGTGGTGTCTGAGACGATCAAGATTGTCTCGACCGGGCTGCTGGGTCTGACAGTCGGCTGTGCCCAGTGCCACAACCATCGCTACGACCCGATTTCTCATGCAGATTACTATCGCTTCCGGGCTCTGTTTGAACCAAGTCTGGACTGGCAGAACTGGGTCGCACCCCAGGGCCGACGAGTCTCCCTGTACACCGACGCCGACCGCACTCGAGCGGCGGAAGTTGAAGCCGAGGCCAAGCTGATTGAAGTGGAGCGAACGACAAAGCAGGAGCAGTACATTCAGCAGACCTTTGAGAAAGAGCTGGCGAAGTTACCGGAGGAATTGCGCGAGCCGATCATACTGGCCCGCACCACGGCTGAAAAGGAACGCACGGACGAGCAGAAAAAGTTATTGATGGACCATCCCAGTGTGAATGTGAGTGCCGGGTCGCTCTATCTGTATGACCAGAAAGCAGCGGATGATCTGAAAACCTATGCCGACAAGGCTGCTGCCAAGCGCAGCACGAAGCCCGAGGAACGATTTGTTCGTGCCTTTACAGAGCCCAAGGACAAGGATCCACCGCCGACATTTGTCTTCAAGCGGGGCGATCATGATCAGCCCGCCCAGCAGGTTCAGCCGGGAGAATTGTCGATCGTGCAGGGTGATAACCCGCTGGCGATTGCAGCCAATGACGAAACACTTCCTTCCACAGGCCGGCGACTTGCCTACGCTCGCTGGCTGACCAGCGACTCACACCCGCTGCTTTCCCGCGTGTTGGCCAACCGCATCTGGATGCACCATTTCGGCCGCGGCATTGTGAATACCCCCGGCGATTTCGGCTTCCTGGGAGAGCGACCAACGCACCCAGAACTGCTCGATTGGCTGGCTGACCAGTTGATCAAGCAGGGATGGAGCTTGAAACGGATGCATCGGCTGATGATGCTCTCGACCGCTTACCAGCAATCCACCAGTCGGACGGCTGAAACCGACGCTGTGGACGCTGACAATCGTTACCTGTCGCGGATGACCGTGCGGCGACTGGATGCGGAAACACTCCGCGACTCGATCCTGGTCGTGAACGGCACGCTCAACGTGCGGCGCTTTGGGCCTCCCGTGCCCGTCATGGCCGACCGCGTTGGCCAGTTTGTGATCGGCATAGAAAACCTGAATGCCGGTCGACCCGGCGCAGTGCTGGACATGA
>CAUZOB010000359.1:0-2665 GCA_963581185.1 Planctomycetota bacterium | reverse complement strand
ACAGCAAGGTTTGAGGTTCTGGCTGGATGCAGCTGACCTGGATGCCGATTCGGACACGGCCAATCCCGCGGAGGGTGAGCGGGTCAGCCGCTGGGTGGACCGCGCCGCCGGCCTGCAACTTGTCCAGTCGGACGAGAGCCTGCAGCCGATAGTCGGTCGGATAGGCCAGCAGTCCCGGCCCGCCGTGAGTTTTAGCGAGGATTTTCTCTCCGCAGCGATCGCTGGATCGGAGATTCTAAAGGACCGGGAGGGAACGCTGGTGGCGGTCTATACCGTTGCCAAGACCGGCGAAGGCTATGGACTTGAAGTGGGCGGCCAGGGAAGTTTCGTCAGCACCGCGGTCTACCCGGATGCCGGTGGCCGCTCGCAATTGGAAGCAGCCGCCAATGATCCGGACGACACCCGACTTTCCGCCCGCGAGAAGCAGGAATACTACCTGCTGGCGAATCGAGAACGATTTATCAAACAGCAGTTCAAGAGACTGCAGCCACTAGCCATGTCGTTGAGGCATTCTTACGGTCCGCCTTATGAACCCGGTGTGCCAACTTCTCGGGTCATGATCCGCGGTGAGTTTGATAATCCTGGCGAGGTGGTTGTGCCGGGATTTCCCAGTGCGATTACCGGCAACCAGGACGCTGCCGCAATTCGGCTGGATCCCTTCAAGCGTTGGCCGATGCGCAGCCGCCGCATGGCGCTGGCCCAGTGGATTGCCAGCAAGGACAATCCGCTCACGGCCCGCGTGATGGTCAATCGACTCTGGCACTGGCATTTTGGCGGGGGAATCGTGGCCACGCCAAGCGATTTTGGTTTCCTGGGTGGAGGTCCGTCGCATCCGGAGCTGCTGGACTGGATGGCGCTGCAGTTTGTCGAACTCAAGTGGAGCGTCAAGGCAATGCACCGGTTGATATGTAATTCGAGCACCTACCGGCAACAATCGGTTGTCGACAATACAGCTGCAGCGAAGATGGATCCTGAGAATCGACTCTACTGGCGAGCTAACCGTCGGCGGCTTGAAGGGGAGGCGATTCGAGACAGTGTGCTGGCGGTGAGTGGCCGTTTGAATCCTCAGCAGCACGGATTACCAATCTTCCCGCCGCTGCCGGGAGATATTGCCCAACGGGTCAAGTACACCGACAGCAAGTGGGACACGCAATTCGGTCCGCAAGGTCGCCGCCGAAGTCTCTACATCTACCAACAGCGTACATTGACGATGCCACTGTTGCAGACCTTCGATGCCCTGGTCTGTGACGAGTCGCGGCCCAGACGGGCCACGTCGGTGACACCGCTGCAGGCACTGGCGATGTACAACGGCGAGTTTGTGAATGACGAGGCGCAGTATTTTGCTCAGCGAGTAATAGATGAAGCGGGCGAGGATGCCGGGCAGCAGATAGAACTGGCATTTCAACTTGCCCTGGGACGAGCACCCACCGATGATGAAGAGAAATCCATGGTGGATTTTGTCAACGGCCAGGATGACCGCATGACAGGCTTGGTTGGCATCTGCCGTGTGCTCTATAACACCAGCGAATTTCTTTACGTGGACTAGGAAACGAATCGTGGATGGGACAGCAGCAGACATGAATTCGCGACGTGAGTTTCTCGGTCGCGTCTACAACGGCATCGGGACGATGGCGCTGGGTGCCTTGATGGCGGACCAGTTGGCAGCCGAGATGGGTCTGCCGGTCAATCCGCTGACTGCCCGGCAACAACATCTGCCGCGCAAGGCTAAACGCTGCATCTTCCTGTTCATGCAGGGAGGGGTCAGCCAGGTTGAGTCGTTTGAGTACAAGCCCGAGTTGAACAAGCTGCATGGCAAACCGCTGCCACATATCCCGAACATATCGGGTGAGTTGCAAGGTCGGCTGTCGTTTGCCCACGTCTGTGTCGGCAGCAAGTATGGCTTCAAACAACATGGTGAATCCGGGCGTTTCGTGTCGGAATTGTATCCACATCTCGCAGAGCACGTCGACGACCTGGCCTTTATTCACGGGATCAAGACAGACAATCAGAATCACGGCCCCTCGACCCTTTCGGTGACAACCGGCAGCCAGTTTCCTGGCCATCCATCGGTCGGTTCCTGGGTCAGCTATGGGCTGGGATCTGAGAACCAGGACATGCCCTCCTACGCGGTGATCCAGGACCCGCGTGGTGCTCCGGTGAATGGTGCCGCTGTCTGGAGCAATGGCTACCTGCCGGCCGCCTACCAGGGAACGCTGTTGCGCAGCCAGGGTACACCGATCCTGAATCTGGCCAGGCCTCGCGGATTGTCGCGTCAGCAACAGCGACAGGAACTGGACCTGCTCCAGTCGCTGAACAGAAAACACCTTGAAGATCGTGCCACGGATAGTGAACTGGAAGCGAGGATCGCTGCTTATGAACTTGCCTTTCGGATGCAGGCGAAAGCGCCGGAACTTGTCGACCTCTCGGCCGAGACAGAACAGACAGAACGACTGTATGGACTGGATGATCCGGTCACCGCCGGCTTTGGGCGCCAGTGCCTGCTGGCTCGCCGACTGGCAGAAAGTGGCGTGCGCTACACGCTGCTGGTTCACGGGGTGCAGATTGGTTCGCACAGCTGGGATGATCATAGCGACGTGGCTGGTGGCATGGCGAGACACTCGAGAGAAGTGGATCAGCCGATCGCGGGCCTGCTGACAGACCTTAA
>CAUZOB010000358.1:0-2668 GCA_963581185.1 Planctomycetota bacterium | reverse complement strand
TTCCCTAACTACCGAGTCCTGTGCAGTTTTGATAGCGGGGTTCCCTTGGTTGTACGTGATGAGATTTATCAAGTATCTGACCCACCAGCGTGCATGGTGATTGATTCATTGAATTTCTGGTGTACTGCGGCCTGCTTGTAACTGAACTAGTGGAAGGATGTTCACGCCGAAGGTCGCTGGGCCAGTTCATCAGGCCCGTTTGGCTGATGTCAGAGCCTCCATCGTCTAGCCCGTCTAGGTGAGGCTCCTTTTTTAGGATTGTCTCTAGTCGTCTCGCTATCGAAAACCGGCCTGCGATGATTTCTCTTCATCACTCCGTAAGAGTGTGTTGTCTTGAAGAGAAGTGCCTGACAAAACAACTGTCCCGCTTTATGTCCTCTGAATAGCGAACGCGTCACTTAAAATCGATTTCCGTCAGATCTCACTCTCAACACGTTGCTAGCCAAACAAAGTGGGTATTCGGGGGAATTCCAGGCCATTCGAAACTTCGATGATAGGGAAGTGACTCCATCCGCGAAATCGACGGGGACAACAACGGCGGTTTGCCTTGGCAGCCGAGCTCGGTTATTTTTTCCAAAACGACTGTCGTAGAATGTCGGGACTTCTCCTAGTTTTCGACAAAACCCAAAGATCGCCTGTAACATCGAGGCGGCTCTTGTGTTAGCTTAATAGACGGATGGCGGTCGTCGATGTCAAACCCAGAGTGATCAAAGGATGAACGGACACGAATGAGTAGCCAAGTGAGATTGCTTTGCCTTGCGACAGTTTTGAGTGTCGCGGCGTTATTCCCCGTGCGAGTCACGGCGGTCGATGAGAAACCCGCTACGGACTCGGACGCGAAGATTGCCTTCTTTGAAACGAAGATTCGGCCGCTGTTGGTCAAGCGTTGCTATGAATGTCACTCCAACAACACCGAAACGGAAGAAGGCGGGCTACGTCTCGATTCGCGGCAGGCTATTCGTAAAGGAGGCGGGCGCGGTCCGGCGGTTGTTCCAGGCGATGCCAAGGCGAGTTGGATACTGAAGGCAGTCTCGCACACCGATCCTGATTTGAAGATGCCGCCCAAGAGCCGATTGCCGGATGCCGTCATTGCTGACTTGCGAATGTGGATTGAGCAGGGAGCCGCCGACCCGCGGGACGAACGAGCCGTCGCTACCGCAGCGAACAACGCCCGGGCCAGCCGTGACCATTGGGCCTATCAACCACCTAAACTTGTCGAGCAACCGGTCGTCAAACAAGAGAGTTGGTCCAAGCAGGAGTTGGACTATTTCATTCTGGCCGAGTTGGAAGAGAGCGGGTTGAGTCCGTCCGTCAATGCGGAACCAGAGATTCTGTTGCGGCGATTGTATTTCGATCTTATCGGTCTGCCCCCGTCGCCACCGGATGTCACGCGATTTTTCAAGAGAATCAGAACTGATAGCCTCGATGCGGCGATGGAAGCGGAAGCCGATTCTTTGCTGGAGTCCAAACACTTCGGCGAACGCTGGGGCCGGCACTGGCTCGACGTGGCCCGATATGGTGAGTCGAGCGGGGGCGAAGCAAACATCTCTTTTCCTTATGCGTGGCGATACCGCGATTACGTCATCGACGCCGTCAACGCCGACATTCCCTACGACCGATTTCTGACCGAACAGATCGCCGGCGACCTGTTGCCCTGGGATGACAAGGCCGAGCGAGCTCGCCTGCTGATCGCGACGGGATTCCTCGCAGTTGGCACGAAGAATCTGGGCGAGGGCAACGAGAAGAAGTTCAAGGTGGACATGGTTGACGAACAAATCGATTCGCTCTCTCGAGCCATCCTGGCCAGTTCTGTCGCATGTGCTCGCTGCCATCATCACAAATTCGATCCGTTCACGATGGAAGATTACTACGGACTGGCGGGTGTTTTCGCGAGCACCAAAACGTACTTCGGTACGTACACATCTCCGGCGAACATCCAAAGTGGCGATCCATTGGTGCTTCCGCGGATTGAGAATCAGAAGATATTTCACAAGTCGCTGCCGCCGACGAAGTTTGACGAGCTGAAGGCTAAGTTCGCATATCTCGACACTGTGCGTAAAGAGATCAACGATTCTCAGCGGGCTCTACTTACGGGCAAAACACCAAAGAAGACGTTTACGCTACGAGAGGTGCTGGCCAACATATGGGGGCTGGGATCGGTCGAAGGCAAATTAGAAACGCTCGACGACGAAGGCAAAGCTCTCCCACTGGCAATGGGTGTGCTGGATGCCGAGGTAATCGACGTGCCACTATTGGCGCGCGGCGAAATAGGTCGCGAAGGGGCAATCGTGCCGCGTGCTTTCCCACAGGCGATTCACGTCGAAGGTGCTGCAGCGATTCCGGCAGAACAGAGTGGACGTCTGGAACTGGCTCTCTGGTTGACCAGCAAACAGCATCCACTGACCAGTCGTGTGTTCGTCAATCGAATCTGGAAGCACCTGTTTGGACGGGGGCTGGTGGTCACGGTCGACAATTTTGGTACGACCGGTGCTGAACCCAGTCATCCGGAATTGCTGGATACGCTCGCGGTAGGCTTCACTAAAAACGGCTGGTCGTTGAAACGGCTGGTGCGAACGATCGTGCTTTCGAGAAGCTACCGTCAGGCGTCAACCTTCAATGCCGAGACTTTTCAAAACGATCCTGAGAACCGGCTGCTGTGGAGAATGCC
>CAUZOB010000357.1:0-2686 GCA_963581185.1 Planctomycetota bacterium | reverse complement strand
CTTGCCCTGCTGACTTATGGCTTGCACTAATGCAGCTCACGAGCTACCGCAGGTGAAACGTGATTGCAGCGGCTGGGAACCGGCGGCGAAAGATGCAGTTGGCTGCTGTAGCTCAGTTGGTAGAGCGCGTCCTTGGTAAGGACGAGGTCATGGGTTCAAGTCCCATCAGCAGCTCTTGGCAACAGACGGACGCGTATTAAGTAGATAGAGGAAACAGTGGGCCATGCATGACTCGTCGTCATGCGGTTCAGGAATTAACTGGAGAGTTGAAGAATCATTACTGCTTGAGCCAATGGGGGCTCAAGGTTAAGAGACCGCTTTTACAAGGTAGGTAACGAGAACATGGCCAAGGAGCAATTTGAACGTACAAAACCGCACGTCAACGTCGGGACCATCGGTCACATCGACCATGGCAAGACAACTTTGACATGCGCGATTCTCGCCGTCCAAGCAGAAAAGGGATTGGCAGTGTTTAAGTCCTACGCGGATATCGCCAAGGGAGGTACGGTCCGAGACGAGACCAAGACCGTTACCATTGCTGTAGCGCACGTGGAGTACGAGTCTGAGGTTCGTCACTATGCCCATATCGACTGCCCGGGCCACGCGGACTTTATTAAGAACATGATCACCGGTGCGGCCCAGATGGATGGTGCCATCCTCGTCGTCTCGGCGGCCGATGGCCCCATGCCGCAGACCAAGGAACATGTGCTGCTGGCTCGTCAGGTAGACGTTCCGGCGATGGTCGTGTTCCTTAACAAGTGCGACCTGGTGGACGACCCGGAATTGCTGGAACTTGTCGAGATGGAAGTCATTGAGTTGCTGGAGAAATATGACTTCGGTGAGGATCCGGTCATTGTAAAAGGATCTGCCCTGCCGGCGTCCCAGAACCCGAAAGATGAAGCGGCCAATGCCTGCATCGGTGAATTGCTGGAAGCCATCGATGCGAACATTCCGGAACCGGCCCGCGAAGAAGATCGGCCGTTCCTGATGGCAATCGAGGATGTCTTCTCGATCGAAGGCCGTGGTACTGTTGCCACCGGGCGTATCGAACGTGGCGTTGTTAATGTCAACGATAATGTCGAAATCGTCGGCCTGAAAGAATCCCGTACCACGGTCTGTACCGGGGTCGAGATGTTCCGCAAGCTGCTCGACTCAGGTCGCGCGGGCGACAACGTCGGTTGTCTGCTGCGTGGAGTCAAGCGTGACGAAATCGAACGTGGCCAGGTGCTGGCTGCCCCCGGCAGTATCACCCCACATACCGACTTTGAAGCCGAAGTTTACTGTCTCTCCAAGGATGAAGGTGGACGACACACACCGTTCTTTAGCGGTTATCGTCCTCAGTTCTACTTCCGTACCACGGACGTGACAGGAACTGCCGACCTGGTCGGCGCCGATATGTGTATGCCTGGCGATAACGTCAAGCTGTCAATCAAGCTGCACAAGCAGATCGCCATGGACGAAGGCGTCCGTTTCGCCATTCGTGAAGGTGGTCGTACGGTCGGTTCCGGCGTGGTTACCAAAATTCTGGAGTAGGAATACTGTCACCGGCCCCGAGCGGGGTTCGGTGAAACGATACAGGGGTGTAGCTCAATTGGCAGAGCACTGGTCTCCAAAACCAGCGGTTGCGAGTTCGATTCCCGCCGCCCCTGCCATAAAAAGTCTCACGCCTCGAGGTGATCGGCCCAGCCGCTCGCCTCAGCGGTGTGAGCAATTCACGGATGGCCTGGTCGCACGGATGCAAGCGACTGTCGACAACCACCCTGGGTGGAGGTCGATCTGCACAGTGTGAAGTGCTGGATTGAATCCGGCAGGTCACCAGTGCATACAACAAGTACAATTCACTTAACGCACACGTAGAAAATAAGCCGGGTATTCCACCCGTGGGAATGCCTTGAGAATCAATGGCCAAGGACAAATCCAGAGAACAGCCGATGCGACTGCCGTTGCTGTCGATGCGGTTTTATCGCCGCACGCAGGGACGCATCGTTCGACAGGTGACAATGATCTCACTGGTCATTCTGACCCTGCTGATCGCCTGGCGATCCCACGTCACGCTCAAGGTCTCCTCCGACGAAGACCCGCTCTGGACGCTTGCCGTGCCAGGGACTCTGCTGCTGTTGGGTACCTGGTTCAGTTTTCGACTTGTACACTTGCCGCGCTTTGCCGATTTCCTGATTGCCGTAGAAGCCGAGCTGAACAAGGTCTCCTGGCCGTCGAAACAGGAACTGATAAAAAGCTCGATCGTCGTCATCGTGGTGATCTTCCTGCTGGCTGGTGTGCTCTGGGGTTACGACTTGCTGTGGTACGCCATCCTGAAGAAATTCAAGATCCGCCGCTTCTAATTGAAATGAGTGACAAGGCTTCGGCCTGATACGAGGGTTTGAACGTGAGTAGCGATCAAAATCAGCCAGTTCCGGTCAACGATGACCTGTCCGCCGATGAACCATCGGTT
Organism: Planctomycetota bacterium; assembly: GCA_963581185.1. Taxonomy (GTDB): domain Bacteria; phylum Planctomycetota; class Planctomycetia; order Pirellulales; family Pirellulaceae; genus SAT2750. The sequence goes on along the minus strand of CAUZOB010000357.1, from coordinate 234 downwards.
GTCGATCCGGATACGTCTGCGGACAACACGCCCGCAACTGATCAGAACTCGACCGCTCCACCCGATGAAGTTTCGGGTGAAACAGCCGATCAGACCGTAGCTGAAACAGATACCGCCGACGACACAGCAGAAGAAGCTGCTGAAGAAGAAGCCGAAGAGGAATCCGAGGCTGCCGACGATACAGCAGAAGAAGCTGCTGAAGAAGAAGCCGAAGAGGAATCCGAGGCTGCCGAC
>CAUZOB010000356.1:0-2695 GCA_963581185.1 Planctomycetota bacterium | reverse complement strand
CTGATCGTTCTCTGGACCATCCTTATTCGGCTTCTTTGAGGCATTCATCACCAGGACTATCGCAATCACAATCAGGCCAACCGCCAGCACGCCACCACCAGCGATCCAGCCCAGCGGCATTCCCTTCTCCCGCCGCCGCCGACGACTGCCCGGTTCAATGTCGTCATAGTCATCGTCATACTCGTCATCCTGACCTCGACTGTCTGTGGGCGGAATCGCCGGCGTTGCCGGCGTCGGCGTTGCCGGTCCTTTCGCTACCGTCACTGGCCCGACCGTCAACGGCACGGGCGGCGCTGCCAGCCCTGTTCCCTGCGGTTCTTCCGTGGCCGGCCCCACAACGCCGTCCGCCATCATTTGCTCAAATTCATCTGGCCCACCACCCGCCTCGGTCGGCGACCAGGCATCGCCACCGGCACCACCCGCCGGGGTCACCTCAGCCGTCAGTTCTGGTTCAGCAGCAGCGGGTCGAGTCGGCGCCTGGTATCGCTGACCTGCTTGAGCAGCACGGACCAGCGGATGATCGGGAAAAGGCAATTCGCCGGGCCGCGTCAGATCCAGGCAGGGAACCTGGGGACTCCCACGAGCTGCATCGGCCTCGTTGGTCCCCTCGATAACAAACCGCAGGCAACAATCGACATTCGGTGGCAGGCTGGTGTAATAGGTCGTAAAGGTAAATCGCCAGCGGACCTGGGGTGACAGCAGCGAGCTGGCATCCTCGAGCAGGGCCAGCAGGTGCGGACTCATCTCGGTGGAAACAACCAGGTGGGCCAAGGGTGTCGCCGTGTCCTGCGCCAGCCGTGCCAGTTCACCTGCCCAGCCGGCATCCAGTCCCAACCGCTGACAGCCACTGAATGGTCCACTCGCCTCTGAAACCGGCGGAAGCTCCCGAGCTGCGTCAATATAGGCCGGCTCGCCCGACCATTGCGTCACCAGCAGAGACGGTGCAGCCAAGATGCTGGCCGGACCGGCAGGGCTACGTTCCACCGGGCTCAGCGCCAGGTGATGTGCCAGATAATTCGAGCGGCCACTGTAATCAAGTTCCGTATCCGAGATCCGTGACAGCAGGCTCAGCTGCTGGCCCTGGTTATCCAGCGTCAGATGGCTGAAGACCGTTGGGTTGGCTGCGGCTTCAGCAGACCCCGCCTGGTGAATATGCCGATAGGCCGACAGCGACTCCAGTTGCCGCATCAACGTGTCGGGAATACCGCGCGTGGCCGCCACGGTGGAATATCCCTTGCGGCCTGGTAGCAGGCCAGTGGGTACCGACGTGTAGATAAGTTCTTGAGCCATCGGGTATCCCGTGACCAGTCGTCACTTCTGAAACTCACTCGGTTGCATGAACCACGTTGTTACAGCACAGGTTGAGGGCCAGCAGCATCGGCACCTCCGCCCAGGCAGGTTTGATGTCACGAGGACGGTGCCCGGACATTTCATTTGTCTCGTTCACTTCGGGTGCGCTGCCGGTGGCACTGACCGGCACATAGTAAACCCGTGAAGAAAAATTCTCCGCCGCACTGATGAACTCCTGTGAGTAATGCAGCAGTGCCTTGCGGACCACGCCGGAGACCTTCATGACTGTCTCCATATCGAGCTGGGCCACGGATCCGTTGCCCTCGTTCTTGCAGGCCGGCGGCAGGGTGTTGGCATTCAGCAAGTGGCACCAGGCGTCAAACTTGGTCACCACGATGATCAGCGGCACGTCACTCTTTTCATTTTCTGCCAGTCCAGTGAAGCGTCGCACGCGAGCCGTCAGCTCGTGCAAGACGGTTTCGTGCTTATGTGTTACTAAATTGGACGTGACCTGGGGGTCCTCGGTCTTGCCTTGCAGCGACATGCGGATCTTCTCGACCTGGGTGGGGTCAAACAGGAACAGCAGGGACTGGGCACTGGCAATATGGCGGGTCACGGGGGCACTGGCATCATCGGCACCAGGCAGGAACGACTCGCCGGCGTTGTCATAGAGGCAGAGCACATGAGAGCTGGGTTGATTTTTCTCCTCGACCTGGATCGGTCGAAACACGTCCTGAGACTGCGTCGCTTCCTGATCGCGGGTGGAGCGGATGCTAAAGAAAAAGGGGCGTGGAAAGGTAACCGGCTGGTTCGGCGGGAAGGTCACTGTCTGGTACCAGTCGCCAACCTCGCCGGTCTTCCGCAGCTTGATCACCGCATCACGATCCGCATTGTAAAACTGCTGATCCTCGTACTGGTTCAAGATCAAGTTGACGTCGGGCTGAGAATCTGTGAAGGAGTGTCCAAACCAGCCAGGCATCACCTCACGCAGCCTGTAGGTCATGGAAGCCAGGAAGTAGGTTTTGCCGGATCCAGGACTACCGATGATCGAGACAAAAAACGGATTCATCTCCAGCAGGGCACGGGGGATAAAAAGGTGGCAGCGGGGACAGGCCAGCTCGTCGCAGGGGCTGCCTTCCGGATCTACCGCCTTGCCATCAAGAGTGAACCGCGACGGCAGGAAGCGCATCTGGCCCTGTGCCCCCAATCTCGAGTCGCCTCGCAAACTGGGCGAGACAGAAACCCACAATACATCCTCCGAGGGGAACCGGTGCCAGCAATGAGGGCAGGTGATCTCGGGGTGAATCTCGATGCTCTTGGCGACAGCCATCGTATGCAAAGGCCTGAGTTTCGAGCCGGACGAAGCGGACCGTTATTCCCGATCTACGAAAACAACACGAGTGAA
>CAUZOB010000355.1:0-2747 GCA_963581185.1 Planctomycetota bacterium | reverse complement strand
CCCCAACCTACAGCCTGAATATTGCCGATGCCTTTGAGGCAGCGGGCCTGGATCCGCGGCAGTCCTCGCTCAAAGTCGGTATTTTTGGGGCAGAGCCCTGGACCGAGTCCATGAGAGAGAATATCGAGGCCCGATTTGATATCGATGCAGTCGATATCTATGGCTTGTCAGAGGTTATTGGACCCGGGGTTGCCCAGGAGTGCATCGAAACCAAGGACGGACTGACGTTGTGGGAGGATCACTTTTATCCGGAGATCATTGATTCTGAAACTGGCGAAGTCTTGCCCGATGGAGAAGCCGGCGAGCTTGTTCTGACTTCCCTGACCAAGCAGGCATCGCCTGTCATACGCTACCGCACCCGCGACCTGACCCGCCTGCTGCCGGGCACGGCCCGGCCTATGCGCCGTATGGCCAAGGTTACAGGCCGAAACGACGATATGATGATCGTGCGTGGTGTGAACGTGTTTCCTTCGCAGATAGAGGAGAAGGTTTTGGCACAAGCTCGGCTCAGCCCGCATTACCAGATTGAGTTGACCAGGACCGGAAACCTCGATGCTCTCACCGTCCATGTCGAGCTCAAACCCAACGCGGGTTCTGACAGTCCATCTGCTGATGTCAGCGCAGCGTTGGCTCACGATATTAAGGCCCATATTGGTGTAACGGCCAAGGTCATCGTGCATGGCGCAGGTGGGGTGCCTCGATCCCAGGGTAAAGCGCAGAGGGTAATTGACAGCCGTTGACTCAGGAGATCGAATGAACCTTGAACTTGCGATCGAACGCCTACTGGCAGATTTTCGAGATCGCAGGCCGGTTCGAGCCAAATCCCTGCTGATAACGATTTTCGGTGACACGCTTGAGCCCCGGGGCGGTGGTGTGTGGCTGGCCAGCCTGATTCAGCTGGCAAAACCAATCGGATTAAGTGAACGCCTGGTTCGCACTTCCGTATATAGATTGACTCAGGAAAAGTGGCTGGCCAGAACCTCACTTGGTCGCCGAAGCTACTATCAGCTGACTGAAGCCGGTCACCGGCAGTTCGCAAACGCCGAGCACCGCATCTATGGTGGCAGCAACCGCCGCTGGGATGGTCAGTGGCGAGTAGTTATTGTGCCGCCAAAGTCCATCAGCGCTTCGGCGCGTAATCAGATTAAAAAGGAACTTAAGTGGCAAGGTTTTGGCACGCTCACTGCGGATGTCCTGATCCACCCGACTGCTGAGCTAGAGCCTGTGAAGGCTATGCTTGCGCACCGGAACCTTACCGGCAAGGTCAAGGTCATTTGTGGAAACTCTGTTGGCGACAGTGAACCCCCAAGCGCACTTCTTAATCGCTGCTTCGATCTGGATAGCATTGAACGGGAGTACGATCGTTTTAATCAGCACCTTGAAGATTTATGGGGGGCAACCAGGCGCGAGCGAAAGAGCATTGACGGCGAGGCGGCCTTTATCGGGCGAACGTTATTGATCCATGAGTACAGGCGTATCCTGCTGCACGACCCCGATGTGCCCGAAGCTCTGCTACCGGCAAACTGGTCTGGTACTCGGGCAAGAAAACGCTGCGCCCGGATCTATCTGTCGTTATGTAAGGCAGCAGATCGTTGGGCCGTGGCGTGCTGCAAAGACACCGACAGTTCTCTTGGGCAGCCAGGCAAAGGCTACTTGAAACGGTTCAAGCGATAGCGGTCACAATGCGTCGAAGTCGAGCACGATGTGCTCACTGGCAGGTTTCGATTGGCAGGTGAGTATGTAGCCGGCCTTGCGTTCATGCTCCTCGAGCGCAAAATCCAAATAGGTGTCTACCTGCCCGTCGAGCAGTTTGGCCCGACAGGTAGCGCATACTCCACTTTTACAGGCGTAAGGCACTTCTGGGCGGACTCGTCTGATTGCTTCCAGAATCGTATCGTCGTCCGGCTCCATTGTTACCTCGGTTGATTTACCCTCCAGCACTACAGTGACGGTACAGAGACCGCTTGAGGGTGTTCGGGTTCGGGCTCGTCGGGAGTTTCGAGCGAATGCCTGTCCTGGTGCGGTAAAGAGCTCGAAGTGAATTTTGGACTTATCGACTTCTTTCGCCAGCAGCGCATCCTGCACACCGTCGATCATATCTTTAGGCCCACATATGAAAAATTCGTCGTAGTGCTGTGGGATCAAAATACTACCCAGCAGCAGATCAACTTTAGGGCGGTCGATTCTGCCATCTAGTAGGGGAATATTCCGACTTTCGCGCGACAGTGCGTGGACGATGGACAGCCGATCCAGGTAACTGTTCTTCAGCGCTTCCAGTTCTTCTCTGAAAATGATACTGCGAGTCTCACGATTTCCATAAACAAGGGTGAAGGTGCTGTGCGGCTCAACCGCCAGAGTCGTCTTGATGATAGAGATCACAGGAGTGATACCGCTACCAGCCGCAAAGGCTGCATATCGCTTTCGATTATCCTGGCTAAGGGGCACGTTGAAGTGACCGATCGGCGAGCCCACATCGATCACATCGCCAACGGCAAGTGTCTGGTGAATGAATCTGGAAAAGAGCCCTTGGGGAATCGACTTAACTGCGATACGAAGATCATTTTCAAACACCGACGTGCAGATGGAATACGAACGCCGGACTTCCTCTTGGTTAAATTCACGTCGTAGGGTCAGGTGTTGCCCCTGAGTAAAGTCGAATTCGCCGCTTAGCTCACTGGGTATCCCAAAAGACACTGAAACCGTATCGTCGGTCTCCGGATGCAGGTCGATAACGGGCAATGGGTGAA
>CAUZOB010000354.1:0-2814 GCA_963581185.1 Planctomycetota bacterium | reverse complement strand
AAAAGCAGGGCCTGAGGCGCTGTTGTCGTCGAGTTTCGACGGCCAGCACTCGTCAGTGTTTCCGGTGCATCGTAAAGATTGAGCATCGGATTCAGCAGACTTCGTTTCACCGTGAAGTAGATGCTCCGCCGCTTCTGTCGGGGATCAAGCGTGCCACTACCAAACATGCTGCGATCCAGTTGACCTGATACGGCCAGTATCGAGTCGCGTATCGCTTCGGCTTCCAGACGACGGGGTGTAAAACGCCATAGCAGTTTGTTTTCAGGATCGTCTTTGGCGGCGTTTTCCGAGAATGCTGATGCCTGCTGGAATGTTTCACTGGTCATGATCAACCGGTGAATGTGTTTCAGACTCCAGCCGTTCCGAACCAGTTCAGTCGCGAGCCATTCCAATAACTCCGGATGGGTGGGTAACGCCCCCTGCGTGCCAAAGTCGTTCGGCGTTGTCACCAGCCCCCCGCCAAAGTGATGTTGCCAAAGGCGATTGACAATCACCCGCGCCAGCAGGCTTCCGGCACCGTGCTGCGGATCAGTGATCCAGTTGGCGAGCGATTTTCGGCGAAAGGATGACTTGCTTTCCGCCGGTGGTTGCTCGATCCAATGCGACTCGCTGTCGCCATGATTCATGAGGATTTCCAGAAAGCTCTGAGTGGCGGGTTCACGTTTTGAATTTGGGTTGCCTCGATTAAGGATATATGTCCGTTCATAGAACTCCGGGCCCTGAACGACATAGACACGTGGTCGAAACCCCTTCCTGCCCTCGGTCGAAACGAACACCGTCTGCTGCGGATACTTTGGTCTCTTAGCGAGGTGGTTTTTGGCCTCTGTGGAAAGCTGCTTCCATTTCGCGTCGAACTGCCGCGACCAGTTGAGCAGACTATCTGCCTGCTGAGGGCTTCGTTGTGCGACGGGAGTCGTCGCAATGTCACGAATCGTTTCTGGAAGACCTTGCTGCTTTACATTGAAATAGAACCCTCCGATGCCAGGACCATTAACGATCTTTACGAGCAAATGATGCTCGCCTTTCGGCAATGTGACATGAGCCAATGCCTGATCAGGATTCACGGCGGCTGCGATAATGCGTTCCGCGATCAGTTCCCCGTCCAGCCAGGCTGTCACAGTGTCGTCGGCGCCGAAAGACAGGACGGTCGGGGTTGCCGACTCAGCGGTGATCGTGCGGTGGAAGAAGAAAACACTGTTGCTTTCGGAAATGCGATGGCTTGTTCCGTCCACAAGTTTCGGCCTGGGACTCCACGTTGCCGAAGCGGCGGTTTTTGAACCGGGCGTTTTCTCGGGCGGGAAAACTGCATTGTGTCCGGCGACATATCCAGTCGTCTTGAGTGGCCCGGTTGACTGCCACGGGCTGAGAACCAGCGGTTGGTGCTCGATCGCGGGGTTCGTGTACGACTTGCTGTTGCGAGATTCTTTTTCATAGTCCGCCAGCCTGGCAGCGAGTCTTTTGTGCTCACGTTCAAAGACTTCCAGAGCCTTGTCCGTTTCGGCCGATGGTTGCGTGACCATGATTTCTGCGCGAACCGTGGTGGTAAACGTCGAGAGCAGGCGATAGTAGTCGTTTGAAGTAATCGGATCATATTTGTGATCGTGACAACGGGCGCACCCGACACTGAGTCCAAGCATCGAAGTCATGGTTGTGGAAAGGATGTCATCGAGTTCGTCGTAACGTTCCTTCTCCACCTGATTCTTTGTGATGACCGCGTTGCGAACGCCACAGCCCAGAAACCCGGTCGCCTTGAGCGCTTCGATGTTATCTGGCGCGAATTCGTCGCCTGCGATTTGCCACTGAACGAACTGGTTGTAGGGCAGGTCGTCGTTAAACGCCTTGATCACGAAGTCTCGAAACTGATAGGCGTGGGGGCGCATCCCATCCAACTCGAAACCACCACTCTCAGCGAATCGAGCAACGTCGAGCCAGTGTCGCGCCCAACGCTCACCGAAATGTTGGTTTACAAGAACCCGATCGACCAGTTGTTCGTAGGCATCCGGAGCAGGATCATCCATAAACCGATGGAACTCTTCCGGTGAAGGCGGCATTCCAATCGCGTCTGCGTAAACCCGCCGGATAAGAGTGCGTTTGTCAGCCTTTTGCGACGGCTGGATACTTTTCTCGCCGAGCCGCTTGAGCACGAACGCGTCGATGGGATTGCCAGACGAGCGACTGTCAGTTCCTTTGGGGATCTGTGTTTCCTGAAGCTTACGAAACGACCAGTGCGATTCATAAACCGCACCTGCTTGAATCCAACGACGCAGTACACCCACTTCGTCTTTGGACAATGGTTCTCCGTGACCTGGCGGGGGCATCTGCGAATCGGGATCTTGAGACGTCACGCGTGTCATCATTTCACTCGCCGCCGCATCGCCGGGGACGAGTGCGTCGTATTCGAGGACCACTTCACGCAGGTCGAGTCTCAAATCCGTCTCTTTGGCGTCCTCGCTGTTCCGGTCTGGCCCATGACAGACAAAACACTTTTGTGCCAACAGATGGCGTGCCTGCCGAGCAACATCGTCTGCCCGAGCATGCGATCCGCATGCAAAGAAAGTTATCAGCGTTGCCATGATAAGCAGAATCGGTTTCAACAAATTGCCTCCAACATCGTCCGGGCTTTCGTCCTTCATTCTACCGCTTATCGACTCGCTGCTTTCGCTGCCTCATGAATTCGCTGCTCCGCCTCGTTCAGATGCTGCAGTGCATCCTGCAGTTCTTCGGGAAACCACCGCCGCCCGGGGTTCTTGTGGTCGCGGCTGCTGGGTTGTGTCTGGCGGTTGCCGTACAGAAACGCCCAGTTGGTTGGACGCC
>CAUZOB010000353.1:0-2847 GCA_963581185.1 Planctomycetota bacterium | reverse complement strand
GTGCGGCCCTTGGCCTGGTTGCGAGCCTTGGAGGCGGCCTGAGCCAGCAGGTCGTCGACGGACGGTCCATCGTCACCTGTCTGTTGGCGAGCCAGGTCGCTGCGCAGCTTGTCGAGGCGGACAATAAAGCCCGGCGTCTTGTCAGCTGAGATCATCTCAAACGGAAATGCCGGCTGCTTGGGCTTGCGGTTGTTTGCCTCCAGTTCATCGTCTGGCGGCCACATCACTCGACTCTGCTTGTCCTCGGTCGTGTAAATCACGTTGGTGAGGTTGCTCTCCACGCGGCGGGTCTTGCCGAAGTAGGCCGCCATGCCGTAGAAATCCTCGCGAGTCCAGACGTCGAAGGGATGATCGTGGCACTGCGCACAGCCAATCCGGATGCCCATGAAGACCTGCGAGGTGACGCTGGCCAAGGCAAAGGGATCCACGTTGTCGCCCAGGATGTAGCCGACTTCCGGAGTCTTGTTGGCCTTGCCGTTTGTCGAAATCAACCGCCGGGCGAGCTCGTCGTAAGGCAGGTCGTTGTCGATCGAATTGTGGATATAGGCGATCAGCGATGAACCGCCGGTGACGTTGCTGCGCAGACGCAGCATGTCAGCAAAGAAGACCGTCCAGCGATCGGCGAAACGGTCGTCGATGATCAGCTTGTCGACCAGCTGCTGGCGACGCTCGTCGGCAGGCCAGGACATGTACTCGTCGATTTCAGCCGATGTCGGGATGCGACCGACAATGTCAATGGAGACGCGGCGCAGATAGGTCAGGTCACTCACCAGCGGCTGGGATTCAACCATCACGCCAAGCTGCTGGTTCTCACGCTCCAGTACCTGGTCTACCGGTGTTGCGGCCAGCAGTGAGCCGGCAAGCATAAGAGAAACTGCTGCTGCACATATCAGGGACTTCATGGTTGCTCGTTCTCCAGCCGTATTTCGCCTCGATGCGATGTACACCACGCACACAGTCGGCAGTTCGGTCGCAGAAGCGACGCACTGCTTTGACTACCCCCTAAACCACTATCGACTACTTCACATTCTAGGGTTTACGCAACCTGATTGCATAGGGCAACTGACTGTGGGCTCAAATAAATACTTGGGATTCCAGCTGCAAAACAGTCAAGAGAGGAGGAGTAGGAGAGTTGCAGCGCCAGAGCGATCTACAAGCCTTGAGCTGCAACCCGTAACCAGCGCTATCTGGTAGCATGAGTTCGCCTGTTTGAGGCCATTCTTCACTTGATCCAGCGAGAGATGTCATCGTGAACCGACTCCTGTCAATCATTGGGGCCATCGCCCTGCTTGTTGCTCCTGCCATGCCCGCTGCTGCGCGGCCACCCAGTATCGTCTTCTTTCTGGTTGATGACCTCGGATACATGGACATCGGTGCCAATAATCCCGACACCTTTTATGAAACGCCCCATGTCGACCGACTGGCAGCCAGCGGGATGAGGTTCACCGACGGCTATGCCGCCAACCCGGTCTGCAGCCCCACTCGCTATAGCATCATGACTGGCCGCTACCCGTCACGAATCGATGCCACCAACTGGTTCTCTGGCAGACGTGGAGGCCGTTTTCTGCCGGGCCCTTTGTTTGACAACATGCCGCTGTCAGAACTGACCCTGGCTGAAGCACTGGCAGAGCATGGCTACCGGACCGCCTTCCTGGGCAAGTGGCATCTGGGCCCGAGTGAAGAATTCTGGCCAGAAAACCAGGGCTTCCAGATCAACGTCGGTGGCCACAATCGCGGTTCGCCGCCGGGCGGGTATTTCGCCCCCTACAAGAACCCGCGAATGAAGAGCGGCCCCGACGGTGAACATCTTACCACCCGCTTGACGGACGAGGCGCTGCAGATCCTTGACCAGTTCGGAGAGGATCCGTTTCTGCTCTATCTCTCCTTCTACACAGTCCACACGCCGCTGCAGGCGCCGAAGGAACTGGTCGCCAAGTACCAGGCCAAAGCGGAAAAGCTGGGGTTGAATGGCAAGCCTGAGTTTGGTCCGGAGGAACAGATCTGGCCGACTGAGAATGCCCGCCGCGTGCGGACACTACAGAAACATGCGACCTACGCCGCCATGGTCGAGACGATGGACACAAGTGTCGGCCGCGTGTTAGCCAAGTTGAAGGAGCTGGGAATCGAGGATGACACGATTGTCTGTTACACCAGCGACAATGGCGGTTTGAGTACCTCGGAAGGATCACCCACATCCAACCTGCCACTGCGTGGCGGCAAAGGCTGGCTCTATGAAGGCGGAATTCGCGAACCTTTCCTGATCCGCTGGCCAGGTGTCACCACGCCAGGTAGCACGTCGGACGAGCCGGTGATCAGTACCGATTTCTACCCCACGCTGCTCGAGGCAGCTGGGCTGCCGCTACTGCAGCAGCATGAGGACGGAGTTAGCCTTGTGCCGTTGCTAAAACAATCCGGTTCGATCGATCGAACAGCGTTGTACTGGCACTATCCGCACTACAGTAACCAGGGGGGCATGCCTGGCGGTGCGATTCGGGTGGGCGATTACAAGTTGCTGGAGCGTTTCGAGGACGGTCGGGTTCATCTCTATAACCTCGCCGACGATGTCGGTGAACGGACCGACCTGGCTGACAAAATGCCCGATCGAGTCAGCCAGATGCGATCCAGACTGCATGCCTGGTACAAGCAGGTGGATGCCAAGTTCCTCACCGCCCGGCCCGATGGCCCCCAGGCCTGGCGACCGCATTAGGCTATTGCCGCGGGACGAGTACGAGGGCGAGATCCGCGGGGCCAGGGTCGTGAGACTCTCCTCAGCCAATAATCTCATGCGCCACATTGCCGTGGAACGAGTACGAGGGCGCAACCCGATGGATGCTCGCCGTGGGCGAG
>CAUZOB010000352.1:0-2858 GCA_963581185.1 Planctomycetota bacterium | reverse complement strand
ACCGCAAGTAGCCGCGCTGGGTCGCCGGCTGCGAATCGGCCCGCTGAAAAATCTCCACAACTCCCTCCACCTGTCCATCGCCCTGCAGCGGCGCCAGCACCAACAGGTGCTCGGTGGGGTTCGCAATCGAGGCTTCTTCGCCAAAGCTTGAATTGGGCGGCACCAGCTGTGGCTCACCGCTGTGGGCAACGTACGCCAGCAGTCGCTGGTGCTTTTCTGCATCCTCACTTTTATCGTCCAGCAGCGAGCCCTGCAGGTTGATCTGATAACTGACGGTCAGGTCACCGGCTTCGCCAGCCAGCCAGACGGCACCGCCAGATGCTGCCAGGGCGGAGACGATTCGCTGCATGAAGGCAGCGTAAAACTCCTCGCTCTCCAGGTCACTCTTGACCAGTTGGGCAATCTCGCCGACCAGCGCACGAATCTGCTGCTTGGTCTGCTCGATCGCTTCATTATTGACAGGTTGTTGGTCGGTAGACATGGTGTGCGAGGTCAGCGGTGAGGGATAAGCGCAGGGGATATTACACGCCGTTGGCTGCTTGAGCAACATGAATACGCCGGCTCCAGGCGTCTATTCCGCCGTATCCAGGTAGGGGTCCTGGCCGATCTCTCTTTGCAGTTTCTTCCGTTCTCGCTCGTGGTATAGCAGCACGCTCCGATCGCTGGCATGTTTGCGTTCCACTTTCCGCTGGGCGCGCCGCAAGACGCTCAGGTAGTGCCCCAGCGTGCCCTGTTTTCCAGCAATTTGTTTGCGAATACTGGCAGCCCGATCTGGCCCGAAACCTTCTTGCAGAATCTCGTCATCGAGGGACATATATTGCCGAAAGCTGCCTGGATCTCCCTGCCGGCCGCAGCGTCCAATCAGCTGTCGGTCGATCCGCGCCGACTCGTGCAGCTCTGTGCAAATCACATGCAAGCCACCCTGGCCGGCGACCCCCTCCTGCAACTTGATATCGGTGCCCCGGCCGGCCATATTGGTCGCCACCGTCACTCGCCCTCGCTCACCCGCTGCGGAAATAATCTCCGCTTCCTGCTCAACCTCTCGTGCATTCAGCACCTGGTGGGGAATTCCGAGTTCCTCGAGCAGCTTCGACAGTTTCTCGGATTTGTCGATCGAGCGGGTGCCGACCAGGACCGGTCGGTAATCGTCATGAAGCTGCTTGATTTCGGATGTGATCGCCACCATCTTCTGGTCGCTGTCGGCAAACACCTGGTCCTTAAGTCGCGAGCGGTTGCGTGGCCGGTTGGTCGGAATCGGCACAACCCGCAGCTTGTAGATCTTGCGAAACTCTCGAGCCGCGGTGCGTGCCGTGCCGGTCATGCCCGCCAGGTACTGGTATCGCAGGAACAGGTCCTGGATCGTGACACGAGCCGCCTGGCCGGTCGGCACCGTCACTTCAATTCGCTCCTTGGCCTCAATCGCCTGGTGGATCCCATCGCGCCACTTGCGGCCCTCGGCCATACGACCGGTGAATTCGTCAACGATCACGATCTCACCTTCGTTGACCACGTACTGCCGATCGAGGTGAAAATCGCGGTGCACCTTGATGGCACGCTCGATGTACTCGTACTGGTCGACCAGGCCAACTTCATCTATCAGCTCGGGGCGGGGCAGGGTCCGCATCTGCTGGCGACCCTGGTAATTCAATTCGACTTTGCGCTTCTCGTGATCGTATTCAAAATCATCGTCCTCCTCGAACGCCGTGGCATGCTCGGCCGCCCACTCATAAGTCGCAATCATCGATTCCCTGGCTTCCTCGCCAAGCGATCCGATGATCAACGGTGTACGCGCCTCATCGATCAGGATGCTGTCAGCCTCGTCCACCAGGGCATAGTAGGCACCCCGCTGGACCGGCTGATCGCCCGCACTATCCCACCGCTGGGCACTTCCCTCCCCAAGAAAATCGTTCAATTCGCGACCCAGCCGCCGCATCAGCAAGCGGTCGCGGAGAAAGTCAAAACCGAACTCTTTGGCCGTTCCATACGTGATATCGCAGGCGTAGGCCGCTCGTCGATCTTCTGGCGAGTCCTGCGTAAGTACGACTCCAACCGTCAGACCGAGCAGCTTGTAGATGACCCCAACCTCCTTGGCATCTCGCGCGGCCAGGTAGTCGTTGACCGTCGCCAGGTGCACTCCCTTGCCCATCAACGCGCGCAGGTAAATCGGGAGCGTGGCGGTCAGAGTCTTACCCTCTCCCGTGTCCATCTCCGCCACCGAACCGTGGAACAACGCGATGCCGCCGATCAGCTGCACGTCAAAAGGACGCAGCCCGGTTGTCCGTCGAGCTGTTTCGCGAACCAGGCCAAAAGCCTCCGGCAGCAAACGCGTCAAGGGCTCACCACTGTGGGCTCGGTACCTCAGGGCCAGACTCTCCTTGCGCAGACGGCGATCGTCAAGTTGCTTGAAGGCATCCTCGTGATGCCCGATCTGGGGTACGAACTTCTCCCAGCGTGACAGCCGCCGGCCGACAGGGCCACCGACGACCGAGATCAACTTGCTCGGCAGGCCTTGCTGTATCTGACGATCCATGAAACGTGTTCTCGTGATTTTCCGGCGCCACTCAAGCGGCGACAGGCTCAGGGAGCAGCCAGCAGCATCTCCGCCGCCAGCAGATCAGCACTCTCAACTTCCAGCTCGTGGCAGATTATCTCCCACAACAACTTGTCCTCGGCAGCTGACAGTGTGCGCTTGACGCTAATCCTGGCAAGGCCAACAGAGCGGCTGCCTCCCAGTCGGGGAAGATCGACTCCCGCCGCCTCATCCTTGGCTGCAGCAGGTATCGCCGCAAACGCGTGCTCAAGAGCCTCCAGCGGTTGACCAGGATCTTCAGCCGATTCACCTTCAGCAGCCACTGCCA
>CAUZOB010000351.1:0-2858 GCA_963581185.1 Planctomycetota bacterium | reverse complement strand
GTATTCGCGTCGACTCTCACGTCTTTAACAACTATGTAGTCCCACCGCACTACGACTCAATGATCGCCAAGGTGATTGCTCACGGCGCCAATCGCGAGCAGGCGATGCGGCGAATGAGCGGTGCGTTGGAAGAAATGGTAGTCGATGGCATCACCACCAACATCTCTCTACAACAAGCGCTGGTCAGCGATCCTGCCTTTCGGCAAGGTCCCCTCGACATTCACTATCTCGAACGCCGTTACACTCGCTGATCAAGTTTCTCCGGGTCTGGTGCAACCCTTAAATGACACACTGGATCAAGATTTTGGTAGAAACCAACGAGTGTGCCGCTGGCCGTCTAGCCGAAGCACTCGAAGGGCTTGGCGCTATCGCGGTCTCGATCACCGGTGAAGGTGAGCCGCTACCCGCCAAAAGGCAACCGTCAGCCAAGCAGCTCAGCAGAACAAGCGTCAGCGGACTTTTCGATCCGAAATTTTCGATTGACACGGTGTCGTCGTTCATCAAGGCCATCGGTGACAGCAATACAGACATCCGAGTTGAAACCATCGCTGACCGCAACTGGGAACTTGCCACTCGTGAGCAATTTGTGCCCTTTCCGATCAGCGACAATCTGTGGATTTGTCCGAGTTGGCATACGCCACCCAACCCCGACGTGACCACACTCATCATCGACCCTGGAGCGGCCTTCGGTACCGGCTATCACCCCACCACTGCACTTTGCCTGCGCCACTTAGCAGGGCTTTCGCTGAATAAAAAACGGGTTCTCGACTGGGGCTGCGGATCGGGAATTCTGGCGATTGGCGCATACAAATTAGGGGCAGATTCAGCACTTGGTGTGGATATTGACCCTCAGGCACTGGCCGTCAGTCAGGACAATGCTGAACGCAACGGCATTCATCAATCGATCCGATGGGTAACGCCCGAAGCGGTGGCGACAACAACCCAGTTCGATATTGTGGTGGCCAACATTCTGGCCAATCCACTGATTGAGCTCGCGCCGATGCTTAAGCATTACACCACAATTGACGGCACGCTGATGCTTTCTGGTGTGACTCGATCCCAGACAGAACGGGTAATGGCACACTACCGTGATACCTTCTCGTTTGACATACTTTACCGACAGGAGTGGGCACTCCTGGTAGGCCGCAAGAGACCCGTTTTACCAACATGACCGAACCACTCGTACTGATGTGCTGTTGTCCGGCGTGCGCTACCTTGTTTGAAGTGGCCGATATGCAGTTGGAACAACACGCAGGGCTGGTACGTTGTGGTGAGTGTGAGCGCGTTTTCAACGCCACATGGCATTTAGTAGACGAGCCCGACTCAGCCTCTCCGCAGCCAATAGTAAGAACAGCAATCTCTCCACTCAACCAGGACATCGACGAAGCCGCCCTCACCGCCATCACGAATACACTGGCAGACGAACCACTGGCAGCACTCGGTCGAAGCGATGGCGAGTCGAAGAGAAGATCCTTATCACGACCAAAGCCCATTGCAGCGGTCCAAAGCCCACGACGCAGCGAGCCGCACCTCAGTCGACTACCACCGGAACACGAGCAAAGGCTCGGGGAAGAAACTGCCGTCGCCGTAACGACAGCGCCCAAAAAAAATCGGTCCAGTTGGGTCACCGCCAGTTTTTGGGCACTAGCCAGCATATTCTTCGCGGGCGTGTTGTTCCTTCAGGCCCGGGTTTTATTCTTCAACGAACTGGCAGCGATTCCCGCGATGCGCCCAGGATTATCAACGCTTTGCGACTTCACCGGCTGCACCGTGCCTGAAGCCCTCCATGGACCTGCCCTGCGTATCGTAAAGTCAGCAGTTAATCTTCATCCAGACCATCCTGGCGCATTGATCGTTAGAGTGCATTTAACAAATCGGACGCTTAAAGTCCTATCTTATCCGAGACTACAACTCACCTTATCGGATCATCAGGGCATCGTTGTCGGTCGACGGACATACCACCCTAGAGAATACGGCCACCCCGATCCTGTGGAAAAGATTCCGGGCAGTTACACACAGATCATCCTGCTTAATTTAGCCGACCCTGATGAGACAGCGGTTGGTTTCGAAACCGAAGTGGTCGGTACTTGAGTGACTTCCTTGAAGCCCCTATGTAACCCATTACCCTGGTCAATCGGTACCATCGACCTATCCAGTCGTGTTCTCGCGGCACCTATGGCTGGCGTTTCCGATCGCATCTTTCGCACCCTTGCCCGCGATCATGGCGCCGCGCTCGCCCCTTCCGAGATGGTAGCAACGGACCCGCAACTGCGGGGTTCGCAGAAAACCCGTCAGCGCATGAATCACCTGGGCGAGCCCGGTCCGATCAGCATTCAGCTGCTTGGTGCCGACCCGAAGCACATGGCCGCAGCCGCTCGGTACAGTGTTGACCAGGGTGCACAATTAATCGACATCAATATGGGCTGCCCAGCAAAAAAAGTCTGCAAGAAACTGGTCGGCTCAGCCCTCATGAGAGACGAACATCTGATCGGAGAAATACTCGATGCCGTCGTCTCTGCGGTCCCTGTGCCAGTAACGCTTAAGATGCGAACTGGCTGGGAACCAGGGCAACGCAATGCGGTACGGATCGCTCGCCTAGCGGAATCTGCCGGTATCCAGGCAATCGCCATTCACGGCCGCACCCGTCAGTGCAAGTATCGAGGCCCAGTGGAATATGACACCATCCGCGCGGTCAAACACGAAGTGACCTTGCCCGTGATCGCCAATGGCGATATCGATTCCCCACAGAAAGCCCAGGCTGTTCTCGCCTATACCGGTGCCGATGCTGTAATGATTGGCCGCGCAGCACAAGGCAATCCTTGGCTATTCGGTAGAATTGATCGGTACCTGCGGGAGGG
>CAUZOB010000350.1:0-2892 GCA_963581185.1 Planctomycetota bacterium | reverse complement strand
AAATTGACAACCTCGATTTTGCCAAGGTCGCTCATGAGCATGGCATTATGGCCATTGAATACGTCAACCAGTTTTTCAAGGACAAGGCCAAGGACAAGTCCTACCTCGCGGAAATGAAAAAGCGAGCCGCCGACCTGGGTGTCAAGAGCCTGATCATCATGTGTGACAACGAGGGTCGGATCGGTGACCCGGATGAGAAAAAGCGAGCCCAGACTGTCGACAACCATCGTAAGTGGATCGATGCCGCCAGCCTCCTCGGCTGCCACTCCATTCGTGTCAACGCTGGCAGCGCCGGCAGTTACCAGGAACAGGTGGGGTACGCTGCCGATGGCCTCTCTCGACTAACCAGCTTCGGCGCTGAGCAAGGGCTGAACGTGATTGTCGAAAACCACGGTGGGCTGAGCAGCAACGCTGACTGGCTGGCCGAGGTGATCACAAAAGTTGACCATGATCGCTGTGGCACGCTGCCCGACTTCGGCAACTTTCGCATCAGCAAGGACGAAAGTTTCGATTCTTATCGTGGTATAGCCACGTTGATGAAGTGGGCCAAGGGTGTTTCAGTGAAAGACAAGGTCTGGGACGACAAGGGAAACCAGACAGCGCTGGATTACGATCGCATGCTGAAGATCGTCCTGGCTACCGGTTTCCGTGGCTACTGCGGGATTGAATTCGGCGGCTACGCAAACCTGGAAAAATCACGCCTGACGCTGGAACAAGCTCGGCTGCGATTGTCGTGACAGCCACAATGAAGCTTGCTTTGATAGCACGATCTGGTTGTGCCGTTCTGCTGGCGGTCGTCGCTGCCCAGTCGGCGATGGCAGCTCAACCCAGACAAGCTGGCCTGCTGACCACAGAGAAACTGGTCGGCGAGGGAATCTGGGTCGATCCCGCCTTCGAGATCCGCTTCCGCCAGCTGCGACGAGTGAAGGTCACAATCTGGTTCGACGAACAGTTGCTGGGTGATGGCCAGGCCTACATGCGGCGGGCCGGGGAGTTTGCTGAGCGAAAGCGAACCGAGCTGCGGATCGCTGCCGTGCAGACGCTCAAGGCAATTCATGCACGATCGTGGAAACAGGCCCGCTCTGCGATCGACAAGCTGATCAAGCAGGAGAAGATCAGCGGGGTCGAAGATTTCTGGATCGTCAACGGCTTTACCTGCACAACGGTCAAAGAGAATCTTGAGAGTCTCAAGTCGATCCCCGGGGTGAAGATGATCTTTGCCAGGCCAATTCGTCCGGTCAATCGACCACCGGCGGATGCCCAGCCGCCCGGCTTTCCGCTTCCCGACATCGACCAGTTTAACTGGCAACGCTACAAGCATCCCTGGTACACACGCGCCCTGCAGGCCGACCGGGTCTGGCGCGAATTTGAAGTTACCGGAGCCGGAACGCTGAATGTCTTCCATGACTTCAACTTTGTCTTCTCAGACAATCTGACTGCCAATCTCTACCGCAACGCTGATGAGATACCAGCCAACGGTAAGGACGACGACAAGAACGGATATATCGACGACTACCATGGATTCAATTTCGATGCCGAAACCGCTGTCCTCACACATACTCCGGTGGCGGAGGGGGTCTTCTCCCCCCAGCTAATGCACGGATTCATGTGCGCTGCAATCGTCTGTGGGCGAGGGGTAGAGGGGAAGGAGTACGAGTTCGGTATCGCACCGGAAGCGTGCTGGACCGGCGTCGTCGGTGGCTCTCGACTGGAGCGAGCGGTCCAGTGGGCCATTGAACAGGGTGCGGACACTTACAGCATGAGCTTCTCGATTCCAGGCCTACAGGACTATCGTTCCCACTGGCGAAAGATCATGGAACAGGGATCGTTGTGCGGTGTATTCTTTGTCTCCGGTGCGGGTAATTTTGCCCAGTCCGCTCAGCTGCCTGTGCAGATGCGAGTTCCGGAGGACATTCCGGAAGTGGTCTTTGCCGCAGCAGGTGTTCAGCGGAACTTTGCCCGTACGCCGTTCTCGAGCCAGGGGCCGGTGAAGTGGGACACGCAGCACTACCAGGATGGGATGGTTCAGAAGCCTGAGGTCTGTGCTTTTAATATGGGTCTGCCGGCACTATTACAAGATGGCACGGTTCGCATGTCCGGACTAAATGGCAATTCCTTTGCGGGGCCAATGTTCTGCGGCTCGATCTCGCTGATGCTATCTGCCGACCCGGACCTGCTGCCCTGGGATCTGAAAGAGATCATTACCTCCACGGCGACCGACGTGGCTGCAGAGGGTTTTGATGCCCAGACCGGGCATGGCCTGATCAACTGCTATCGTGCGGTTAAGGAGGTGCTTCGTCGCAAGGCGATTCGAGAGGGCACCGACCCGATGCCCTACAGCGGACGAGACGCTGGCGACGAGATCAACGTGCAGGCAATCCAAGCGAAGCTCGCGAAACGACAGATCCGTATCGCTCGCGTGGTTGCTGGCAGCCAGGCAGCAGAACTGGGTCTGAAAGTGAATGATCTGCTGGTCAGTTTCCACGACCAGCCGATCACCGCGCCGACCAGCCTGCGAATGGCCATTGCCAAAGCAGTGCGGGACAAAGTTGAAGCAGCGGTGCTGGTGGTCCAGAGAGCGGGTGAGCAGATCAAATTCACAGTCAAGCCTGGCCAGCTGGGTGTGAACGCTGCCGCTCGCTACGCTGAGCCCGTATTCAAGTAAGCACTGTTGCTCAATTCCATCCAGCGAGCGAACCGATACTGTAGCTGGATTTAGCATGCACTCCAGAATTCGATCATAATCGGGTAAACTGGTTTCTCCCAAAGTCTTCACGGTAACGACACACGATGCTTAGTCTGCAACATTCCCGCCGCGATCTGC
The DNA here is from genome assembly GCA_963581185.1 of Planctomycetota bacterium. Classification (GTDB taxonomy): domain Bacteria; phylum Planctomycetota; class Planctomycetia; order Pirellulales; family Pirellulaceae; genus SAT2750. Next base: position 68 of record CAUZOB010000350.1, on the reverse strand, counting down.
TTCGGTCCAGCGTGGGCCTGGCCAGCCTCAGCGTGCCAACGATGTTCCAGTTGTGTGCGGATGCGGCA
>CAUZOB010000349.1:0-2908 GCA_963581185.1 Planctomycetota bacterium | reverse complement strand
CTCGCCAGTGCATCGGCCTTGGCGGCCGTATCCGTCATGGCGTCTGTCAGGGCCTTCTTCGTGGCAACTTCCGCGGCGGTCTTGATCGGCAGCAGTGTCTGCGCGGCGGTCAACACTGCCTTGGCCGTTTCCAACTTGGTCATCGAGGTGTTCTTCTGGTCAGTCAACTTGGCTACCAGTCCCTGGGCGCGGACATCGCCCTTCATTTCGGAGACCTGGGCGCCATTGGTTCCATTCCAGAGTCGGATCGTACCGTTGTCGGAACCGGATGCGATCCGCTCACCGTCAGCACGGATAGCCAATGTGACCACCGGAGCACCATGATTCATCTGCCGGACGACTGGATTGGCGGCGGCCAGGTTCCAGTGCCGCACTGTACCGTCGAGGCTGCCGGAAACGAAAAACGTCTCGCTCAACGTCTCCAATGAAGTGATCGGCTGTGTATGACCTGGAATCTTCCGGTGCGAGAGCAACGGCCTGACCTGAACGGTACCGTCGATTACACCAGCCAACCGCCGCTCACCTTCCTGACCTACAGTCAACAGCGAAGCAGTAGCAAGGGGCCATTGGCTGATCAGCTGCTCAAGTTGGCCATCGGTCGAGTCTATCGCGATCAGCCGCCCTGCTGCACCTTCTTCCTGAGCCAGCAGCATGAGACCATCCTGGCTAAAGACAACGCGGTCCACGATGGCCGGCAGGCCCTCCACCTGGTTCGGCGCCAGCCCGGCGCCGTTGCCACCGTTCCAGAATTTGATCAGCTTATCTTCACCTGCGGTGGCCAGCATGCCGCCATCAGGTCGCATCGCTAGTGACCGAATCGGTCCACCGTGCGTACCGGCGTAGGCCTCGGCGCCAGTCTCGAGGGTATAACCCCGGTAGGCTCCATCTGCATAACCCGCGTATATCTGCGAGCCTGCTGGATTCACGGCAAGTCCCTTGACGGCATGTTCATGGACCGCCGCGGCTGCCTGAAATCGCACCGGCTGTATCAGCAGTTCAGATCCTGCCAGCAACTGAACCTGGGCCGCCTGTTTTGTAAATGTTGCCCCAACCAGTTCTGTGCCGGGGAAGGCCTGCATCAACTGGCCGTCGGCAACTCGCCAGAGATGGGCTCGCTGGTCAGCAGCAACGCTGACGATCGACAGTTTATCGGCACTGAATTGGTGCGTACGCACGGCGCTTGCATGCCCCACCAGGGTCTGCAGCAAGGCCCCGTCGGAAAGCTGGTAGAGTGCCAGGCTGTTGTCGTCCAGAGCGACGGAGAAGAGTGTACGGTCGTTGCAGAGGCTCGATGACAACGGCACGGCGGCCAATGTGACATTCCGTACAGGCTGGCTATTGGCCGGATTCCACTGCTTGAAGACCTTGTCTGCGGCCACAGAGACAGGCTGGTTGTTGGCAGCAAACCCCACACCCAGCACGGCTCCCGCATGGCCAGCAAAGTTGGCCACTTCCATGCCGTCGGCGATCGTCCAGGTCTTGACCAGCTTGTCGGCACCGCCGGTCACCAGTTGTGTGCCATCGCTGTTGAAACCGACAGCATGTACCGCTCCCTCGTGACCCAGCATGCGCCCGATCTCGGGGAACTTGGCATCGGCCAGCAACCAGATGCGGGCAGAGCCATCGGCCGATGCGGTCGCCAGCCTGGTATTGTCAGGACTGAATGCCAGCCCATGAATCGGTCCGTCATGGCCCATCAAGAGCTGAACGGTCTGGCCGCTTTCGACGTTGACCACAGCTACTGCCGGTCGATCCGAGCTGCTCGTCACAAATGCCAGCAGTGTTTGATCGGCGCTAACGGTTAGCGGTCCGGCAACTTGATGGCCGTGGGCGACTGGCTCGACCACTGGCCTGGCTTCAAGATTCCAGACCACAACCTGGCCCAGCGGATTAGCCGACACGATCCTGGTCCCACTTGCGTTGCCAGCGAGATGGCTGATCGCCGCGCCAGCATGATGCAGTTCGTCGACCAGTTTGCCACTCGTGGTGTCCCAGATACGAAGACTCTGTTCAGGCCCCGCTGTCGCCAACAGCACGCGTCGTTCATCTGCCGGCTGACCCTCGACGGGAATCGCGGTAATAAAATACAGCGCTGTGAGTGGTCCGGTGTGAGCCTGCCAGGCGCGTAGCGGCGGGCCCTCGAGTTCCTGGCGTAATTGAACCTGGCCGTCCGTTGTGGCCACGGCAACCAGTCGTGAGGTCGGGTCGATTGCGATGCTGGCAACGCCGGCGGGAGTCTCCTCGAGTGTCTGCTGGTAAGTTGCCGGCAGATGCCAGCTGCGAATCGTGTTGTCGTCGCTGGCGGAAATCAGGTATTCCCTGGTCAGCGGGGCAGGGCCATCACCAGCCGCCTCAAGCTCCTGCTCGCTGGGCGTCTGCCGAAGCAGCGAGAGTGCCGTGAGCGGTCCGGCCGTCTCAATGGTCTGCTGTAAAATACCGAGACCAAGATCCCAAATCCTGATCGTGTTATCCAGGCTGGCCGAATAAAGCAACTTCTCGTCGGAACTGACTCGCAGAGCCGTGATCCGGTCGGTATGACCGGTCATCGTCGAGGCGACTTCGCCACCCGCCAGGTTCCAGATCTGGATACTGTTGTTGGCGCTGGCAACAATTGCCTGCTGCCGTTGCCTGGCGACCGTTACGGCGAGGACGGCATCTGCATTTTCCAGCGTGTCTATTTGCACATCCCGCGGATAACGCCAGATCTTGGCGGTGCGGAAACCGCCCGAGGCGAGGCGATCACCCTGGTGGTTGAATCGCAGCGACTGGATCACATCCAGATGTGCGATGCCGGGACGTTGCTCCTTGCTCGCCTGCTGCAATGCCGGATCGGTCAAACGAGTGATCAACTGGCCGGTGGGTACGTGGTAGATAAATATCTGATTGGCACGACCACAGGCGGCAAACT
>CAUZOB010000348.1:0-2946 GCA_963581185.1 Planctomycetota bacterium | reverse complement strand
AGCTCACCGCAGAGACGCTGAGAACGCAGAGGACATTGACCGGCTGGATCAACCGAGGTCCGTAAGACCGACACAGGCGTCAGGGTGCCAGCTGGTTCTCCAGGGATATTTCCTCGCCACCGTTGCGCGTGATCAGCGACTTGATGACAGCCAGCTTGACACTGCGGGAAATATCAATCGCGTGGCCGCTGATCATGCCGACCGTGAAACTTGAATGACCGGCAACACCCCAGGAACGGGTACCAGTCTTTTCATCAAACGTAATATCGCCCGGCTTTGTCCAGATCAGCGCCGCCTCGTCACTGACCTCCACAATTCCGATCGTCTGCGCCGTACCGTCCGTGATCTCAGCGGTCTTATGACCGGAAAAGAACCCGGTCTCTTTGGAATCCTTCACAATACGTGGCGGCCGAAAGGCGCTGGCGTACTTGCCATCCTGAACAGGCAGGAGCACCGCCAGGTAATTCGATTTCCCTGGCGGGAGCGTACTATGGGGAGAACGGAAAACGTCCGGCATCAAGGGAATCAGCTGCTTGTTGTGCTCGCTGTCCCAGGCCTCGTCCATTTTGAATCTGTTGTACAACTCCATCTCGTCATCGCCCATTAATGGCAGCATGTGAACACGCCAACTATGAAGAGCCTTCCCATCCGGCGTTACGAAGTGGGTCGCCGGCAGGGCACCAAAGATGTTCTCAAAGTTCTGCATACAGAGCAGCAGCTTCCTGACATTATTGTGTGACTCCGTCTGCCGTGCCGCCTGCCTGGCGGCCGCCACCGCCGGCAATACAACCGCCGCTAAAATCGGCGACGTGGTCAGGACGCCGCCACCGTTTGGCAATGACGAGCGGCAGCGATATGTCAATGCCGACTCTTCCCGGCTCAGAACTCCTACGAATGGCTCCAGGTGGCCTACCAGTGCGTCCGCCGTCGGCAACTGATGGACAGGCAGATTCACCCCCTCCCGAGCCAACTCCGTGCTCATTATTCGCAGTCCGACTTGGATCGCCGGATAGGCATACTCCGCAATCTTGGGAAGATCCAAATACTGGATCATGGCCACGCTGTTACCCTCCAGCTGCGCTGCAATCTCCGCTCTCCTCTCCAACCCCCGACCCTCGACCTTGTGTGCCAGGTGGGTTTTCACAGATTGTGGAAACAGAGCAATCACCAGCTCATCATCATCGATACACCATGCTGGTGAGAAAGGGACATCTTGAGCAGGGAGGATCAGGTAAAAAATCTCCTTGTCCCCGAAAGCAAGCCGCCGCAACTCCGCCAACCGGTTTGACTGGCTTGTGGACTGCCCGAACAGCTTCGCCAGTTGCAGATTAACCTCCCGCAGCTTGTCCGCATCCTCAACAGCAATCGAGACGGTCCAGCCTGTCAGCCAGTTTCCATGCGAGGGGCTGGTATAGAGTCGCCAGCTGGATCCCAGTGAACTCAGCAGGTCCTCTCGTAGATCCACCCCAAACTCAGCTTTAGCAAGTGCCAGGCCGGCGTCCAGGTAGGACGCAGCTCGGGGGTCGAAGTCCACAAGTAATTGATGCCACTGATCAACGAATGCCGCCATATCGAGGCTGGCAGCAAAGGCAACTGTGGCATCTTCTGGAATCATCGAGAGATCGCTGGCCGTCAGCGGCTTGTCACCAACCAGCCCCACAAGACCATGCAACGGCCCTTCGGAGGACAGTCGACTGACCGACAACAGGCCCTGATCGTCGAGGCCAGTTACCGTCGTGACAGTTTTCAAGTTATCCAGCCCCGCTTGGCGCAGCAGTTGGAGCAGCGCTGGCGGCGCCCTATCGATCGCAATAATCGACTGCAGCTTCTCGAGATCGAGGAAGCCGATGGATGCCAGCTGATTCACGCTGGACTCTTGTTTCGCCGCCAGGTACCAGGGCGGAGCGGGTGTCTCGGCCCGTTCGAGAATTCCCTCCACCACACCATCGCCCACCGCGACAATCAGGTAGTCATCGACAAGGCCCCAACGGACCGTGGGAGCGGGAGCAGGGAAACGCAGCAGCTCGAAGCGGTGACCGGCAATCTCCTCATAAACCGGCTCGCCCGGCAACATCAGCCGCAAGGTTCGCTGAATCTGCTCGATCAGCTGGTCATCATCGTCGGCCAGTTTGAGCACCAGTCCGGCATCGACCTCAGGCACTCCGTTATCCATCGAAAAGTCATTCACGAACATCATCGCCGGCCCGCGCAACAACTGCCTGGCCAGCATAATGGCGGTCTCAAGCTGCACCGCGTCGGCCGCTGATTCATCCCCCCCGACACGATCCCTGGCATACCGCTCAAGTTCAGTAATTGTCGCTGCGACAAACGCCTTCAACTCGGGCTCTGCCAGCAGGCGGTCGATGGCATTTACGCTCTCCGCATCCGGCTCGCGCGAGGCCACCCACATGGAATAGTAAACGCCATCATCCGGTGCCGCCTGCACCAGGAATGGATCTTCCGGTCCGGGAGGGAGTCCCAGTGGCAGCCCGATCGGCGTCATGCTGACGCCGACCAGAAGAAGCAGCTCGTAAATCCCAATACCTACCATCTATTGCGACCCCTCACGGTCATTGTTTTCTATCAGCGACAGCCGCCCGGCACGGCAATTCAATTTCCCTTCCTCCTGAAAGGTCGCACTGGGACATTGAAGAAACCACCCTCCAATGACCTCAGGTCAACTTTGGCAGGACGAATCGTAACCCATGGGAGACCAGCCGCGACCAGCGCGGCCGTTCCAACAGCCGATAATGGTAGATCCCCTCGCTGTTCCAGGTGGAGACCGTCAGCAGCGAAGTAGACGACCAGGCGATCCTGTGTCAGGTGCCGGGCAAGAACAGGCGCCGCTGGCAACAACGAGGCATCCAGCGGTACCCTGGCTTTCAGCTCGGCTGCGAACGCATGCAAACCGGACTGGATAAGCGGGTAGGCGAATTCAAACAGGCG
>CAUZOB010000347.1:0-3011 GCA_963581185.1 Planctomycetota bacterium | reverse complement strand
GAACCTGCTGGTGAAAGAAGATCTCGCGTTGCTTGGCGACCACGCAGCGGATTCCCAGGGCGCCGGCCAGTGCCGCCAGCAGACCTGCTGGATCGCTGACCGCCACTCGCAGGTAATGACTGGCCTTACTCTGCTGTTGGTCGCTGCGCTGATACCAGATTAGCTCAGCTGGCTGCTGCTCAATCTCTCGCAGCTTGAGCCTGCCCTGCTGGCAATGAAAGTAGGTATCACGCTGTCGCTGCTGCTCGCCCGGACGGGTTGCCAGTTGCCGGGCAATGTCCCTGCTGGCTGCCAGGTCATGCAGGCGGGCTTTGAGTTCGACATTGCAGCCTGGTCGGCCGGTCGGTGGAGCCATAATGAAATGCGGGCTACTGCTTGCCCTGCCGGGAGAGTGCTCACGCTGCTGGGCGAATCCGGGGTAGTCCACCTGCCGCGGCTGCGACAGGAAAAGTGGACTAGCGGGAGCTCTGAGCGGATGAACGAGTCTCATCATAGATGGTCCAGACCGGAATCTCCATCCGCAGCCTGCTGACCAGTTTCTCGATCGCCTGCTGCTGTTCAACAGCCCGCAGCTTGGCCTTGATCTTTTTTTGAGCTGCCAGGAACGACGTTCGGCCAGCCTCCTTCCGCTCCAGCACACGAATGATGTGGTAGCCGCGGTCGTCCTCGATAATCTGGCTGAGCCGGTTCACCGGGAGGCTGAAGAGTGCCTTGTCGAGCGGCTTGGAGATGAGGCTGCCTGGTGTGGTCCAGTCATGCTGACCACCCTTGCCGGCCCGCGACTCCTCGCTTCGGTTGCGTGCTACCTCAGCCAGCTTGGCTCCTCGCAAGACCTCGTTACCGATGACCGCGATGGCAGCATAGGCTTGCTGCCCGCTGTCGTGATTGTCGAAGTAGACAGTCAATTGCTCCCAGCGAGCCTGGGCCTCGTACTTGAATTTATTGATATTCTCGCGATAGTCACTCAGCAGTCGGGCACGAGTTATTTCGGGGTTACGGGGAATTGAGTCGGACAGGTAGGAACGTCCCAGGTTGCGTTCCTTGAAGGACTCCTGCTCGAGATGGATCGAGGTACCGAACTCTTTTAACAGCAGGTCCAATTCGCCAAGCGTGGAAATCCCACGCTCATCCATGAGAAAGGCGAGTTGGCCGACTTGTGGTGAGGAACGCAGCAGCTCACGCGCTTCCGCCTTGCTGACCCCTTTGAACTTGGGTACCAACTCCAGCAGGCTGTCCTCAAACATCTCTGACACTCGCTCCGCAATCCGCTCTTCGGCGTCGGCTCGACTGTCGGCCGGCAGGCTCTGTAAGAAAGCGATATAGAGCAGCTTGTACTCGATTTCCTGGTCGACCAGTTGTTCGACCAGTTTGTCCTGCTGGTCAGCAATTGCCTCTCGCTGCAGGAAACGTTCTTCCGGCGTCATCTTGTTCAGCACGTTCTGCATCACGATCCGTACCCGTGGCATGATATCGCCACGCAGAATCCGCTGATCACCGACAATCGCCAGTGTCTCGCTGCCGGGGAATTTCACCACACCGTCGGGTGCATCCTGCTGAGCTGAAGCGGCTTGTGACAGTCCACAGATGATCGCCGCCAGGGCAACCATCAGCCGTCGCCAGGATCCGGATTGCATGGGGATTCTCCACCGCACGGTCGTTGCCGTGATTGAATTAAGCTGAGCACTCGGTTGCTCGAGGGCGAGATTCTAAGGTGGCTCTGCGGACGGTCGCAACACCAATTCCGCCGTTGCCAGGACCTGCTCCGGACTACAGTTGTCCGGCAGCGGGTAATAGGCACTCTGTCCGTCCACAATTCGCAGCTTGTCGGGGAAATTGTTGACCAGCTGTTTGATCTGCGCCGGCCTGCTGTAGCGAAAGACCAGGAACTGCTGTTCGGTGCTGATCGAGCTAATTCCCCACTGGTTAGCTGCCAGCCGCAACTCCGCCACTCGCAGCATTCGCTCGCTGGCAGCAGGTGGAGGGCCGAAACGATCCTGCATTTCCTCGCGCAGTGAGTCGATTGTCTGCTGGCAGTCGATGCGGGCAAATCGGCGGTAGAGGTCGATCCGTTCACAGATGCCAGGTAGGTACTCAGCCGGCAGATGACACGAGCCGGGCAGACTCACTTCCACCTCGATCGCCTGCCGCGGGGGAAGTTTTTTCAGCGCCCGTACGGCGGTTTCCATCAACTGGCAATACAACTCATAGCCGACTGTGGCAATATGACCACTCTGTTGGGGACCCAGCAGATTACCTGCTCCGCGAATTTCCAGGTCCTGCATGGCAATCGCAAAGCCGGCTCCCATCTGGCTGTACTGCTCGATGGCCCGTAATCGCCGAGCCGCGGTTGGAGTCAGCGAGGTGCGGGGATTGACCAGCAGGTAGCAGTAGGCACGGTGCTTGTAGCGGCCCACGCGGCCGCGCAGCTGGTGCAGGTCGGCCAGGCCATAACGATTTGCCTCGTCAATGAAGATCGTGTTGGCGTTGGGGATGTCGAGTCCGTTTTCGACAATCGTGGTGGCCACCAGCAGGTCGAAGCGGTGAGCGATGAAGTCGACCATCACCCCTTCCAGCTGGCCCTCCGGCATTTGGCCGTGGCCGATACCAACCGTCGCTTCGGGAACAATCGTCTGCAAGCGAGCCGCCAGTTGCTCGATATCCTGTACCCGGTTGTGGACAAAGTAGATCTGGCCACCCCGATTCAACTCCCGCAGGATCGCCTCCCGAATCATCGATTCCTGGAATCGAGAGAGCCGGGTTTCTACTGCCAGCCGATCCTCTGGTGGCGTCTCCAGGTTGCTGATATCGCGCACGCCAATCATCGACATGTGCAGCGTCCGTGGGATCGGAGTGGCCGACAGTGTGAGCACATCGACAATGCTGCGCATCGTCTTCAGTCGCTCCTTGATCTCGACACCAAACCGCTGCTCTTCATCGATCACCAGCAGGCCGAGGTTCTGGAAGCTGACGTCCTGCGAGGCGAGCCGGTGGGTACCAATCACAATGTCGAT
>CAUZOB010000346.1:0-3020 GCA_963581185.1 Planctomycetota bacterium | reverse complement strand
GTCCCAGGTCGACCTGCCGCCCGCATCCCGCTACCTGCTGGTGGCAGGATCGGATGATCGCCTGGAACAGCTGGAGTTGGTCTTGCAGGTGATGGAGCTGCTGGTCACGGTTCACGATGATCTGCAGCTCGTGATCCTGGGGCCGATGGCACTGGCAGACTGGATTCCGCGGCGCGTGGAACAGTTTGAGTTGACGGGGCGTGTGCACCTGGCCAGCGAGAGTTGCGATTGGCAGGATTTGCTGGCGGCAGCCTCGCTTGTCCTGCAGCCATCCTCCAGTCAGGGGATCTCGACCACCTTGCTGCACGCCATGTCGGCAGCTCTGCCCGTCGTCCTGGCGGACCTGCCGCCGCACCGTGAATTGCTGAGTGACGATGCTGCCGAGTTCTTTCCGACCGGGGATAGTGGCCAGTGCGCTCGCCAGGTTCACCAGCTGCTGGGCGACCCGGCGCGGATGAAACAGTTGGGCGCCGCCGCTCGAACAGCCTTTGAATCGCGGGACAGTCTTTCCCAGCTGGTGGGGCGGTTTGAGCATATCTACAGCCGCCTGGTCGCTCACAGTCGCTCGGCCGGCGGCAGGGAGTGAACAAACTTGGCAATTGGCGCGTACCGGCTATAGCGGGACGGCCGATGAGTAACAACGTCGCTGGCTGGTCGAATTGTCAGTAAAACAGCCGACGCAAGAGCCGCTCTCTTGCTCGCGGGGATGGTTTCCATGTGTGGTATCACGGGTGCAGTCTGGACCAGGCCTGAGCTGGCGGTATCGAGCCAGTTGCTGACCGCCATGACCGAGACCCTTGTCCATCGTGGCCCCGATGATCAAGGATATTACCTGCGGGACGCCAGTGGCAGCGATCACGATCCAGGTGTGGCACTCGGCTTCCGACGGCTGGCCATCATTGACCTGGCGACCGGCAACCAGCCTGTCAGTAACGAAGCTGGAACCATTCAGCTGGTCTTCAATGGCGAGATCTATAATTACAAGCCGCTTCGCGCCGAACTGGAGAAGCTGGGCTACCAGTTTCGCAGCCAGGGGGACAGCGAGGTCATCGCCCACCTCTATGACAAGTACGGCGAGGACTGTTTTGAGCGACTGAACGGGATGTTTGCGATCGCTATCTGGGATCAACGCCAGCAGAAACTTGTGCTGGCCCGCGATCGCCTGGGCCAGAAGCCGCTCTTCTATTCGAACCAGGACGGGCGGCTGCTGTTTGGCAGCGAGCTGAAGAGCCTGCTGGCTGTGCCAGGTGTCGCTCGCGAAGTCAGCCCACAGGCTGTCGACCTGTATTTGACATACCAGTACGTACCGCACCCCAACTGTATTCTGGCGGGTTGCCACAAACTCTCGCCAGGACACCGCGCTGTCTACCAGGCTGGTGAGCTGCGGGTGGAACCCTTCTGGGAACTGGATTGCAACCGGCAGCAGTCGATCTCGGCTGATGAAGCAAGTCAGCAGTTGCGTGAGTTACTGGAGTCGGCGGTTCAGTTGCGGATGCAGAGTGACGTGCCACTGGGAGCCTTCCTCTCCGGTGGCGTCGACTCCTCGCTGATCGTGGCCCTCATGCAGCGTCATGCGAGCCAGCCAGTCAGGACGTTCTCGATCGGTTTTCCAGTGGCGGAATATGACGAGACGAATTATGCCCGACAGGTTGCTCAACATCTGGGAACAGAACACCATGAATTCCAGGTCGAGCCGGATGCAGTGGAAATCCTCCCGCAACTTGTTCACCAGTATGACGAACCACTTGCAGATAGCTCGGCCATCCCAACCTGGTATGTCGCTCGCCAGACGCGGTCAGAAGTAACCGTGGCACTTTCCGGTGATGGTGGCGATGAGCTGTTCGCCGGCTACCCGCGATACCGAGCAGTCGCACTGGCTGGCAAGCTTGATTACCTTCCACCGCTGAAGTGGCTGATTGGTGGACCGCTTCGCTGGCTGCTGCCCGGCTCGGCACGGTACAAGTCGAGACTGAGGCGAATGAATAGATTTGCTGAGCCCTTGTGCCGGCCGGCGCCCCAACGATACCTGGACTGGATCCGTATCTTTACCGCCCGCCAGCGACGGGATGCCTATACAGAGGAGTTTCGCAATGACCTGGCAGGTACGCTGCCGGACCGCTTTCTGGCTGCTGCCTGGTCCAGCTGCAATCGTGATGCCGTGACTCGTGCCTCACTTGCTGACCTGCAGACCTACCTGCCCTGTGATTTGATGGCCAAGGTCGATATCGCCACCATGGCACACAGCCTGGAGTGCCGGCAGCCCTTCCTGGATCATCGCCTGGTAGAGTTTGCTGCCAGTTTGCCGATTCAGCTGAAATACCGGGCTGGTCGCGGTAAGTGGATTCTTGAAAAGGCGTTTGGCGATCTGCTGCCAGCGGAAATCTGGCGGCGTCCGAAGATGGGATTTGGCGTGCCACTCGATCACTGGTTCCGGCATGAACTGCGGGAAATGGTTCACGATAAACTGCTCGGCCAGGATGCTCGCTGCCACCGTTTTATCGGACGGGCAGCCCTTGAACAGATGAATAGTGAGCACCAGGCTGGCCGACGAGATCACAGCCAGCGACTCTGGGCAGTCCTAATGCTCGAATCGTGGATGCAATACTGGTCCGTCAGCTGAAGCAGATGATTCGGAGATCACCGGCCAGCGACTCAGTGGCTGCAGCGAACGGGCTACGGCCAGGTCAGGGGCCAGCAGGAAACCATCCTGGCCGGATAGGTCGTCCAGCTGCACGTCTCCGACGACTCGCCACTCCTGCTCCTGCCGCCAGCTGATTGGGCTGGCCGGCCGTTCACTCGCTGAGCGTTGAAAGAATGGCTGCTGGCTGGCGGACAATCGCTGCCAGTCGGCCTCCTTGCCGTAACGGACTGGCTCGGCACCCTGGCCCAGTAGCCATGATTTCTTGATCCCAATTGCGAAAGGGAGAAAGTCCCAGCGTCGACGGTGCGGACGATAGACCCGCTGCTGCTGCCACTCCGTGACCGGCAGCGCGGTGAAACAGGTCACCGGTATGCTGCCC
>CAUZOB010000345.1:0-3033 GCA_963581185.1 Planctomycetota bacterium | reverse complement strand
TGTTCCCTGGATAAACCGTCCTTCTACGACGAATTCCAGCAGGTCGTTGTCGACCTGCAATCCGGCAGTTTCCGCATCGGCTGACTGCATCGGACGTCCATCATCCAGGAGCAAAGGCTTGCTGGAACTTTTCCGGCCCTGGACGACCAGAGTCTCGACCACGGGCGCGGGGACAATGACAACGGCGAGATAACCGATCGCTCGCAATGACAGCCGCAGTGGCTTGCCTCCTTCCGCGATTTCCTCGTAACCGAAAGTCTGCCCCGGTGTCAGGTAGCCGACCGTCTTATGTCCGTTGTGGAATTTCTGACTCAGTCGAGCAACGCCGCTTCGAATCAGTATGACCCCGTTGGGGTAGTGACCTTCCTGGGCGACGATCGGTTCCGACTGGATGTCATCAGTCCGGTTGGTCTGCGCTGAGTCATACTGTCCGAAAGTCTCAAATTCGGCCGCGGCACAGAGTTCATCCATCTGGTCGTCGCTCAGATGACTGAACATCGACGACGTCCGCAGGAATGATGAGAGTGCCCGCTCACGAAACATCTGCTCGATGTACATCCGCAAGGCCACGTCACGACGCATGATGTCGCGGAGTCCCTGCCATCGAATCTCCAGCAGTTCTCCCTCACCTTCCGAGAACACGGTCGCGACTCGGGGCGTGCGCCCGAGTGCCGCGATCTCACCAAAGAACTGTCCGGAATCGATCGTCGCCGTCCGGTACTGGTCCAGAACAGTGCCAACGTCCTCAAGATAGACTCGAGTTCGGTCACCGGCTCCACGGGAAGCCACGCCGGTGCCCCCGGCTTCAGCGCGAGCGACGGAACGGAATTCCGGACTGCGGTGGTTCTTCCAGAGTTGTGCGAGTGCTTCGAAAACATTCTTTCGCTTGATCTCGCGACGCCCCAACACGCTGGCGGGCATGGACGTTTCCGGCGGCTCGATTTCGACGCGCATGCGTCCGGAAAGAATGAAGAACGCGGAACTTCCCCAATCGCCCTTACGAATAACGATGTCCCCCGGCTCGCAGGGAACCAGACGCGTATCGTTCTTGAGGATATCGGTCAGAGACGTCGACGCCCGGAATTGACTCTCGTCAATCTCGGAAAACGGCGGCACCGACATCAGACGGGCAATGTCTTCGTCCGTCATCGTGTCAGAGAACGGTTTGTCCCAGCGCTTAGGACGCTGCAGTTCGGATCCACCGAAGCTCATTTCACCGTTCCCTGTAACAGAGAGTCCACACCCCGGAAGTACGCATCAGCCGACTTGCAACGAACCGTGCGTACGCCTCGTCGGGGTACGGGATGCAATGGGCGATTCCTTCTGTTGAAGGCCAGCACTACGGTGAATACGGCGTGCCTCTGGGTTTGGCTTTGCCGACCATTTTATCAATGGCGCCAAACGTCGAGCCGTCGTATTTTTCGGAAACTGCGACGGCCGCTTTGGCGACGGCCGCAGCAGCGTCCGGAGCAGCGGCGATTTGTTTAGATTTGACGCTGATGGAGCTGAACCGCCCCAGTTCCTTCGCAGCCTTGATCGCATCGTCAAGTTCCGGAGCCGCATCGCCAAGCTCGTCGGCAATATCTTCCACTTCCCCGAGGGCAGCCTTGGCCCGCTTTGAATTGCCCTTGGCAAAGCCACCTTTACCGTTCGTCACTTTTCCAAGGTTCGTCAGGCAGACTTCCAGATCAACCAGATGCCCCACGACCAGCTTGAGGCGTCGACGGTCCTCAGTTTTCCCACCTGCGTACTCAGCCCAAGCGGACGGAGCTTCAGCATTTTTTGCCTGGTTCTTCTGGAAATTGTGTCGAATTTCACCTGTCGACCAGCCGAGGAATTCAATCTTGTTCGACGCCGGATGTCCGGCGTTAACCAGTTCCTCGTGGAACACGACATGGCAGTTAAAGCAGTTCTTCGCAATGGTGTAGACTTTGGGGGCACGAATCATCCCGCCTTCGTCAGCGCCAGCGTGTCGACCGACCTGAGCGACACCCTCTTTGCCGTGAATGTCCAGCCAGTCGCCTGCGCCCCCGTGGCATGATTCACAGGAAACGTCGGAGATCGCCTGAAGTTCCCCGTCGCCTTTCGGCGTGCCGTGACATGTGAAGCACACGTCTTTTTTTCCACCAACGGCAGCAATGTACTTCGGAGCATTGGGTGCCTTCATCTTCTCGAGTGAGCCGTGGTGGCTCGATGCGTCCAGAGCTGCAAGTTCGGACTTGTGACACTTCGTACAACTCTCCACTCCCACCACTTTCGCGGGATCGGTCTTGTCGGGAATGTCGGCAGTCCGGCCAGTGCTCGCGGTCAGGACAACGACGGCAAGCACGCTCAATGGAATCAGCCCGTGATTAAGCAAAGATGTCCGTTTCATATGACTCCACCTCTCATGATGTGCTGCAGGTTGATTCCGGTTCCGCATCCACCGGGTCACCCGACGATAATCAAAGCCGGCGGGACAAGTGATGCCCCATGGCGTCTATTGTCCGCCAGCGTACGTCTAAAACTCGCTGCACTCATTTTCTCTCGTAGGGCGTACCTTTGGGCTCGACGAGTTCCTCGAGAACGTCGTCAAGAGCATCCAGGCCTTTCCCATCCTGTGTCGCAAACCACTTCACCAATTCGTCCAGCCCCTCGGCTGCCTCCGCAAGAGCTTCACGCCCTTCCTCATCTTCGTATCCGGCATCCAGACCTTCTTCAAGCATCTCGAATGCCGTTTCCAGTTGTTCGGGAACGTCGTCTTCCAGAGCTTCAATGGCAACTTCCAGATATTCCAGCGGTGCTTCTGCGCGACCGAAGACCTGTTCCGCGAATTCACTTTCCAAGACTTCCTCATCCTCGATTTGGCTCAAAGTCGCAAACGCTATTTGAGCATCCGTCAGGATTCCAACAAGGAACTTGATGCGCCGGCGGGCTGCAGTGTCTCGGCCATCTCGTTTGGCCCACAGGGTCGGACCGTCAGGGTCATTGGTCGACTGGTCCAAATGGAAATTGTGTCGGACTTCACCGATCGTGCGTCCCACAAGCTCGAAT
>CAUZOB010000344.1:0-3045 GCA_963581185.1 Planctomycetota bacterium | reverse complement strand
CTTCTGCTTATTGATTTGCTCTAGTAGAGACGACAGTCTCATGGCTGATGGCATTAAGCCTGGTCCGACGAATCACCTTTGTCGTCCCCATCGTCCGCCACCGCGTCACTCACCTGGGGCTCACTCACCTGGGGCTCACTCGGCGGCGGCTCAAATCGTGGCGCCGTCGCTTCATCGTAATCGTCGTACGTCTCCGGCTGATCCACATCAGGCCCGGAATACCCGGCACCCTGTGAATAATTACCCGAATAGTCGGAGTTGTAACTGCCCGAATTATCATCCAGCGATGACTTCATGTCCGTAATCCCCTTGCGGAATTCCCGGTAGCTGCCACCCATCTTGCGAGCAACGTCTGGAAGGTTCTTGCCAAACAACAAGATGGCAATCACACCAATCACAATCAACTCCTGCGGTCCCATCCCAAACATGATGCGACTGTTTCCCTTCTGGTCCTGATGTCAACGTCCACCAACTGATCAAGAAATCACCAGATCGGCCAGGATCACCCGCCGTCCAAGGACGACCAGGGTTCGTGTACCAGGCCACTCTGGGTGCTTCCTCAACACTCAGTCAGCGTCGTTTGCCTTGTCGTCCTTTGACGGTCCGTCCTCGTCCTCGTCCTCTTCAACAGAGGCTGTCACCACCGGCTCGCTCAAGCCTCGCTTGAACTCAGTGGCACTGCGCCCCATGTTTCGCATCAAGCTGGGGAGTTTGGCACTGCCAAACAATAGGAGAATCACGAACATCAGGATCAACAGCTCAGTTTGGCCAAGGCCAATAAAGCCTAGCAAGTTAAGCATCGCTTCGCCCTCAATTAACACGAGTTGGTACAGAATTCACGTCTATTCTGACGAGCAGGCGAATGCGGGTTGTCGCCCGATTGGGCACAACTGGAACCAGCTCGTGTTAGACACCCCATAACCACAACCGGTGGGGGGTGCCAGTTACGCACATCATTGTATTGTGCAGATCGAGCGTTTGTCAAAGGGACCGCGTTGAGCCAGGCAGTCCCACTCACTTTTCCAGCGGCAAATAGCGATAATAGACTTCCAGGCAGAGTGCCGACATCGCCGTCACATACGCTCGGCCGCCATAAGGGCCCCACACTGTGACAGGATCCCAGCTGCCATCCAGCTCCCCGCCTCGACGCTGAGCCGGTATCAAGGCTTGCTGCAATGCCCGATTCCATTGGGGCCATTCTTCTGACTGTGCACGGTGCAAGGCCAACGTCCCGTAATACCAGTAATAGACATTGCTACGCCCCTCACCGGGCAATTCACTTACAAGAAAGGTCGCGGCCTCACGACTGTTCTCCAGGCTGTGCATACCTAACCAGCCGCGGCAGGCCAAGGCCTCCGCTGTCATCGTCACCGAAGGACGACCACCAGGCCGGTAAGAAGCCAATCCGGCCGCCTCCCCCGACGTGCAACTCAATAAAAACCGCTTCATGCCGGCTTCCGTCTGCGCAGGAATTGGAATACCCGCCTTGTGTGCACTGGTCAAAGCCATCACCTGCCAGCCAAACTGGCTCATATCACCCGGATCACCCGGCTGGTATCGCCACCCACCGCTCTGGCGATCCTGGCAGGCCAACGAAAACTCCACGGCTCGGTCAAGGAAGGGCCGAATACGCTTGTCGCCGGTCAGAGCGTAAGCTTCGCTGGCCGCCAAAAGCGCCATCGCATGGCAATACATGCGGGCATAAAGTCGGGCGTTGCCGGCCAATGAGCCGCGTGAATCCTGGCTTCCCAACAGGAACTCCAGACCACGCTGCACATTGTTTCGATACTCACCGCGATAATGAGTGTTTCCCGCTGCCATCAGGGCAAGGACCGAAAGCGCCGTGATGCCGGTGTCAGCATCTGTTCCCGCTCCATTCCTCGCATGCCCGTAAACCCGAGCTTCACGGCCCGACTCAAGTCGGTCAGCATCCCAACGACCATCCGCACTCTGATTGCGAGCAAGCCAGGCCAGGGCGGCCTGCACAGCAGCCTCGGATTCATCACTCAGTCCAGACCGCCTCCCGATCTCAACTCGCTGATCCAAAAATCTCTGCTGGTAGATTGCGGGCATCTGTCCCCCGTCTGCCTGCCGACGAGGCTGGACAGACGTTCCCGTTGTCTCAATCAACGCGGTCGGTTGTCGGTCGATCCGCTGAACCGAAGTCAAACGCGTCGGTATTCCTCGCTCATCCGGTTCCACAATATCGCTGATCGCTGGTTCCAGCGGCTGATCAGGTACGCTCTGCTCGGCAACGAGTGGCTCCGGCGTCAGGGAGTCCGGCTCACTCTCGCTACCGTCATCGGCTGTCTGCTCGTCAACCGGTTGCAAGGGAATCTCCTCGGGTTCTGGATCCTGCACCGGGTCTTGATTGACGAATGGCTGCCCCGAATCTTCCGCTGGGATTTCCACCTGCGGCTCGTCGACCGGGTCCTGTTCGGCAGCGACGATTTCGGCACCCGGCGGATCAGGCGTCAATAACGGCTGTTCAGGATTCAGTTCCGCTACCGGATTATCGACCCGCTCTGGTGCCGTGACTGGATCCGTTCTGGGCAGGTCAGTATTCTCAACGTCACCCGGCTGAAGAATGTCATTTTCGCCATCCGTATCGGACTCCAACACAAGGCTGACCCGGAATTCGTCTGCCGAATCGGCGTCACCGGCAGGGGCCAGCATGCGCGTTCCATAGGCGAACACAATCAGTAGGATATGAGCAAACACGGAGAGCGCCAGGCATTTTGTCAGTGGCTTGGCCTGGCCCCAGCGAGTCCGTGAGAGCACAAGCATGGCCGCAGTCAGGATGATCAGGCCAGCAAACAGGATCGCCCCAATGGTGGGACCGACATTCGGCAACTGGAACCAGGCCGAGGCTTGCAAGAGTAATGACAGGTGCAGCATTCGCTATTCATCCTTGTGTGCCATGCGCACAGACACGCCCATTTCACTGACACCGGCCTGTCGACAGGCACTCAGCACCGAGGCTACGTTCTGGAATGCCCCCTCCGCGTCACCGCGGATCAGGACAGACAGCTGACCGTTCTGCTG
>CAUZOB010000343.1:0-3068 GCA_963581185.1 Planctomycetota bacterium | reverse complement strand
CCAGTCATTCAAGCGCCAGCCACGGCTCATACTAACTGGCTACGCTGGAAGTTTTCGCCAGCACCACATCGCGCTGCATGAGTTGATGCAGCAGCACGGCGTAAAACATCAGTACCGCGATGGGCCGATGCGAAAACACGACTGGCACAGCGGCTGGCTGGCCGAGTCGCTGCAGCTGATGTTCCGCTAGCATCCATGGCCTGGCGTGTTTCTGTCCACCACCCAATCCTGCGTCCGCCTGCCGCTGAGATGTCAGGGTTTGAGCCCAGCCTGGATGATTTTCTGGACATCGACGTTATCAGGAAGCGCGGCCAGCACGACCGGCTTCCAGGTGTCGTACGTGCGATCTTCCATCTGTTGAATCTCGATGTTCATCTGCTGGATAATCTCTCCTGCCACAGCAGCCAGTCGGCTAAAGGCGGTGACCATGTGCCGATGGGCTCGATTGCCACGAATTGGCAGATAGCCACGACGTTGAATCCAGCCAATCAGCATGTGGACATTGTCCACACTCTCCGACACATCCTGGCAGGCTGTGCTGGGATCGCGACGATTGACATAGCTGGCAGCCTTGCGAGCCGCTGCATGCACGTCCATATCCATCAGTTCCAATACGACTTCAAGTGGCGAGAGCCGCTCAAACACGCGATAGGCCGCCCACATTCGGCTCATCGCTGAAGCGGACAGGTCATCGCCGTTACGGGCCATCGAGGCCGCCTGTGCCTGCTGCCCAATCCGGGTCGCTCGGCTGCGATTGCGATAGGAAAAGCGGGCCAGTCGTCGCAACGCGCCAGCCAGCTGCTGTGCCACCTGGGCCTTGATACGTGCCACTGCCAGCTGGCTGGATGCCACCGCTGCCACCAGGTCCGACTTGGCCACGTCGAGCTTGTACTGTCCCAAGCGGGTAAGAAAATCCAGCTGCAACTCAACCATCGTTTTCCATTGCTGGAAACGGACTGTCATTTCTGCCATCTGCCTGTTCCTCCACTGCGGCGACACCCCTGTAAGTCACCAGGAGGATCAACCGCAGGTCAGGCAGTGGATTAACAGGCTGGCAAGATCACTCAGTGAAGAACTTGAGAGAGTAGATGTCGGCGGCATTGAGTCTGAATTTCAGCCGAATCGGACGACCTGCCAGCTGGCCAATGTCATTTCGATTGTCCCAGTGAATCACGTGACTGATCTGGTCACCAAAAAACTCTCTGCTCTGCTCGTATCCTTCGATCGGCTGGTTGTTCTCGGCGTCCAGGATCGTCACCTGGATACTCCCGGCAGCACTGGTGGCTGCATTAATCTCCAGCCGGTTACCCGTGAAAACCAGCGGCCGCGTGAGAGCCTCGCCACCGGGATAGGCCCCGGCATGGAGCGAGACAAACCCATCGGTTCGCAGCGTGGCCCGCCTCAGGTGGGTGGTTGGCTGGTGATCATGCTGCTGAATATAGATCGAGAGTTCATCCTCGGCCGTCTGGAGCATACCCCAGGCCGTCATCTGACCATGCTTGGCCCAGTTTCGCACGTCACGACCAGGCGGAATAAAAGGCTCTTCCAGCAGAGAGAAGTTGATTCCGTCCCGACTGTACATCAGCGCACTTTCGCTCATCCCAAACGATGAGCCACGAAAGGGCCGCCGGGGTACCATTCGCATGGGGGTGCCAATCAGCAGCTGGGGAGCCCGTGGGTAGGGCTTCAGCATGCTCGTGTAGAGTTCATGTTTCCACAACCGCCGGGGCTCACCGAACTCGATCGGCTCGATGTTCCCCCAGTGGATAAAGTCCTGGGACGTGGCTCGCATCACACTCCGCTGGATCCCTGTGATTTCTTTCCCGTCACGATCAAGGCAGGGCAGGTAGGCGCGGAAATAAAGTGCATAGTGCTGCTGCTCTGGATCCCAGAAAGCGATATTGAACGAGTCCAGGATCGCTCGCTCCTTACCAGGGTTGTTCCCCCAGCGGATCGCGCCGTAATGATCAAAAGCTGCTTCCTCACCATCCAGGATCGGTTCCTCACTCAGCCGTTTCCAGTCCAGGCCGTCTGCAGAGACAAAAGCATAAGTCTTGCCGTTACCAGCGACCGCCTTGTAACGCTGCGAGGCAGGAACGCCGGGACGCTGGTCGATAAAGGGAGCAAAATTATGTGATCCCATCGCCTCCTTGATGTTAAGCAGGATGTTATTCTGGCCTGAACCGGCGAACTCGATACGATCCAGGATTGGCCGATTCCAGTGAACACCGTCGCTGCTTTCCGAATAGCCGGTAAACTGCTGCCCGTCATCCGCCGGCTCAAGTCGCAGGCCGTAATAAGAGGCGTAGTACATACGCAGCCGGCCAGCATCCTGGATCATGGCCGCGTAACCTGACAGGCGGATTCCCAGTGCCTCGCTTCCCTCCCAGGGGGCGTCAAACTCGAACACCTTCTCCGCCAGCTGCGGTTGGTGCATGCGAAAGGAGAGCTTTCCCTCCAGGCTGGAAAAGAGAAAGTCATCCAGCATCAGCTCACGCCGCGAACCGATCTGGTAAGGATCCTGAACCTGCTGACCACGGATTGGCGCGGCGCTGGCAAGAGCCAGTAGAAGCAGACTCAATCCGGCAACTCTGATAAACATCATCGAGCGTGGCCTCCGGGAAAGTCGGTTCAGGGTGTTACAAGTCAGCTGCCGCTACCGGCTTCTTTCATTTTGTCGCCGAGCAGCAGGGTGACAAGCAGATAGACAGCCAGACCTTCCGCGAGCCCAGGGTAAATCTCATGCAGGCTGACCATCTGCAGCCTGCGGGCCACGTACCAACATAGCACGGTGATTATGCCAAGAATCATGCTGGCCAGAGCTGCTTGGACAGACACACGCTTGAGGAACAAGCCGACCACCAATGCCGGCAGGAAACAGGCTGCGTAGAACGAGCCGGACAATGACGTTAACGACATGATATCGCCAGCCAACGGGCTCAGGGCTGCTGAGGCACTGGCCAGTGAGACAACCACGACCCACAGACGGGTACGTTTGACAGCAGCAGCGTCAGCCGCGGTCCGGTTTGGACTGATCAGGTCATGATCAATGGCCGACGCGGCCACCA
>CAUZOB010000342.1:0-3079 GCA_963581185.1 Planctomycetota bacterium | reverse complement strand
TAAACAGGTCCGCCCACAGATCACCCCGCTGATGCGGCACTTCGGTCCCCGGCTGAACTTCTTTCACCGCGTCCTGCTCGTGATCCTGCTCTCGGGGATCGTGTTCGTGGCAGTCAGCCAGCTGCATCCACCCGACCCGCAGAAATCCCGCATCACCTGGACAGACCTGGGAGGACATGCCCCCGATTACCTCAGGTTCCTGGGCCTCACGATCCTGGCCTCGGTGCTGGTCTACGCAACGCTCGGCTGGTACATGTACCAGGGCCAGCTGGACCAGACGGTCGCCGCCCTGCTGGCGGCAGCCTCGACACTGGCAGCCTATCTGCGAGTGATCCTGAGCCGGAAAGGGAACGCGGGCACGGCCCAGCAGCAGGGCATCGGTCGCCAGCTCCTGAATGACGAGCGTACGATGGCTGGCCTGCTGGCCGCCACAGCGATGTTCATGATGTACTACTTCTATTGATCTCCGCCGACAATCCGCCGGCTGGTTTGTCCATGGCGGGCCAGAGGTTAAGATGACAAGTGTGCCCGCTGGTACCGGTTCGAATCCCGTTGAATGAGCACCTGGCAATGAAGAATATGCTTCTGCTGGTTTCCCTGCTGGGACTGCTGCCTGCTGCAGCGACGTCGGCGCAGGACCCTGTCAGCCAGGCGGTAGTCAAGATCCATGTCACCAGCCGACCGCCGGACTTTGCCCAGCCCTGGGCGCGTGGCGAGCCGAAGCAGATATCGGGTTCCGGCGTTGTAATTACGGGGCAGAGGATTCTAACCAATGCCCACGTGGTCGATTATGCCACCCGCATCCTCGTGCAGGGTTACCAGAGCAGCGAACGCGTTCCAGCTCGCGTGCTGGCATTCTCGCCCGAAATGGACCTGGCCCTGCTGGCTGTCGAACAGGACGATTTCTTCGCCGAGCGTCCGCCACTCGTTCTCGATAGCGAGTTGCCCAGACCGAAGGACACGATCAGCGCCCATGGTTACCCGATCGGCGGTGAGCAGCTGTCGGTCACCGAGGGGATTATCTCGCGGGTCGAGTTCTCCCGTTACAATTTTGCCGCCATGGGCTTGCGGATCCAGGTCGACGCCGGCCTGAATCCGGGTAACAGCGGCGGACCTGCCATCCGTGACGGCAAGATCGCCGGTATCGTCTTTAGCACGATCCGCAGCGCCGAGAATATTGGCTATGTCATCCCCGCCCGCGAAGTCCAGCTGTTCCTGGCGGACGTGGCCGATGGCAGCTACGAGGGCAAGCCCCGGTTTTTCGGTTTCCTGCAGACGGTGGAAAACCCCACATTGAGGACCCGGCTGGGACTTGCTGCCGGCGCCGGCGGCTTGATGATCCGCGATCCTGTCGTCAGCAGCGATGACTATCCGCTGCAGGCCTGGGACGTGATCACTCACGTGGGCGAGTATGAACTGGATATCAAGGGAAACGTCCGCATCAACGAAGATTTAAACGTCTCCTTCCGCTACCTGTTGACCGAGCTGGTTGAGGAGAACCAGCTGAAAATGACAATCCTGCGAGAAGGCGAGTCGCAACAGGTACAGGTGCCGGTGGCCACGAAGCTGCCTGTGCTGGTCCCCTTCCTCAAGGGTAGCTACCCGCGTTATTTCATCTTCGGCCCGCTGATCTTTACCACCGGCTCGCAGGACCTGGTGAGTCGACTGAATCCCAACAACCAGCTGGCACTGCGGGCACGCAAGAACCCGATCCTGTTGCGACAGTTCGACCAGCCCGCCTTTGCTGGCGAAGAACTGGTGATCCTCTCATTACGAATGTTTCCTCATCCACTCGTGGAGGGCTACGACCAGCAATCGTTCGCCGCCATCCGCCGCATCAACGAGGTCGACATCAAGAACCTGACTCACCTGGTCGAGACAATCCGCGACTCAGAAGGGGAATTCCTGATCATTGAATTTCACGGTTCCTACGAGAACCTCGTGCTGCCGCGGGAGGAGATGTTTGCCGCCACCGACCAGATCCTTGAGGATGAGGGGATTCGCAAACCCTATTCCGACGACTTGCGCGAAACCTGGGAAAACCGTAAGAAGAACTGACTCCCTGCACACACCCCTCACCCCCACCAATATGTTCACTATGAATTCCATCAAGCGACGTAGTTTTCTGACGGCCGGCGCGCTGGCCCTGGCTGCAGCACCTCTTTCTGCCGGTCTAATTCGGCAGCGGCGGCGCCCCAGGGTGGCCGCAATTTACACGAGCTTCACCCACAGGTCCCACGCCCATGTCCTGCTCGAGAACTTCCTCCAGCCCTACCTCTTCAACGGCCAGATGACCGACCCTGGCGTCGATATTGTCTCCATCTACCGGGACCAAACCCCCTCGGGAGATATGACCGACGCCGTTTCATCCGCTTACGGCATTCCGGTCTATCCAACGATTGCAGAAGCTGTCTGCCTCGGTGGCAGTCAACTGGCTGTCGATGCGGTGCTATCGATCGGCGAACATGGCAACTATCCCAAGACCGATCTGGGCCAGACAATGTACCCGCGCAAGCGGTTTTTTGATGAGATCAGCGCAGTCATGATCGACTCGGGTCGGTCGGTTCCACTATTCAATGACAAGCACCTCTCCTATCGCTGGGACTGGGCCAAGGAGATGTACGATGTCAGCCAGCGGGAAAAAATCCCCTTCCTGGCAGGCAGCAGCGTACCACTCGCTGAACGACGACCGGCGTTGGAGATTCCTCGCGGTGCGGTGATCGAGGAAGCAATCTCGATTCACGGCGGCCCGGTCGAATCCTATGACTTTCATGCCCTCGAGGTTCTGCAATCGATGGTCGAGAGCCGCCAGGGGGGCGAGACCGGAGTGCAGCAGGTACAGTTTTTTGATGCCGACGCGGTCCGCCAGAACGCCAGGCTGGGGAACTGGTCCGAGGAACTTGTCGAGGCTGCCCTGACAGCCGAACTGGGCAAGCTGCCAGCCGACCTGGGGAAGCTCGAAGGCGAGGATGAAATTCAGCCGCATGCCATCCAGCTGACCTATAACGATGGACTCAAGGCTACCATCCTGCGTGTCGGTGAAGATTCCACCCGCTGGGACTTCGCCTGCCGACTGGCC
>CAUZOB010000341.1:0-3080 GCA_963581185.1 Planctomycetota bacterium | reverse complement strand
CCGGCCAGCACCGCTGCTTCGAAGGCGGGCGCTGTCTTCAGAGCGTAGATCTTGAGCGCGTCGATGGGCGCCAGGCGCTTGTCGAGTGCATCCCGCCACATCAGCTCAGCACCCTGTCCCTCGGAAAGTCGAGTGTGGGCGCGGGCCAGCATGTCGAGGATATCCGCAGCCGCGGCGGCACCCAGTTGCGGTGCCTCGTTGCTGACAAAGCGATATCCCATACCAATCAGATAGTCACCGATGTTGATCGCCGTGGGAATCCCGAACTTGCGGTGCATGGTCGGATCGCCGTAACGGAAATCGTCATCGTCCTCGATGTCATCGTGGACCAGCGACGCCTTGTGGAATGTTTCAATTGACATCGCCGTGCGGCGGATCGAATCGGGCAACTCTGCCAGGAATGTCGCTCCCTCGGCCATCGTCGCCTGTCCGCCAGTCAGTGCGTCGTAGACTGCCAGCGTGATAAATGGTCGTGAGTGTTTGCCACCCTTGCTGAGAAAATCGTAAGCGACCGCCTCGGTACCAGCGATCGGATCGAGGCCAGCGAGTCCGCGGCCATTCAGATCACTCAGTCGTGGGCCACCACGCAGACGGGGCATGATTCGCTCGATCTCATCCGGCTCAAACAACTTGTTTGCTGCGCGAATCAAGTGCACATAGCTGCGCGTCTGCTGTGAGGCAACACTCTGTTGCACATGAATCATGTCGTGAACCCAGTCCTCGTCGACCGAGGTGTCACGACAATCGCTCGATAACAGCGGCACCGCGATGCAGGGAATACCAGCCAGCAGGATCTTGTCGATCGCTCTTTCCAGCACATTCAGGCAGGCGACACCCACGATCGCGTCGACGTGGCCCCCCACGATGATCTTCAGAACGACCGGGGATCCCTCGGCAACCAGCACCTTGTAACCCTTGTCCTCGGCCTGTCCGCGGAAATCGGCGATGCTGCAGGCACCACAGGTCTTGCAGTCCAAGCCGAACTCGTCGTAATCCGCCGGGCATCCCTCGGCGTGCTTGAGACAGTGAGGCAGCAGGAAAAGTCGGCGAGAGGGAGGTGTGGCGGCAACCTGGTCCCGCCAGAACTCCGAGGCCAGGATCACCATCGTCCAGCCAACAAGGCTCTCAGGCTGCTCCATCTCGGTGAGAATCTCTCGAGTCAGCTGTTCCATTTCATCCTTGGTGAGCGGCCGCGACTTGTCCATCGTCGATGTTATCTGGCGGCAGCGATCACGAATTGCCTCACGCGACTCCTTGGTCGAAGGGACGTCCTTGAGGTGCGATGTCTTGCGACGACGCGAGCGGCGAGCGGACTGGTTGTCGCCTGGCTCAGCGGTAGGTGAGCCGTCCGCAGTAGAAATGGTTGCCACTTCAATGTCCTTTGTTCAGCTCAATGCCGCTGTTCAGCCAATTCGGCAGGGGAGGATTGATTTCTCAGAGTCGTAAGAGCACGGCCGAGTGCCGAAACAGTAAACGTCATTGGATAGAGTCGTTCATGATACCACAGCTTGGCGAAGTAAAAACCGATCGGTGACGAAAGTCGAAAACGGCCGGAGTTTACAGCATCTACCAGCCAGCCAGTGCCAGTTTCGATCGCTGGCCGCAATTCTTCCAGGTGCCATGCGGTCCAGAGCGTCTCGATTGCTAATGCCGTTTCTTCCACACTGCTAACCGTTGGCTGCTGGCCATGTTTAACAACAGCCGCTCCACCACCCCAGCCTCCATCCGAGTTTATCTGCTCCGCCAACCAGCGGTAGCCACGCAAAGCAGCCTGATTATCGGCATTATCCCAGTCGTGGTAGGCCAGCAGAACTCGAGAAGTTCCGTGGACCGGGTTTTCCTCCCCTGGCATATCCTGGTTCCCAAACCAGAGTGGCAGCCAGCTGCCGTCGGCACGCTGCTGCTTGTCGAGGTATGCAAATCCACGCTGCACTGCCGATTCAACTCGTGAATGACTGACTCCCAACCGCTCCAGCTCTGCACCCCAGGCGCGGAATGCGCGCAGCACATGTGCTGTCAGATCAGCACCACTTCGATCAAATGGTAACTGTCCCCAGCCGCGGCAAAATGTCGGCCAGCCACCATCGCGATTCTGCAGCTGAAGCAGCCAGCCAAGTCCAGCTGCTGCGGCCTGATCGACCTCGGCACGCTGGGGCTCGCTGCAGTTCTGACCCCTGCGCCAGGCATCGAGAGCCAGCAGGGCTGCGGGCGTATCGTCGCAGTCCGGTACGGCTCCATCCAGGTCACTCCAGCCCCACCCACCCGGACTCGCTCCGGTGAACGCGTGTCGCTGCCGATGCTGGCAACTGAGCAGCCACTCCAGGCAGCCCAGTTGGGAAATGTCCTGATCGCCACGTGCCAGGGCGGCAAGCGCCAGCGAGGTGTTCCAGGTGGCCAGGTTGGTATCGATCGGCCAACTGCCGTCGGCCCGGATCGAATCCAGCAGGAACCGAACTCCGTCGATGCTGACCGGGTGAGTTGCTCGCCCAATCGAGGCCAGGCTCATGACCACAAAGCTGGTTAGCGGTGTCGCTTCCAGGTACCCGCCGCTGCTCGGTTGCATCCGCCGCAACACCTTCATGCTACGGCGCAGAGCCAGTCGCCGAATGATCCAGGTCAGCGGATTGCGGGGCGGCCGATGGTAATAGCGGGCCTGGCCAATGGCCACCAGGGCCGGAATGGCATAGCTGACCACCGGCATTTTCAGCAAGCGGTAGAGTGCCTGGGGGAAGCAGGCGAGTTCGAAAGGGAGTGGTGAAACTTCGCGCCACTCGGCCATCCCAGCCAGGGCGGCATTGGTGAGAATCGGGACGGCAAAGGTCTTGTCCTGGCCGTATCGCTGAGCCAGTCCAGCCGAGCGACCCTGGCTGTCGAGGTACTGCTCAGCAGCGTGCCAGCTGGCCGATTCCGGGTCCGCGGATCCAGCCAGTTGCCTGGCCGCCTGGACCAGCATGCTGGTGGCAATATTCGAATAGCTGAGCGAGGTATCGCCCCAGCCGCCGTCTTCGTTCTGTTGCCCGGCAAGGTAGTCGAGTCCTCGCTGGATCAGCTCGTCCAGTACCTGGTCGTCGGGCAACTCT
>CAUZOB010000340.1:0-3156 GCA_963581185.1 Planctomycetota bacterium | reverse complement strand
GGGCCGCTGGAACCGGACACGTAACATGTCGCCAGGCACGCGGCGGACCAACAACCGGTTGCCATTCAGGTCGAGTGTCTTTTCGATCGGTCCTCTCAGCAGGTCCGACAGGGATAGCTCGATGATCTGACCCGGCCCAGACTCATCAGCGGTGGCTGTTTGCGGTCCCAGCTGGATCGTCAGCGTGCTGTCGCGTGTCGCTTTGACCGACACATCGACCGCATCGTAAACGCGGGCTGAGGGATGTCGAATTGTGAGTCTGCCGTCCTCGAGGAAACAGGATTGTGCCGAGTCCGCTTGCAGGCCCAGTGGATTCAGCTCCGCCAGTGATCCCTTGTCGACCTCAATCGTTCCCCGCCACTGCTGCCGTTGGCCACCGCCCCAGGCAATTCGCAGCCGGATAGCACATTGTCCCAGTTGTTGCTGCCTGGCCCGCTCCATGTCGGCTGGCGAACGTGATGGTGGGTCGGCCAGTTGCTCGCCAGCAGGGTTGGCCGCGTCTTGCAGAGGCTGTGCCGAAAGGGGATCAGATGCTAACAGTGCGCAGACCAGTAGACAGACCAGCGCTCCTGGCCAGCATGGTTGCCGCGGACGTCCCTGTCCGGTCATCTGCTGTTCTATTTGGTGAGTTATTCGATGGGCGCATCGATGCGCCCAGCTTGAAAAAAGCAGCAGATTATAGGTGCCGGAGCAGGGTCAGAGCCAGAGGAATTGCTCTTGGCCAGTGATTTGCTCCCTGATCCTCGATCTCGAACCAGTCACCTGTTAGCTAGTGCCAGGCATCCGCTAGCAGTTCTGGCAGCGGCGGAGGAGTGGAATCGGGCGACTGGTAATAGGCCTGCAGCTGATCGTCGAAGAGCGTCAGCTGCTCCACGACATCCAGTCGCAGATCGGCAACTTCATTGAGTTCCCAGGCGTCGTCAGGCTTGGCAAACAGTTCCACCTGGTCCTGGCCGAGGCGTCGATAGTACCAGGCGGGTGTGCGAATAGCCGACTGGTCGGGACCGATCGAGTAGGTGTAGGGTTGTTCATCGGGGATGTTGTTTGGGGTCGGCGTGGCTGTCAGACGGGCCGGCTGCCCATTTTCCACGCCAAACCACTCGGCCAGTAGGTGATGAATATCAAGCGGCTGAAAGAAGCGGTAATCGCGCTGCGCGTCATGGCGATGCTGGGGAAAGCGAATCAGCATGGGGACATGCAGCAGGTCTGCATAGAGTTGTCCCTGCTGGAGGCCAACATCCCCATGGATACCGAGCGGAAATCCGCGCGGTGCCATCACGACTAGCAGCGAATCTGCCAGGCTGGCGTTCTGATCCAATTGGTCCAGTAGCCAGTCGAGTCCCTGGTCGAGCGACTGGATTTCACCGCCATAAGCCTGGCTGTATCCCAGCACCGTGTCAGGGTCCAACGGAGTGGGTGAGCTCAAGGAGGGAGCATCGGTGATCGTGGGGACGTCGGGATCGTCCTCGTCAGCAAGCTGTTGCCTGAGTTCCAGTGGCGCATCCCAGCCATGAGCCAGTGTGCCGGCGTGCAACCAGAAAAGCTGTCGGCTCTTCTCTGACGACAGTTCCTGCTCAATCCACTGGACCGCGGAGGCCAGCATCTCAGCCAGCCGAGTCTCTGCAACTGTCTTCGCCTGGCTGCTAGTGGCGGGCCGCGGCAGCAGCTGCAGCTGGCTAAAACCAAGCTGGTCTGCCAGTTCCACAACCTGCTGGTCGTCCGACATCAGTCCGGTTGGCACCCCCAGCTTGGCCAACTGGGCTGGCAGCCCGCTTGCCGAGGGTGGGGACGCGGCATGAGAGCCGGTCCAGAGTGACTGGTAGATGAGCGACAGGTCGGCGCTGTCAGCCAGCGCGTTTTGAATCAAGAGAGATTCCGCAGCCAGTCGGTTGAATCCTGGCGTTTCCAGCCAGGTATTGCCGTACGGTCCCAGGTAGGCTGCGGAGAGGCCATCGAGGGCGACGATAATGGCGTTCTTTTCAGGCATTTTCTGCAATCGGAGTCCACTCACGGTAGTAAAACAGGTCTGTATTGGGCCTCGGTTGATTCTATCAGGATTCGATTGATCAGTCGGGGGAGTGCTGTTTTCGTCGCCTGCCATGTAAAATGGATGGACTGTCTAGAGTGGTCAGTCGCGGGCGACTGACTGCCGGAGTTTGTTCGGCTGGCAGCGGATTTCCGGAAACCAGGGAGACCACGAGGGCGGGTTCTATCGGCAGGAGTTTTCTTGCCAGCGTTTTTTCCTCTCGAGTTGTGGCTTGTGCGAATGAATGTCGCGTCGCATGTGTTAACCGGAGCAGCCAGGCTGGTCAGTGGGGCGAGGGTGCGCTGGCTGGATTGTGAGCCAGAGGCCTGCCAGCGAATCTACTTTGCCAATCATACAAGTCACCTCGATGCGCTGGTCTTATGGTCATCCTTGCCTCGACATATTCGCGCACTGACACGGCCTGTCGCTGCCCGTGATTACTGGGATAAGAGCCGGGTCCGTCGCTATGTTGCCTCGCTGGTGAATGCCCTGTTGATTGACCGTAAAGATATCAAGGTGCATCGCAGTCCGGTTGAGTTAATGATCAATTCGATTGGGGACACGCATTCGCTGATTGTTTTTCCGGAAGGGGGGCGAAGTACGAATGGCGAGCTTGGGTCCTTCAAGAGCGGTTTGTACTATCTTGCCAAGAAGCGTCCGGACCTGGAACTGGTGCCTGTTTACATGGAAAACCTGAATCGCGTTCTGCCGCGTGGCGAGTACTTGCCTGTACCGCTGCTCAGTTCCATCACGATCGGGCCACCGATCTGGCTGGAGAACGATGAAAACAAGTTCGCCTTTCTCGAGCGCGCTCGTGAGGCCATATTGAGGCTCAAGGAATCCTAGGCTGAGGGCCTGGCTATCGCCGTATGAATGATCTCCTCCAGTCATTGACCGCGCCCGCGCTGTTGCTTCAGGCAGACAGCCAACGGATGCAACTGGATGAACCAACTCGCTGGCTTGTGATTGCCGTCCTGTTGGGCCTGTTCCTCTCCACGTTGGTAGTCCGGCTGATTCGCGGGCAGGCGGACGGCACGGTCAACGTGGCGGTGGCGCGTACGTTTCACCATCGAGTCCGTGCCTGGTGGATGATGTTCGCGATCCTGATCGCCAGCATTATCGTGGGGCGG
>CAUZOB010000339.1:0-3181 GCA_963581185.1 Planctomycetota bacterium | reverse complement strand
ATCCAGGGTGCTTTCCCGGTCATCAATCCTCACTTTTACCAAAACGACAAACGCATATCGTTGAAGGGACTCACCGCGGATGTGCTGGCAGATGACGTGATAGCGAGAATGGAATCTCACATCAACGATAAGCAGAAGCGGCCGTTCTTCATCGCCTGGCATACACGGGCGCCGCACACGAAGTGGCTGCCTGTTGCCCCGGAAGATATGGCCCCTTACGACAAGCCCGACTTCAGGGCGGATGTTCCCGACTACCCAGATCTTGATCGCGAACGGGTCGATCAGTGGATGAAGGAATACCTGGCGTCGACCCGAAGCGTAGATCGGAACTTGGGTCGCGTCATGGCGGCCCTCGAAACGAAGGGAATCGCTGACAACACGATCGTCATCTACACCTCAGACCATGGGTACCACATGGGCCACCACGGCATCTGGCACAAAGGCAACGGCCTCTGGATTCTGAAGCACACTGTTCCTCGCAAAGGAAACATCGGCGCGAACGCGCGGCCCAATATGTGGGAGAACTCGGTCCGGGTGCCGACGATGGTCCGCTGGCCTGGACGCATCAAGCCGGGGGCTCGAATCGACGCGGACACCACCAACCTCGATTGGCTCCCCACAATTCTGGCCATGGCGGGGATCGAGCAACCGCAGGCCCTGGGCCTGCGCGGCGAAAACCTAGTCCCGCTGCTGACGGGGAAGAAGAACGACACTCAGCGTGACGGCGTCTTTTCGTTTCTTTCCTTCTACGAGGACTACGCGTACCAATTCCTCAGCGAACTGCGCATGTGGCGCACCGACCGATGGAAACTGGTTCGCGATTTCAGAAACCCGCATCTCGACGAACTCTACGATCTCAAAAACGATCCGGGTGAATCAAGAAACCAGATCAACAATCCTAAACACAAGGCCATCGTCGACGCACTGCACGCAAAGATTCTCCATGAGATGCGCGACAGCAACGATCCGGCGCTGCAGTATCTCCCGGCCAGGGTCGATACCGGTTTCTTCAATGGCAAGGACCTCACCGGCTGGTCAGCTTCCGAGATGAAGTACTGGTCGGTCAAAGACGGCGCCATCGTGGGGCATTCGGCGGTCAACATACCGAAGAACGAGTTCATCTGGTCCGACGTTGAAGTGAAGGATTTCTATTTGACAGTCGATGTAAAATTGACGCCGGATGATCGTAATGCAGGGATTCAGTTTCGCTCAAAGCCGGTGGATGCCTCCGGGCAGGCCATTGGTTACCAGGCCGACGTCGGAGCCGGTGTCTGGGGCAAGCTCTACCACGAGCACGGACGCGGTAAACTCGACTGGAACGACAACGCGGCGGGCGCGGTGAAACCCGGTGAATGGAACCGCTACGAAATCCTTGCCGTTGGGCACAAGATATGGACCGCAATCAACGGCAAGCTCTGTGTGGCCATCGAAGACCCCACGGGAGAACTGTCGGGCAAGATCTCGTTCCAAATTCACGGCGGCGCCGCCCAGACTGTTCTCTATCGCAACCCCACTTTGATCCATAACCCGAAGATTGCCCTCGAGAAGCAGACCAAGGAACAATTGCTCGCCGCTCTGCCGAAAAAGGCGGAGGTCCCGAAACCCGCTTCCCCACAGCCAATCTCCACTCCATTACCTCACTGGACGAGGTTGATCATGGCAGTTGATCCGGGCTCCCAGGGCGAAGCGTGGGCTAAGCCGACTTTCGACCACAGTAAATGGAAAACCATGAAGGTGCCTGGTCACTTTGATACTGTCGAGCTGCCTGGATTCGATGGTGTGGTCTGGTTTCGCAAAACTATCGAGCTGTCTGCCGAGCAGGCCAAGTCCAAGGTGATCCTGCACCTGGGCCAGATTGATGATATGGACGTCACTTGGGTCAACGGCGCGCGCGTCGGTGGCTACGAGGATCCAGGTCACCATTACACAGTTCGGAACTATCCCGTTCCTGCAGGACTCCTGAAAACAGGCAAGAACACGATTGCCGTTCGCGTCATGGATCACGGTTCTCCGGGAGGCATCGCCGGGACTCCGGAGCAACTGTTTCTGCAGTTGGACGAGGAACGTATTTCTCTTGCCAATCGTTGGCACTTTGCACCAGGTGCGAATCTGGCCACGCTCAACAAGTACAGTCAGATTCCGGCACTGGTTCGGCCGCTGACTCGTCCCACGAGTCCCGTGCCGGCATTCGCTGATGGGTTCGCCATTGACTCAGATCAAACGATCGCCGTTGTCGGCAGCACGAATGCCTTGGCAAGTAGCCAGCACGGTTATTTTGAAGCGTTGCTCTCTGCTGCCTGGCCACAACACAAAGTCCAGATGCGAAATATCGCCTGGCAGGCGGACACCGTTTACCTGCAACAACGCCCACGCAATTTCTATGCAGCGATTCCACCGAACTACGGTGAGCTTGACAGTCGCATCCGCATCAATGCAGATATTGTGTTCTTCTGGATGGGGCAGACTGAATCGCTCGACGGGGTGGATCACCTCGAAGAGTTCACAACAGCGTACTCACAACATCTCGATCAAATCGCCGAATATACCCAGCGGCTCGTGCTTGTTACTCCAGTGCCGTTTAGCAACCCACTGGATCTTGAACTGGATATCGACAGACGGAACAAATCGCTTGCCGTCTACGCACGCGCCATTCGGGAGATCGGTCGCGAAAGGGGACTACCGGTCGTGGACCTGTTTGCGGCCTTTCTTTCAAAAGAACAACGGAAAGAATATTCACACAACGGAATGCATCTTTCTCCTGACGGACAATGGTTTGCGGCTCAGGCGTTTGCGTCACAGCTTGGATTTTCGGAACGAGTCACTCATATCAAAAAGCATCAGTCCAGAGGGGTGCTTCTGCCGAAAGCTGCTGAAGAACTATGCCAGGCAATCAAGCAGAAGAACGATCTTTGGTTCCGCTACTGGCGTCCAACCAACTGGGCGTTTCTGTACGGCAACCGCCAGACACAACCCAGCAGCCGCGACCACAAGAACCCATCTCGTCGCTGGTTTCCCGAAGAACTGAAGGATGCGCTGACGCATCTGAACGAGGCGGAACAGCGAATTCATGAGGCAGCGAAAGCAGCCAAAGGAACCGAAGAATGAATGACGAACGAAAACAGCACAAGTTCGGAGGTGATCCGATAAAGTCCATCCTGCTCATCACGGCCATTCTGCTGGC
>CAUZOB010000338.1:0-3184 GCA_963581185.1 Planctomycetota bacterium | reverse complement strand
TTTCAATATAGTCATCGGCAACGGGATAATTGCGGAAGCGAATGGAGTAGTATTGCTCGAACCACTCTTCAATATCCGCTTCAATATCCTCATCGTAGCCAGGCGCCACGTGCAGGGTTTTCCCATTCGGCGAATGGCGGATATCGCCATCCTCAACCACGATCTGCCCCGCCTTGATCACGTAACGGGGCAACTCGAACATCACTTCCTTGTTCTGATGTGGATTGTAGATCGTGATATCGGCATCGGCACCTGGTCCCAGGTGACCCTTGTGGTCCAGGCCGAGAATACGAGCCGGGCCGGCTCGGGTGATAATGCAGATCTCTGACAGCGTGTATTCGCGTTTCAGATCAGCCAGTACGCTGCGCTGGAGTACTGCCGGGTGAACGGTCTTGAGTACGTCCTGCCGGTAGGTCCGATCCATCAGGAGGCGAATAATCTGCGGGTAAGCCATGAAGGAGCCGCCGTTGGGATGATCGGTACTCATCACCACGCGCCAGGGATCCTCGACGAGCAGGTACCATTCCAGCCCAATGGCCCACTGCAGCGTATGCACGAGGCTCTTGTTGCGATACTGGATCGGTGTGATGCCACAGCCTGACTCCAGTTCCGTGTCCGCACTGAACCACTTGCTGCCATACACATTGTGCAGGAAGTAACCGAGTGGTCCGTCGCCAGTCATGCTGGTCGTCTTGCCGAACATCACCTGGCCGACATCGACGGTGACATTCTCGTGCGAGTTGACGTAATCGGCCAATTCGGTGACGCGCGAGTTGAAAGTGTTCTCGTCGCCGTCCCCGCCTCCGTAACTGTGAAACTGGATATGCGTGATATGCCCAGCATGACCTTCGAGAGCCTGCATGCTCTCCATGGTGGTCGTCCAGTTGCCGGGTAGCCCGAGGTTATTGCAGTGGATGTGGACGGGATGGGGAAGTTGCAGTTGGCTGCTGGCGCGGGCCATTTCACTAATGATCTGCCGGGGAGTGACATTGTAATGGTCGACTGGCTGATCGATCGTGGAGACATTACCAGCCTGGTGATGCTTCCAGACTTCCACGCCGCCAGGATTCACCAGCTTTGGTGCATAGCCCTTGGCGGCGCCCAGCAGCCAGGCCACGAAGGCTTGCAGCCGCTGAGGTTCTTGATCCGCAATTGCCTTCATCACATAGTGGTTATTGCCCATCAGGACATAGAAGCCCTTGTCGATACAGGGCGTGTCCTCAAACTCCTCATGGGCATGGCGTGCCGAGAGTGGCGGCACGGCGGCATCGAAGGCAGTGGTATAGCCAAGCCCGATGTACTTGTAGCCAGTGGCAAAGGTACTGGGGACGCTTCCGAGCGAGCCGCTATGGGTCCGATCGGTCCGCGGCATGACTTGCTCGTGGCGTTTTTCCTCGGGCCGCAGCTTGCGTGCCATGTTGACCTTCGGCCCGGCAATGTGACAATGCATGTCAATTCCGCCCGGCATCACCACCATGCCGGCCACATTGAGAGTGCGGTCTGGGCGGCGGTTGTCGGCGGGCGGGGCGACCATCCGTCCATCCTGGATCCAGAGATCCATCACCTGCCCATCCACTCCGTGGCGTGGATCATAGACACAACCAGCTTCAATTTTTATCAGCGAGGAAGACATTACAGCATGGCACCTCGTATCGTGAGCAAGGAGTGAAGAACCTGATGACTGACCAGGCGCAACGGCAAACCCAGCTGGATATGGCGCGAGAGCAGATTATCTTCACGCGCGACAACACCAACCTGGTCCTGTCTGATATTTCGCCGGACCGCTGGTACGAGCAACCGGTTGAAGGGGTCAACCATGTCGCCTGGCAGGTTGGCCATATTGCCATGGCCCAGTACGGACTGGCACTGCTGCGGCAGCGTGGCCGACAGCCGTTGGATCGGGAGTTGATGCCCAAGCCGTTCATGCGAGCTTTTGCCAAGGACTCCACGCCAGCATCCTCGGCCGAGGATGCTCTGGCTGTGGCAGATATCCTGGATGTGTTTAATCGAGTTCATAGTCAGGTGCTGAAGGAGCTGGAATCGTATCCGCTGGAACAACTGGGTGAAGAAGTAGAACCGCCCTACGTCGGTCAGGCGACTCGGCTTGGTGCATTGCTGATGTCTGCCCATCACGAGATGTTACATGCGGGACAGATCGGCATGATGCGACGGTTACTCGGTCTCGCCCCCCTGGTGCGATAAGCAGGGACACCTCGTTCGGCTTTCAGGTCCCCCTTGGCTGGATGTTCTTTAATTCTCGTACGCGGCGGTCGATTCCCAGCAGCACGTCATAATCGCTGGGATGGGGAGAGTCAAAGGCGGGTCGCAGCGGAATCGGCACATCGTCCATGCGGTAGACCGTGCCGGGGACGTTGATGCCATAGGTAGCGACGGTGAAGGCCACCTCGGCTGCACGCGTTGTCGGCGATTCCTTGGGATCCATGGCAATGAAAGGAATCGATGCCAGGTGCTCCCGCGCCGGCTGGCTGAAATTCGCCAGCGGATCGCTGGCAATAATCATGGCAGCATCCGCCTCCCGCCGTGCCAGCACATCCGCGGCAGTATATTCGCCGGGGTTGAAGCGGGGATAACCGCGAGCCAGGTTGACTCCGAAGGGGAAGCCGGTGCGCCAGGCCACCACGTTATCCGCGCCGGTGACGTTACCGTGACCGCGATTTGGCTTGCAGGTAAAGCGGGTATAGCGATTCAGGTCGCGGGTCAGTGCCAGGATCGCTTCGCTGTTGGCATGCTTGCCACGGGTCATGGTGACCCCCATGCCAAAGAAAATGACGCCAAACTTGGCCGCCTTC
Organism: Planctomycetota bacterium; assembly: GCA_963581185.1. GTDB lineage: Bacteria > Planctomycetota > Planctomycetia > Pirellulales > Pirellulaceae > SAT2750. Next base: position 374 of record CAUZOB010000338.1, on the reverse strand, counting down.
ATGCGATCTACCAGGTCCTGCCAGACTTCCAGCGGCAGGCCGGTCTCTCGTTCCACCTGCTCAGGATCCAATTCGATGTCCTGCAACAATGCTCGCAACGTCCAGGCCACCTCAAAATCACTCCGTGGCTTGATCTGCAGAAAAATATCAGCTGCCTTGGCACTCTTCGTCTTGCGCACATCGATGATCACACAGGTGCGGTCCTTGCGGCCGTTGGGAACGAACATCCCCTTGGGCATCAAGCTGTACTTGGTGAAATGCCGGGGGTGGCTCTCGGCGGGATTGGAACCCCAGAAGATGATCAAGTCACCCCGGTTCCTGACTTCGCCCAGTGAACAGGTCACCTCGCCGACTCCCTGGAAAGCCATGCCCGA
>CAUZOB010000337.1:0-3200 GCA_963581185.1 Planctomycetota bacterium | reverse complement strand
CGTTCGATGATCACGCCGGCGGCCAGGATTGCCATGATCACCAGCGGCCACATGAAGATGCCGCCGTCGATCAACAGCCCCAGAGCGCCAGTCTGGAAGAAGCCTTTTTCGGCCTCGTCCTCATCAGCGTCGGATTCCGTATCCCCGTCTGGCTGGTCCGCCGCGTCGGGCGTGTCCCCCTCTGCTGCTTTTGGATCCGCCTCATCGTCCGGCGTTACCGGGTCCGCGTCGACCGCTTTGACGTCGTCTGGTGGAGTGGTATCGATGGCTGGCTGTGCAGACAGCGAGACACCGAACAGGATCACCACGACGGCCAGGACATACTTCATTGCTCGTTCCCCACACCTGTTGATTGCCCGCAGCCTGGTGAGGGCAGAAGTTCTGCCTGCAGAGACTATCAGGACGCTTCGTACTAGTTGTCGTTATCGATGCTGGCCGCTTCCGCTTCGAACTGCTGGAGCATCTCGGGCAGTGCCAGCCGACCGCGTGCGTACTTGGCCGCCTCGCTGGCAGGGAAGTCCCAGCGACAGCGGTTGTAGCGACGGAATGCCTCACGGTTGTTGGTGCCCTGGCGGTAACTTTCGCCGGCCCAGAACAGCGCGTCGGATCCCAGTGCGTCCTCGGGGAATAGCTTGGCAAACTTGTCAAAGGCGCTGCCTGCATCACCGTAGTTTTCGTCCTTGTAGTAACACTGGCCGACACGGAATGCCATCCGGGATGCAAACTGGTGGCCATCGAATCGCTCGAGGAACTTCTCTCCCACCTGAGCCGAGATGACAAAGTTCTCGGTCTGGTAAAAGTAATCCGCGATTCGGATCATCACGTTGGCAATCAACGGGCTCTTGGGATGCGTTGCCGCCAACGTCACGTAAGCTTCCAGCGCCTCGTCAAAATTCCCCGACTCCTCGTGGCACTGGGCCAGCTTGTACTGGGCGTCGGGAGCCAGTGAATGGTCGGGGAATTGAGTCAGAATCATTTCGTAGGAACGAATTGCCTCGGACCATTGCTGTAACTCCTGAGAGAATTGACCCAGCAGGTAGGCGACACGCGGTGCATACTTGGGATCGGGGTAGTCCTCCATGACTTCACGCAGGATGCGACGACCCGCTTGCAGATCGGTCGTCTTGTTCTCTTCCTGCCCCAGGTCACTGTGACTCTTGAACAACTCGAAGTAACTTTCGGCGATCCGGAATTTGGTCTCAACCGCAAGGTTCTCGTCATTAAAAGTCTTGCTGAAGGCTGCGATCAGTCCGTCCGTGCCGACTACCACCGGCAGCTGCACGCTGCTGACGTCTGTGTCCGTTCCGTTGGGCGATGCCGGATCGGTGTACTCCACCGAGACCAGGTCGCCGAAATAGGTTTCCAACTCGGGTGTCTCGGCCACCAGGTTGCCCTGCGTCGGCTCAGCCTCTGCCGTCAATTCAAATGAGCCGGTGAAGATGCCGCTATGAATGGTCGTCTCGGACAGGCTGACGATCTCCTGCTCGCCCTTTTCCGACGTGACTGTGACCAGGATGCTATCTCGATCATCACTCACATCCTGATCGGCATCACTGACCATCACGTACAGCCGCTCGCCAACATGCAGCTGCTCAATCGACTTCTCGTATTCGCGGTCCGTCAGTGTCAACTCGGCTGCCGAGAGCAGTCGACCCTGGGCCTCCAGTTGCAGCGGTGTCGCGTCCGTACGGCGCGTGTCCTGGTAGGACGAGCTGATAATGTCCTGGCCTGTCAGGTGCAGCACGCGGGTCACCAGGTTGGTATTCTCGGTCGGCTCGTCATCGTCCAGCGAATCCGCCAGGCGGACCCGACCGATCAGGCTGCGTGGCATGTCGCCGGCGATCGGGACGATTGGCGGACTGTCTGGACCACCCAGTTGCATCACCAGTTGGCCAACAAACCGCCCCTGCTCCAGCGCCTCGTCGTCCGCCGATGTGAGACCCTGGAAGTCGCCAAAGGAGGACGAAATCACGCACTCCACGTTGACCGTGGCACCGCTGCTGGTCTTGACCGCCACGATCACGCGGCTTTCGCTGTCCTTGGCTGCATCCGGATCAATGACCTCGATTGTCAGCGGAGCGGTCAGCGCGACACCGGCCACATCCTGGCCCTCAGCGGGCACTGCATAACTGATCTGAGGAGCCGCTTCGGATCCTTCTGGCGGGAGTGTGACTCTCGATGCCAGCACTCGCACCTGGCCGTCGGTCGGCTGGTTGACATAGACCACCGATCGCCGCGGGACGGAATGGCCCGGGAAGGTGTTCTGGCGGTCTGTATAGAGCAAGTAAACCTGGTCTCCCTCAGCAACCTTGATGGTGATTTCTTCTTCCGGTCCACCGACCTGCTGGATCTCGGCACTTGTCAGTACCTTGCGAGTGAATGTACCGCTGTTGATGTCGGTTTCGGTCGCGATCAACGGGATCGGTGGCTCGTCATTGACCTGCACCTGGAAGTCGACCTTGTCCTGATCAACGGTCTCGTCGCGGTCGTAATCGACAATTTCGACCACGATTTCGTCACCGGGATCGACCCGCTTGAGTGCCTTGCGGCGGGTTGATGTGACGCCATTGCCCCCGACCAGGTAATCGTAGGCAATCGGAGCAACCGTGCCGTTGTTGTAAGTGGCGGTCAACGTGCGGGTCAGCAATCGGCTGGTGCCAGTGATCGTCTGCGTGAACTCGTCGGTATAAGTCGCCGTTACATTGTCGCCGGCAGCGATCTCGAGCGTATTGTTGGAAGCCAGCGACAGCACATCAGCATCCGTGGGAATATGCTCAGTCCCTGCCTTGGCATCACCCACTTCGATGTGGTTCAGGATCACCGAGTCACCCGTATACTCGTCGATGATCAGCCGCGTGTATCTGAGCTGGCGCCTGGGGAAACGGAACTCCAGGTCACTGCCAATCGGAACCGCGACTGGCGTGTTCATCGGCTGCAGAGACAATCCCCGCAGTTCAATAAATGCGCCCGAGGTGATTTCACTGGCCCGAATCGTGATCGTCTGCGGGCCCACCGATTCGACGACAAGATGCCCGACCGGAGACTGCTGGTAAGTCGTCCAGGCACCAGTGGATGCGAGGTGCAGGTCAATCACCTGCTGACCGACTTCGACGCTGCCCTTGACCGGGTTGCCAGTACGGCCGTAATCGAGCAGCAACTGGTAGACTCCCGCCTCGGTAAAGTTGACTTCAAAGCTGACG
>CAUZOB010000336.1:0-3223 GCA_963581185.1 Planctomycetota bacterium | reverse complement strand
TCGAGCCATTGCTGGCCTCGGCCAATATTGAAGTCCTCGATCGTACTGGGGACTGGATTGAACGAAGAGACTTCCTGCATGCAGGAGAAGATTAGGATACGTGGCATCAGACACTCATGTATGGGCAGCAGGCCCAAGGGGGCTGACAGTTATCGGATAGCCTGGTATCGACAGGGAGTCAAAACAGAACAGGCGGCTGCTGACGAGGTGTACTACACTTCGGGCAGCGTGTATGGCTTTCGATATTCCTTGGTCAATAAGGCGTTGGCATCGTCGTTGTCAACGAAGGTCTCGGTCTTGGGATCAAAATCCAGACGACCGGCTGTACGGAAGGCGATTTCGCCCAGGTGGACGAGGGCACAGCTGTAGTGAGCCGTTTGGGGATTCGCCTTGGTGGTCGTGCGATTTCGGATGGCGGCCTGGAATTCGTGCATGTGCTCGGCATAACCTCGTTGACCACGAATCTCCTGGCCCTCGGTCGGCCCGGGCTCACCCTTGGGTCCCAGGAACGTACTGAAGGCCCCGCGGCGGGAGAAAATCATGTAGCCATCGGTGCCGTAAAACACATTGCCGTTATCGAAACCGTGCAGGCCATAGGCAGTGAAGGGATAGTTCTCGTAAATCAACAGGCGACCATCCTCGTATTCATAGGTCACGATCATGTTATCCGGATAATCGCTGGCGTGTCCGTGCAGCATCATGCGACTGCCACGAGATGTTATCTGACTCGGCACCGAATCGACACCCAGGCCCCAGCAGGCCATGTCGAGATCATGGATACCGTCGTCACCAATTTCGCCGTTGCCATAATCCTGGTACATCCGCCAGGTGCCGTGGAAGCGGTGGGGATTGAAAGCGTGTACAGGTGCCGGTCCGAGCCAGCGATCGTAATCGCAGGTGGATGGTGCGCTGCCGTTAGGCAGCGGTTTGGCGACAGTCCGAGTCTCTGCCGTCCAGGCACGGGCAACCTTGACATCTCCAATGATGCCATCCTTCAGCAGCTTCTCAGCCTTCCTTGTTACAGGGCTGTTTCGCATCTGGCTGCCCTGCTGGACAACACGACCGTATTTCTTGGCCGCCTTGATGATCGCATGACCCTCGTTGTAGACATGCGAAATCGGTTTCTCGATATAGCAGTCCTTGCCGGCTTGCATGGCCGCAATCGCGATCGGCGCGTGCCAATGGTGTGGTGTGGCAATCACCACGGCATCCACATTCTTGTCGTTGATGACGTCCTCGTAATTCGAGGTCCGGTTGGGTGGAGCGGGCTGGAAGCCGTTGGTGATGTACTTCGACATCCTGTCCACCTGAGACTCGTCAACATCACACAGCCAGGCAATCTCGACAGAGTCCTTACGGCCGACAAGGGTGCGGACATGCAGTGTCATGATGCCGCCGCAGCCGATGATGCCAATAGTCAGCTTGGCCTTCTTTTCTTGTGCGGAAGCGTGGACTCCGCCGAGAGTAGAGATGGCGGCTGAAGCCGCAACAATCTCGGAGGATTTCTTCAGGAAACGCCGGCGGGATGTCTGCTCACTCATGGCAACTCCAGTCAAGAGAGGATGCGGTGTATCGTATTTTATCGTCTTGGCAGCAGCGAGTGTTAGCAGGTCTCGGAGATAAAAAGGAACGGCAGGTGCGATGTCTCTGCGAACGGCTGGCGGTGTTGGCAGCGACAGAGCGAGCAGGCCCTGGACAGCCGCGGCTAACGAATGGAATCAAGGTACGCCAACAGGTCTGCCATGGCCTGCAGATCCAGTTGTTTTTCCAGGCCCTCGGGCATAAATGACAGCCCACTGCTGCGAATCGCATCAATCTGGTTCCGCTGGACGTCGACGGTGGTGCCATCGGGCCGACGAATCTGCAGGCTATTGGCATTCTCCTGTTGAATCATACCAGTCAACGAGCGGCCATCGTCGGTGATCAAGATATAGGTGAGATACATCGGTTTGACTTCCCGATTGGGATCCAGCACGTTGAGCATGACGGCCGCCAATCCGCGATTGCGAACCGCTTTGAGATCGGCTCCTACATCCTGACCAACACCTTCGAGCTTGTGACAGGCGGAGCAGACTTTTTTGAAGACCAGTTTGCCTGTCGTGGGATCGCCCTCGGCCGACAGGGCAGGTTGGTATTGCTGAATGACCTCCTGCCGTCGAGCCAGGCTGGCGTCGCCGAACAGCTGCATGACCCGCTTGGCGAGCGCTGCGTCTGGATGTTGTTTCAGCAGTTCCACCCGCAAGGGGTCCAGGTCTCCCCGCTTGATACGATTCTGCTGGATGGCATCCAGCAGAAGGTGAACCCAACTGGGGCGGGACATCAACGTTTCAGCTGCCGTGGCCCGCAACGATGGACTCATGCCTTGCCAGTTGTCGAGAATCAATGAAGCAGCAGCAGGCTGGCTGTAGTCGCCGAGCGTTTCCAGTGCGGCGGCCTGAACGCTTCCTGGCTGTCGAAAATCAAGTAACCTGGCGATCAGCGGTTTAATCTCGTCCAGGCTGGCTAACTGGAGGCTCCGAATCGCTTCGGATCTCTTTTCGGCCGGCTGCTTGTCATCGCTGGCGACCGCTGTTGCTTCCGCCAGTAACTGCATCAGGATTCCTGCTGCCTTGCCACCGGCAGCTGCCAGGATGCGGTCGCGTGCTTCTCCCTGCTGGCTGACCAGTAGCGCTTCTACCAATTGTTTGCTCAGTGAGGCGTCGTCTTCTCCCAGCTCGCCAAGCGTGGTTATGACCCGGGCGATTTCATTGGACCGGTTGGCCTTGCCGATCTGGCCGGCGAGGTTCACCAGCAGCTGGCTGCCGTGGCCAGTTGCCCGGTAAACAGGGTCACGTGCCAGCAGGCCAAGCATGTCTCCAGCTCCCCTGTCGAGTGAAGACTGGATCGCTAATGCCATCCAGCTGTCGGCACTGTCGTGCAGGGCGATGTCGGCGAGTGCACGGTTGCGAGCCCGGCCTTCGGCGGCGCCGAGGGAGAAGGCAAGTTGGTACCGGACTCGGATGTCCGAATCATCCGTCATGTTGCAGATGGCGGCGACCAGGCCAGGTGAGGTTGCCAGCTGGGACTCAGTTAACTTGAGGGCATGGTTTCGGACCAACGGAGCGTGGTCGGCAAGTGCTTGGAGCAGGATGCGTTCGCTCAGTGTCCCGAGGCCATCCAGACTGTAGAGGGCTGCCATTCGGCCCTCGGCCAGGTCGCTTGTGAGGGCTACCTTTTCGAGTTC
>CAUZOB010000335.1:0-3226 GCA_963581185.1 Planctomycetota bacterium | reverse complement strand
GACCCGCGCGTCTGTGGTGAATACGTTCGAGGTGCTCGGCAACATCCAGGCGTTCGGCGGCGGTCCTGTGCGGCTGATGAAAATGACGAAAAAGCTCGCTGCATCAGAGGAAGGGTGGAATGCTCTCCAGAAGCAGTACGCGCGCGCTGGGCTAGCTCAGACCTGGGTCGCGCACGCTACCATCGATCGCCAGCGCCCGCTTTACACGTCGGTGCCGCGCATCTTCCGTGAGTACGCCCTACGGGCATTTCCAACTATCCAGGCTTGGAAGTTTCAGGAGATGCAAGCTGCGGCAATGGGCATCGTGCTGTCCGAGGACATGCGAGCGCCGGCGAAGGACGGCGGCTCTTCCGGGATCCAGTTCGAGTCCGATCTATTCGTGGTAGAGCATATCCTTGGGTTCACTGGGGATGAAGTTGCTGAGTTCAGGGCCAAGTCTGCTTCGGACGAGATGTACGTCGAGATCGCTCGCCGGTTCGCATCGCGATCGAACACAACTAAGCTGAGCCTGCCGGCCGAAGAGAGCCAAGCGGCGAATAGCGCGGCGTTCAATCGGTGGATTGCGTTCCACCGCTACACCATGATGAGCTTGCGCAATCTCGATAAGCTGCACGTTGGCGTCGGGAAAGAGTTGGTGCGATTCAAGGCCGGCGATCGGGGCACAAAGGATGTAGCCCGTCTGGCCGCAACCATGAAGACCTATGCTCAATTCATGGGTGGCAAGAGCTCGTCTGGAGTACTGACAGTGTTCATGCTTTCGTTGCTAGCCGGTGGCGGGCTGGGGCTGGCCGCGGCGCTAAAGGATTTCGAGGACGAGCCCGACGAGTTCATGCTTGAAGGGTTGGCGACCTCGACGCTTGGTCCGATCTACAACATGATGGTTCGCATGGAAGGCGACCGCAAAATAGAGAACCTCTGGATGCTGTCCGCGCCACTGTCGGTCATGGCGGAGGCCGTTGCTTTCGCTTTCGGCGCCGGCCGCTATCAGTACATGAACGCCCTGGAACGCACGGGGGCGTTCTTCGACAGGATGAATCCGGGGCCGCGATCGATGAGAGACATAGCAACGTCGATGGGCCTAAGCGATACGGACCCGGTGCGCGACCTCGCGATTACCCGTTACTGGAAATATATGCGGGATAACGACGTTGTCTCGTTTGGCGGCAACCAGGCCCAGGCCCAAGCCGACGACCGTAAGTTCCGGAGCAACATGAACCGCGCCTACGAGCTGTGGACGAAAGAGAACCCAACCGGAAACACGATTGCAAAAGCCGAAGGGTTCGTAAACAAGGCACTCGAGGTTGAGGGCAAGGATAAAAGCAACGTTGCAATGTCGATCCGGTCTCGCCGGCTGTTGCCGAGAGTTCCTGACGAGCATGAGGATGGCCTGCGCGAGTTCTTGGGGCCTGAACTGTACTCGTCCCTCGAGACACACGACTCGATTATGGACAGTTGGGCTAGTAGCGCATTGGGTGGGCAACGATCACGTGGCAGGAGCCGATCAACCCGACCAACCCGCCGACGATGATTCTTATTTATTTCTTTTTCCTGGGAATCACGTCCCATGCCGCTTCGCCTGCTTGACATTCCTTTGCCGATTATCTTGCCGATTGTGGCACAAGGCGTGTTCCCCGATTCTGTGACTGAGGGCGCTCCGGACTGGGTCATGGGCCTCATTGCTGGCGTGTTCCTCGTCGTTTACATAGCTAATATGTACGGCAAGATGCCAGGCAAACCCGTGAACAACGGCAGCAGTAGCATCAGCAACAGCGACCGCCAAATGCTCGCCCAGGTGGCGCGGGAAACGAAGAAGCTGACAGACTTGCTGGGGCATCGTGATGATGACGGCATGGAGCGGTTCTTGTTGACGGCAAAGCACGCCAGGGAATCAAAGGAACTGCTTGTGGAGATCCTGAAATCGCAAGAAAGCCAGGGACGGCATCTCGAAACGATCTCCCAAAGCCTAGCTAAACTCAAATGAGTCTCGGCGCGGGTGGGTGGCTTTTGTCGCGCACCTACTCTATCGTTATGGTTGCCTACATAGGCTCGTTTGTGCTCGACTGGTGGAAGGACACGGGCTCGTGGGTTGTCGTTGTGCCAGCGGGGTTTGCACTGATCGGAGGGCGCATGGCCCGGGACACGAAAATGTCAGAAACAGGACTGGAGGACGAAGGCTAATGCTGACGATCCACATCGAAAGGTTCGGATACGGGCTCGACTCCACGCTTGGAAAGCTCACGCTTTCTGGCGACGATCCGTGGTCGTGCTTTATCGTAGAAGACGAAGGTCGACTCAAGAAAGTAAAAGGCGAGACTGCGATTCCGGCTGGGCATTATGAGGTGAAGCTGCGCGAGCACTCCGCCAAGTTCGACAAATACTACGATAGGTTCCCGGGCATCCACCGCGGCGTGCTCCACCTCCAGAATGTGCCCGACTTCGAATATGTGTACTTCCACATCGGCAACAAAGAGAAGCACACTGAAGGCTGCCTACTACCTAACGTTGTGCCGATCGCTTTACCGAATGGCGAGTTTTCCGGCGCGTCCTCTGAGCCCGCTTACGTTGCTCTCTACAAACGGTGTATTGCTGCATACGATAACAACGAGAAGGTCACTGTAGAGATCGTCGAGCGCGAAGCGCGACGATGAGACAGCTCAGCAAGTGGAATGCGGTGATTGTTGTGGTGCTGGCTGTCGTGGTTGTCATCATGGCTTCCGGACTGCTCGCCAAAAACCGTGTCGAGGACGCACGAGAATCGATTGTGGCGCTCGAGGACTCACTGGCAAGCCGGGATTCTGCCGAGACCGCTTATCGCAGTCAAAACGTGCGTGACTCGACGCTATTGGCCCAAAGAGACTCTGCTGTCGCAGCGGACACCGTGGCATGGCGACAAGAGCGGGAGGCGCTGGTCGTGAGGGCGCAAACCGCAGACTCGCGCGCAACTTCCCGTGCGCTGGCGCTACGACCCTCTCTGGACTCGACCCAGGCGGCTGCGATGGACACGATCCTGGCCGACAAGGATTCCACGATCGCATTCCAGACGGAGCGGGCCGACAACGCGGAAGATGCGTTGGTGGAGTTCACTGACCTTTATAGTGGCGCCCAACAGCTCCTGGCGGGCCTGAACGTCGAGGTGGGGCTGTTGCGCATGGACAAGCGCGACCTACAAAAGATCGTGGCAGGACAACGCATCGAACTGGACTGGCACCGAAACCCGCCGCTTGCA
>CAUZOB010000334.1:0-3247 GCA_963581185.1 Planctomycetota bacterium | reverse complement strand
CACAGCCAAGATGGTTGTGTTTGGGATGGAGTTGGAAATGCGACCGACCAATTTTCTCTACGCCGGCAAGGAAATCCTGATCCGCCCGAGCGGTGAAGATCAGCTCCAGGTCAGCCGCTTCGTGCCGGGCCAGCCCGATCGGGTTATCCGCTGCAGCCCCGCTCTGGTCGATGTCGTGGACGCGATCAGCAAGGTTGGCGGCGGATATGCCGAGGTGCTGCAGTGCTTTCACCAGGCCAGCAGCAACGGGGCGATTGATGCCAGCGTGCTCGTTGGAGCCCGTCCGCGACCTGGCCGCAGCTATTATCGGGAAGATTCCAGCCAGCAACCAGACAGCAGTACTGACATCCAGGTGCTCAACCCGCTGCCTGATCTGTTCACAAATCGGCTCCTGTGGGGACGCGATACCGGCCCCGGTACGGACCAGTCAGCAGACGGCAACGACACAATACGGCCATAACCCCGACCCCCAATACGAACCAGTAATTTCTTTTTCAGCCCTCGTTTCCGCCAGATCCGGCCACCGGCAGCGGTCACCGACGACGGGCCTTTTTCAACAAGTTGCAGTCGCGGGCGAAAACGCAATCGGATAAGGCCATGCTCAAGGCACTCGAATTGATCGGCTTCAAGAGCTTTGCCGACAAGACTCGGTTTGAGTTCCCGCCCGGTATCACCGTTGTGGTGGGCCCGAATGGATCGGGAAAATCCAACGTCGTGGATGCGATCAAGTGGGTGCTGGGGGAACAAAGTGCCAAGAGCCTGCGCGGCAGGGAAATGGCCGACATGATCTTCACGACCGATAGTAAGTCGTCGCGTCGGCAGATCAACACGGCGGAAGCGACGATCGTCTTTGATAACACCGATCGCACGCTGTCGGTCGACAGCGACGAAGTGGAGGTGACCCGTCGCGTCTATCGCAGCGGCGAAGGCGAATACTTGATCAATCGACAACCCTGTCGCCTGAAGGACGTCCGCGATCTGTTTCGCGGTACCGGTGTGGGTGCTGATGCCTACAGCCTGATTGAGCAGGGTAAAGTCGAAGAACTGCTGAATGCCTCACCTCGCGATCGTCGTGCGATCTTTGAAGAAGCGGCAGGTATCAGTCGCTTCAAGGCCAAGAAGATCGAAGCTCAACGACGCCTCGAACGTGTCGACCAGAACCTGGTCCGGCTCTCAGATATTGTGGACGAAGTTGAGAGTCGCCTGCGCAGTGTCCGCTCCCAGGCCGGCAAGGCTCGCCGTTACCGGGAACAAACCGAACGCCTGCAACAATTGCGGACCCAGGTGGGTATGACGGACTGGCGTGAGTTGAGTGATCAGATCCAGCTGACTGAAGACCAGCTGACCACGCTGCGTGACCAGGCTGGAGAGTTGGGGACGGCCTTGCAGACGCAGGAGCAGCGGCAGCGGGAACTTGATCAACTGCAACAGTCCGGCAGCCGGGAGATCCTTGAGCTGGAAGCGCAGATGTCGGGCCATCGGGAGCAGATCGCGGCGCGACAATCAACGGTCGCAGAACAACGACAGCGGCTGGAAGAACTGGAACAGCAATTCCTCCAGTTTCGCGGGCAGCGTGCGATGCTCAGCTCAGGGGCCGTGGAAGCTCGCAGTGAACTGGACCAAGCGAACCTGGAACTTGCCGATTGGGAACAACGCTCAGAGAAGATCGCTAGCCGGCTGGAAGCCCACCGCCAGACGGTGCAGCGGCTGGAAAATCAGCTCCAAGAGGCTGGCGAGGAGCGAGACAAGTCTGGCGCCCAACTGCTTGACCAGGCAGCCCAGCTGGCCACCACTGCCAGCCAGCTGAAGTCGGTTGAGCAGGATAGAGTGACGGCTGCAGAAACAAGTGAAGTTGTCCGCGTGCACCTGACGGAACTGGGGAAACGTCGGCGACACGGTCAGGACCAGTTGGGCGAGTTGATCAACGAGGAACAGGGGTTGGCCGGCCAGCTGGAGAACCAGGCGGACCAGCTGACAGCCTCCGAGCGGGAAGTTTCTGAAACTCGCCGCCTGCAGGGACGCCGGCAGGAGGAAGCAGCGGAGCACCAGAGTCGACTCAGTGGAGTAAGAGAACGGTATGATTTGCTGGCCCAACTGGAACGGGACCGGGATGGAGTGGCAGCGGGTGTGCAGTACGTGATCGAGCAAGCGGAACAGCAGCCGACGGGCCACTGTCGTGAATTCTGTGGCCTGGTGGCCGACCTGATCGAGGCACCGCTGGCAATTGCACCGCTGATCGACCTGGTGCTGGGTGGTCGCTCACAACATGTCGTGATGCGCGGAGCGGCTTGTGCGGAGGCGTTGGAGCAGGACCAGCTGGATTTGCCTGGCCGTGTCGGCATCCTGCAGCTGGACTCGCTCTACGAGGATATCACGCCGCTGGACCTGGCTGGCGAAGCTGGTGTGATCAATCGGGCCGACAGGATGGTCGAAGTTCGCCCCGGCTATGAAAAGCTGGCTCAACACATGCTTGCCAGCTGCTGGGTCGTGAAGACTCTGGCTGAGGCTCGGCAGCTCTCGTCTCGCTTGCGTGGCCGCGTTCGGCTGGTCACGCTGGCCGGTGAATTACTGGAAGAAAACGGGACCCTGCACGTGGGGCAGGGAGAATCTCTGACAGGACTGATTTCCCGCCGCAGTGAACTGCGGGCACTGGAGCAGGAACTGGCCGTTCTGCGTCAGCATGCCGACCAGTCGCAGCTGGAAGTGCAGCGGCTGGAGGGCGTGATTGATTTCCAGGATGAAGAGATTCGGGAGCTGAATCAGCGACGCCGGCAATGGAACAGCGAGATGGTGGACGTCAGTGTTCGCACGCAATCACAAAAGCAACTGCTGGTTCAGATCGAAGTAAGGCAGAGTGAAGCTCAGCAGCAACTGAGGGAGGCACTGGGGCGGCAACAGAGTGCCAAGCAGGCACGGCTGCTGTGTGAAGAACAATATGCCCAGCTCCAGCAGAACCAGCGTGAGCTGGATCAACAGATTCAACGTACCAACGACTTGATCGAGCGGCTTGGTCAGCAAAGGGAACAGGAACACCAACGGGCGACCGATGTGCAGGTTGAGCTGGCGACGAGCGACCAGCAGCTGACAACCTTGCGTGTTCGACAATCGAAGTGCGAGCAGGCTTTTCGCGATCGCAGCAGCAGGATGGCGGACGTTGATCAACAATTGCAACAACTGGGAAGTCGTCTTGGCGACAGCGTGTCGCAGATTCTCGCTGCGACGTCGCGCTTGGCGAAACTCTATCTCA
>CAUZOB010000333.1:0-3257 GCA_963581185.1 Planctomycetota bacterium | reverse complement strand
AGCGAAATCAACCGCCAGGTTGCCCACTGTACCGGGGAAGCTGTTGCGGAGATCGCCGCCAGAGGGTTTTCTCTCGCCGATGTGATTGCACCGGATTCGGATTACCCGGGCATCGACTGGGATGAGCTGCAACTGGAAAGAAACGTGCAGCTGGTTCGGCACAATCGCCCGACGGCCGCCTAACTTCAAACACCACTCAAGAGCGAAAGGACCTTTCAATATGGCTATCAAACTCAGCGTCGGCACGTCCAAGAAGATCGGAACCGATGACTACGGAAGCCTCGGTGCCCATTGTGGCATCGAGGTGGAGCTGGACCAGTTGGCTCTGGAACAACCCAGCGTATTTCATGACCGGCTTTCCAGTCTCTTCGAAACCTGCCGTACTTCGGTGGACCAGGAGCTTCAGCAGAAAGCACCCGCTGAGATGGTCTCCCACAGCTCGACTCCGTCGTCGGCAAACCGGATCATCGATAGTGGTGGTAACAACGGCAACGGAGCCCGTCGTACGGCCCGTAGTGCGTCTGAGAAGCAACTGAGGTTTATTGGCACCCTGGCTGCCGGGATCAAGGGACTCGACAACAACCTGCTCGAGTCGCTTTCTGAGCGGATGTACAACTCGTCGGTGGACCATCTCACCAGTATCGACGCCTCGGCATTGATCGACACGTTGCAGGGCATCAAGCAGGGCCGCCTGCAGCTCGACCGGCTTCTCGGCAATGGAGGTACTGGCGATGAGTTCTGAAGTTCTTTCCCGCGACACGCTGGCTGGGCATCGAGGAGCCGTCTGGGACTACATCAGTCCTTCACGGCTATCGCTTTGGATTCGGTGCCCACTGGCATTCAAGTTCCGATACGTCGACGGCATTCGCACGCCGCCCTCGGAGAATCTGTTCCTGGGTAAGCAGGTCCATGACGGGCTCGAGTATTTCTATCGGCACCGACAGGCCGGGGTTTGTCTCTCCGCAGCCGAGGTGGCTGGCCACATTGATCAGCACTGGTCTACTGCGGCGGATCAGGAAGGGATCGAGTTCAAGAAGCAGGACGCTTCCGAGAAGCTGAAGGCCAAGTGTCAATCATTGGTTGCTTGCTATTGGGACAAGTTTGCTGACACCGACGAGAAGGTCATCGGTGTCGAGGCAGCCATGCAGGCGGCGCTGGTGGATCCATTGACGGGTGATCGCCTTGGACTGCCGATGGTCGGCGTGAGCGATCTCTTGCTGGAGACCGACGACGGTCCTGTGCTGGTTGACTTCAAGACGGCGGCACGCGGCGGCGAGCCGATCGAGCAGCAACATGAGATCCAGCTCGCCTGTTACGCTTCCATGTTCCGCGAGTTGACAGGTGACTTGGAACATGGCTTGGAGATTCGATCGCTCGTGAAAACCAAGACGCCTCGCGTCGATGTACACCGTTACGAGCGTCGCTCACAGCGGCACATGGCGCGGCTGTTTGCGGTGATCCGTGAGTACTTGCGGGCGATTGATCTGGGCGAGTTCCATTACCGCCCTGGCTTCAATTGCATGTTCTGCGATGTGCGTCAGCCGTGCATCGAATGGGACGCCGGAGGTAACCAGGCTGCTGCCTTTTGAAGACACTGGCATGGAGGCATGTGGGGCCATCACCTGGGGCATCACGCCCTGGGTGGTGTGCCTTTTTTTAGCTATCAGGGGTGAAGGCGGGGGTCTTCACGTCCTCTTGAGAAGTGAATGTCGGGGCTGCCGATTTTTCGACCCACCTTCCTGCTACGCAGCCAGGCGAGTCGAAAGGGGTAAAGTGGTTAGGGTGATACGGCGTAAGTTCTGGCCGCACGGAAACCGTGGCTGTAGTAACGGAGGAACGGTTTATTGCCGAAGCGGGTGGCTGACAGGCGGTAAGACATCAGCCGTTATTATGCCATGCCTGGCAGAGGAGATACCAGCGAGAGAGGGGGGTTGCGCAGACACCTGGCAGAAGATATTAGGCCATCCCCATGACCAGCTCACGAATGCGGTTAGACGGGGCGAAATCTGGGAACGCAGGTTCCGGCTCCAGCGGCACGGTACTTTGTTTGCCAGCGGTACGCTGGGGCGATGTCTTGGTCTTGCTGCGTGCCCGGCGTAAGAGCTCGAGGGTCTTGGCCAGGTGCGTAAGTCGCCGGGTCGTTTTCTCCAAGCGAGTATCAAGATACCTTAGCGTCGCCAGGAGTGTGCAGTCGCTTTGCGCGAGCACTGCCGATGAGTAATTCAATTGGATGTACGTCACCAGCATCTGCTCCACGAGCAACTTCTCCAGCGGGCCATCGCTCGGCTCGGTCAGCTCATCCCGGAGTTGGTCCATTTGCATGCCAACGGCCTCTGCCTGGATCAGGTCGTCACCAGCGAACCTCCGGATCCAACTGACCAGGGCATTTGCTGCGACGTCTCCCAGGATCTGGCAGATGTCCGTACGCTGCTCCATGAGCTTGCGGATCTCAGGCATGGCCGCTGGATCGCCCGTCTTTGCCCTGCGGATCAGTTCAGCAGTCTCGCTGAGGAGCTCCTCGTGGGGTTCAGCCAATGCTTCCATGCCGCTTCCTCCACTCGCCCTTGTGCCGGTGAAATCCTCCTGCGTAGAGAGATGCCGCCGAAAGGCACGTGATTGCGCGCTCGACAGCCTCCAGCGGGCCGTCCAACAGACTGTCTTCGAGCTTGGTTTCTTTGAGCTTCTCTCGCTGCCTGCATCGCTCTGCAACTTGCTCCGCAACCTCCGCACCAAACGGGCCTGCGTAGTAGCTGGTTAGCACCCGGTCGCCCACTCGGCGACTGTGCTTGAATCGTTTGCCGTCGGCCATCCATGCCATGAGACAATTCCTCCCGGGTAAGACCCCTGCCTACAGGTTTCTTGGTTCCCCACATTTTACCGTGGCTATTGGGCAGGGCGCAATGGATAAGAAACAAGGCTGCCCCGGCTTAGTCGCCAGAACAGCCCTGTTTCAGCAAAAAAATAAATGGCGAAAGCGGAGCTTTCAGCCAGGACAGCCTATATAGGGGGCATCAGTATCGCCCTGGTCGTTCCAGTACGTGTACTGTCCTGTCCGTTCGCATACGTAAGAGACATTCTCCACGTAGGAACTTCCGGTTTGCGCGTTATCGGAGTTCAGATACTCCTCCCAGCGCGCAATTGCCTCCTCAGACCATTCTTCTAACCAGGATATCGGGGTGGGGCTGAAGGAATGAGTGCGCATTAGCTGCTGGATACGTGCGCAGATGGGCCTTACCAAGTCGTTTCCCATTAACGCA
>CAUZOB010000332.1:0-3331 GCA_963581185.1 Planctomycetota bacterium | reverse complement strand
CGCCGACAGGGCACTCTGAGCATGATTCAGCGGCTATCGTAGGGCTGATAAGCCGATGAAACTGCTGAAAGTGTTCACTTTTGGCACAACCCGCAGGGGCCACTTCGGTAGATTCGAACTGGCCGGACTGTGGCAGTTAACGACGAGGAACTGATGTCACAACAGGTTGATCAGAATTCAGAGTACATCGACATTCTGCTTCGTAATCAAGCGGTCAGCGCCGAGCAGGTGGCCGAAGCGAAGACGATGGCCGTGAGTGGCAATATGTCGATCGGCGATGCGCTGGTGCGACTTGGCTATGCCAGCGGCGACGATGTCGCCCGGGCCCTGGCCGAAGCGCATGGCCTGGAGTATGTCGATCTGTCAGAGATCCGGATTCCAGAACGGGTGATCGAACTGGTGCCCGAGACGATCGCGCGGGAAAACGCCACACTGCCGCTTTCCGAAGAAGGCGATACGCTCAAGGTGATCATTGCCAACCCGCTCGATATGGAGACGATCGAAAAGCTGCGGTTTATCCTCAACCGCAAGGTCCAGGTTGCCCTGGCCCCCCGCGAGAGCATTCAGGAATCGATCAACCGCTATTACGGCCAGGTTGACGGTGAAAGTGCTGACTCGATGTTGCAGGAGTTCACCGATACGGCCATCGACTTCACCGAGACAGACGATGGACTGGGTGATGTCGATGAAGGAGATGACTCCAGTGCTCCGATCGTACGGCTGGTACAGCTGATGATTGGTGAAGCGGTTCAGCTGCGGGCCTCGGATATTCATATCGAGCCGTTCGAAAAGACGATCAGGATTCGCTATCGGATTGATGGTCGACTGGTCGAACGGGACAGCCCACCTCGTCGATTGCTCGGTGCCATCATCTCGCGCATCAAGATCCTGGCTCGCATGGACATTGCCGAAAGGCGGCGACCACAGGATGGTCGGATCAAGATTACCGCAGGAGGTAAAACGCTGGATTTGAGAGTCAGTATCATTCCCACGAACCACGGTCAGTCAGTCGTGATGCGGCTGCTGGACCAGGACAATATTCGTATCGGCGTTCGCCAACTGGGCCTCTCCGAAGGGGATTACAAGATCTTCTCTGAGCTGATTCAGCGTCCCAACGGGATCGTACTGGTGACCGGCCCAACCGGCTCCGGTAAGACAACTACACTCTACGCAGCTCTCAATTCATTGAATCGCCCGGATCGAAAGATCATTACAGCGGAAGATCCGGTGGAGTATTACCTGGCTGGAATCAACCAGGTTGAAGTCAGGCACTCGATCGGACTGGACTTTTCACGCATCATACGCTCCATGTTGCGGCAGGCACCAAACATCATTTTAGTCGGAGAAATGCGGGATTCTGAGACCGCTTCGATGGGTATCCAGGCCTCTTTAACTGGACACTTGGTTTTCAGTACGCTGCACACAAACGATGCGCCGAGTGCTGTCACGCGGATGGTGGACATGGGCGTGCCGGGGTATTTGGTCGCCAGTAGTGTGATTGCGGTGCTTGCTCAGCGACTGGTTCGGGTGATTTGCACTCGTTGCACGAAAGGTTGGGAGCCATCGGAGGCGGTTATAACTGCGGCTGAAATCACCATGGAACAAGCGGAAAGCGGCAATTTTCAGCGTGGAGAGGGCTGCAATTACTGTAACAAGACTGGCTATCGCGGCCGCATTGCGATTTACGAGATCATGCGAGTCACGGCGAAGATTCGCGAGTTGATGTTTGAAGGCGCCTCCTCAATGGAGATTCGCGAGGCGGCGATCGAGGAGGGCATGCACACGCTTTACCAGGACGGAATCGACAAAGTGCTGCAGGGCACCACGACATTGGAAGAGATTTTTCGAATTGCCAAGAAGACGGAACAGGACATCCTGGACGAAGTTGTCGGCGATTTCGAGCCGCCAGCGGAGGCAGACGAGGCAGCAGAATAGTGTCGACAAGTCACGTGCTGGTCAGTGGTTAGCGATAATCACTGCTGGCTGTTGTCTGGCAGACGGAAACTGTCCGGTTGGTGGCAGGAAAGTCAGGATTTCACGATCAGCGGCGAGGTTGGATTTGAGTCACGATTTTCGGTTGCGAATAATACGAGCGGTTAGACCCCTGGCGGGTGTTTTCAGAGAGCATGGCTGCCAGGCGTCGACGAACTGAGAAAGAGGAATATCATGGCGACTGTCCTGATCGATAAATTGTTGGAAGCCTGTATTAAGCAGGGTGCCAGTGATATTCATATCACGGTGGGTCAGCCGCCGGTTTTTCGCCTGCATGGTCGCATGCGTAAGCTGGAGACGAAGGTCCTGGACTCGGATGACACGGTTGCTCTGATGAAGAGTATCACGCCGGATCGTTGCCAGCGTGAGCTGCAGGAACAGGGCACAACCGACTTTGGTTTCGCCTTTGGCGACAAGGCTCGATTTCGAGTTTCTGTTGGCAAGCAGCGGGGCAGCATCTACATGGTGTTGCGGCAGATTCCGAACGACAAGTTAACGCCAGAAGAACTTGGTCTGACGGAGGTCATCAAGAACCTGGTGTTACGTCCTCGCGGGCTGTTCCTGGTCACTGGTCCGACTGGATCGGGCAAGAGCACGACGCTGGCCAGTCTGGTGAACTTTATCAACGAGGTTCGTGACCACCACATCATCACGATCGAGGATCCGATCGAGTTTTATCACGACCACATCAACTCGACGATCAACCAGCGCGAGATTGGCGTTGACGTACCATCATTCTCAGAGGCGATTCGTCGTGCTCTGCGGCAGGATCCCGATGTCATTCTGGTTGGTGAAATGCGTGACCTGGAGACGATTGAGGCAGCGATTACGGCTGCGGAGACGGGCCACATTGTGTTCGGCACTCTGCATACGAACAGTGCCCAGGGCACGATTAACCGAATCATCGATGCCTTCCCGGGCAACTTGCAGGATCAGATTCGCACCCAGCTTTCCACATCCATTATTGGTGTATTGGCTCAGACGCTGCTTCCCAAGGTGGGTGGCGGGCGAATTGCCGCCTACGAGGTGCTGGTTGTCAATCCGAGCATTGCCAACCTGATTCGTGAGAACAAGACATTCCGTATCAACTCGGCGATTCAAACCGGTGCCAAGTTTGGCATGCAGTTGATGGACGACGCGCTCTTCAAGCACTGGGTGAATGGCACCGTGGTATTTGAGGACGTGATGGAAAGGGCACAGAGGCCGGACGATCTGGCCAAGCGGATTGCCGAGATCCAACGGGGGTTGGATTCCGAGCAGGATGAACTGGCCGAACCGGCAAGTGCCTGATTGGTCGTTCAATAATTGAGAAGCTAAGGAGGAGGGAAAGATGGCAGGA
>CAUZOB010000331.1:0-3384 GCA_963581185.1 Planctomycetota bacterium | reverse complement strand
GATCATCGAGCTATCCCTGTCGGACCTGCTGAGAGGACCGATCGAAAAGACACTCGACCTGAATGGCAACCGGTTGTTGGTCCGCCGCGTGCCTGGCGACATGTTACGTGTCCGGTTCCAGCGGCCCTCGCTGGTATTCACGCCGGGCGAGGTATTCAAGCTGACCGCTGTCCCTCACCTGGCTGGCCTGGTCACCGCCGGCAGCTATCGCTGCGATGTCCAGTTGCTGGAAACACTCACGGGCAACGTGATCCGGGAACTCGAACCGGCCATGACCAGTCCCGGGCCGAACCGGCCGGCAACCATTGCCCCAATCGAGCTGACTTTACCGCAACAGCCCGGCGTGTATGACGTCACCGTGGCCGTTCGTCCGCGCCGTTTCACAGACCGCTTGATACGCAGCAAGGTGGTGATCCAACGGACCGTGCAACTGGTGGTGGTTGGGATGCAGCAGGCAGATGCCAGCGAGCAGTCCTGGACCGATGTACTGGAGTTGGATCCTGCCAACCCCGACTGGTGGCACTGGCTGCAGCAACTGACCAACCTGTCTGCCATCACTGGCTGGAGCCAGGAACCGGTGGACAATGGCAAGACATCGACCGTCGTTCACTTCGACCGTAGCTGGTCAAAACTGGCAGCTGGTGGCTGGCAAGCGATCCCGCTGCCGATCGACAAGCCGGGGACTGTCCATCAGCTGACTATTGAGTTTCCTGCTGATCTGCAACAGTCGCTCTCGATCAGCATCCTGGAACCCGACCGGACTGGCAAGGTTGGACCGTTTGGTCCAAACGCTTCGGTCCAGTTGACCACAACTCGCTGGTCAACAGTGCCACGAGTGGAGCGGCAGCAATTACTTTTCTGGCCCCGCAGCAGCACTCCCTTTTTGTTAATCCACAACAGCCACAAGAGCCAGGCTGCGTTGTTCGGAACAATCCGGATGCGGCAAAACAGTGCTGGGCTGACTCGCCCAAAACCAGCGACAGCTTCCCGGCTGGTCTCCGCCTACTACGACAAACCGCTGTTCCCCGAGAATTTTGGCAGCAGCGAGACACTGGACCCGGTCTCGCAAACCAGTCTCGATGATTGGCAGACCTTCTACCAGGGCGGCGAACGGCTGGTCCAGTACCTTCCGTATGCCGGCTACAACGCGGCCATCGTGGCGATTGGCTGTGATGGCAGTTTCCTCTATCCCAGCCGGCTGGCGCCCGCCACACCCCGCTATGACAGTGGCGTATTCTTTGAATCCGGACAGGATCCGGTTCGCAAAGATGTGCTGGAGATGTTATTTCGCCAGTTCGATCGTGAGGGGCTGCTGCTGATCCCGGCGATACAATTCAACGCGCCGCTTCCTCAACTGGAGCAACTGCTGCGCGAAGATCCAACCGCCTCCGAGGGCATCCTGCTGGCAGGACCCAACGGCGCACCGTGGACGGGCCAGTCGCCGTCCAAGGAGGGCCTGGCTCCCTACTACAATCCGCTTGATTCACGTGTACAGGACGCGATGCGATCGCTGGTCCGCGAAATCACTGCCCGCTACAAGCATCACCCGAGTTTCGCTGGGATTGCTATCCAGTTGACTCCCAACAGCTATACCCAGTTGCCTGACCTGTCCGCCGGTGCCGATGCCAGGACAGTCGACCGTTTCAGACTCCGGATGGCGGTCGAAAGTGAAGAAGGCGAGCAGATCGATCCACTTGCTGATCGCTGGCGAGATGACTGGAGCCGCTGGCGTTGCAATCAGCTGGCCGAGCTGTACCGTGGCATGGCGGCCGACATGCGGCAGGCGACTGCCAACGGTCGGCTCGTGCTCTGCGGCAGCACACTCCTCTCCCATCCACTCGTCAGTCCCCACTTGCAACCTGCTCTGCCATCGTCGGGCGACCTGTCTGCAGGCTTGCGAACGATCGGCCTGGACAGTTCCCTGCTGGCAGATGAAAAGCAGCTGATCTGGTTAAGTCCGATGATATCGGGCCCGCCACGTGATCTTCCCGGACAATCAAGCCAGATCTCAGGGCAGTGGTTCGATGGCAGCGGTACGGCGTTTGAGTCACCCAGCAGCCCGGCGCTGCTGATTCACCACCGGCCGCAGACGTTTCAGCTACCAGACTTTCCTGCAGCCAGTCCATTCGGCCAGCAGAACACGCACTCCGCCCATATTGCCAGCGTCGTGGCTGCCGGCTTTCGAGCCCGGCAACCCCTGGTCCGTGCCCTGGCAGAACGCGATCTGCAGCTGGTAGCCGAGGGGGGATGGTTATTGCCGATGGGACAGGAAGCGGCCACCCGCCGAGTCCGCCAGACCCTGCAAAAGCTACCGGCCCAGCCTTTCAAGCAGGTCCTGCAAAAACAACCGGTGATCATTCGCCAGGCACGGGTCGCTGACGAGCAGGACAACGATACCCACTTCTATGTTGTCAACACCGCTCCCTGGCCAGTCACTGCAGACATCACGATTCGTACCGCACGCGGCTCCCAGCTGCAACTGTACGATGATGACAGCGGCACCCGCTCAAGCTGGGAACAGAACCAGCTGCGATGGACAATCGAACTTGAAGCATTCGATGTCCGGGCAGCCTGGCTTGATAATGACCAGGCTGTGATCACTGACTTGTCTGTCAGCATGCCGCCAACCATCAAGCAGCAGTTGCTGGCTGAGATACACCAGGTGAATCAGCAGGCTGCCAGCCTGGCGAAGCCACAATCTGTCGATCTACTCAGCAATACCGACTTTGAACGTACTGGCCTTGGCATCCAGCCACGCAACTGGATTCACAGTGCCGCGGACGACGCCACAGTTCAACTGGACCGAGTCAAACCTCAGCAGGGAAAAGCGGCGCTCAAGCTGCATCGACCAGCAACTTTTAACCGCCCCTTGTGGGTTCGCAGTGAACCGTTTCCGCCGCCGCGTTCTGGCAGAATGGCAATCTCCGTCTGGCTGCGCATTCCGGAAGGTGGACCGCAGCCATCGCTGCGGCTGGCGATCGAGGCCAAGCAGAGTGGCTCCGTCTATTACCGGCCACGGACTATTGGTAAGCCGGAAGCGGGCCAGGATCCCCAATCGGTCAAGCCGATTGGAAGCCGCTGGACACCATTCCTGTTGCTCGTGGACGACCTGCCGAGCGTCGGCTTGAGCGAGATGCGAGTTGGATTCGACCTGATGTCGAGCGGGGATGTTTGGATCGACAACGTCAAAATCTATGACATCTGGTTCCAGCAGTCGGAGCAGCGGGAACTGCTGCGGAACATCGCACTCGCCTACGCGCATTGCAACGAGGGGCGCGTGGCGGATTGTGAGCAGTTCCTCGATAGCTACTGGGTACAGTACCTGCGTGAATTCGCCACACCCGGATCAACTCGTGTCGCGCGCCTACCAGCTGAAGAGGCCAG
>CAUZOB010000330.1:0-3432 GCA_963581185.1 Planctomycetota bacterium | reverse complement strand
ACGAATGCCTGGCCGCGGTTGGCCTCGATATGCTGCAGGCCAGGGCGCGAATCTGGCAGCTGGCCCGCTCATTTTTTGACCAGCGAGGTTTTATCGAAGTCGATACGCCGGTCGTCTCCGCTGATACCGTGGTGGATCGTCACATCGAACCGATCCCGGTCACGATCTCCGGCAGACGGATGTGGCTGCAGACGTCTCCCGAGTTTGCCATGAAAAGGCTGCTCGCCAGTGGTGCCGAGGCGATTTACCAGTTGACGCATGCCTTCCGTGACGAGGAGCAGGGACGTCGGCACAATCCGGAATTCAGCATGCTGGAGTGGTACCGGCTGGGCGATTCCATGACAGCTGCGATCGACCTGCTGGATGAGTTGAGCCAGCACCTGCTGGGAGTCGGCCCGGCCCGCCGCCTCAGCTATCAGCAGGCATTCCAGCAGCGACTGGAATTTGATCCACTGAGCGGCAGCACCAGCCAGCTACTGGCCCTGATCGCACAACTTGATTTTCAACCACCTGATGACTGGCGCAGCATGGACCGGGGGGACTGGCTTGATCTGCTGATGGTTGAGTTTATTGAGCCCTGGCTGGCTGATCAGCCGACCATCCTGTTTGATTATCCAGCCAGCCAGGCGGCGCTGGCCCAGTTGCGTGACGGCGATCCTCCAGTGGCAGAGCGTTTTGAGTTGTACGTGAATGGAGTTGAGCTGGCTAACGGCTATCACGAGTTGCTGGATCCGGCAGAGTTGTTGGAACGGAATCGACAGGTTAACCAGCAGCGGCGGTCTGATGGCCGAGCTGAGTTGCCCGAGCAGAGCTACCTGCTGGATGCCATGCGGCAGGGACTGGGTGACTGCTGTGGCGTTGCCATGGGGATGGACCGGCTGCTCATGGTGGCAGAAGGTAAATCGGACATTGCTGAGGTGATGCCGTTCCCATTTCCCCGCGCCTGAGCTGGAGCGGATGATTATCCGCTGGCGAAGAGCGCGGCGCTGCACATCACCATTAGCGCGAGCAGCGCTGGTGGATTTCAAAACGACAGGCGTGATCGTTCTGTTCGTCCGCTTCCTGTAGCTCGGATTCCAGTAACTGCCACTGCTGCATATCCAGCTCTGGTAAATGGATGTCGCCATCGACATGGGCCAGCACGCGGGTCAGGTAGAGTCGTTCTGCCAGGGGCAGGGCAGCGGCGTAAACGGAGCTGCCTCCGACAACAAACGCCTCGCTGTCCTGGCTGGCCAATTGGCAGGCGTCCGCCAGCGAGCTGGCGACCAGGGCCCCCTCAATGGCGTAATCCTCCTGTCGGCTGAGAATGATGGTTGTGCGGCCCGGCAGCAGGCGTCCGATCGATTCATAGGTCGACCTGCCCATGATGATGTGATGGCCGATGGTGATCCGCTTGAATCGCTGCAGGTCGGCACGCAGGTGCCAGGGCAGGGCGCCCTCACGACCAATCACGTGGTTTTCAGCAACGGCGACGATGACTGACAGTTTCATGGAGAGCGTGTGACAATCTCTAGACTGCCACCGGCGCCTTGATGTGCGGATGGGGCAGGTACTGGCTGAGGGTGAAATCCTCGAAGCGGAAATCCTCAAGCACACCGACCTGGTCATTGAGTGTCATGGTTGGCAGTGAATGTGGCTCGCGATCGATCTGCAGGCGGGCCTGCTCGAGATGATTGGTGTAGAGATGGGCATCGCCGAGCGTGTGGACAAAGTCACCGAGTGCGAGTCCTGTCACCTGGGCCATCATCATGGTCAACAGTGCGTAGGAGGCAATATTAAAGGGAACTCCCAGGAAAACATCGGCACTGCGCTGGTAAAGCTGGCAGGAGAGCTTGCCGTCGGCCACGTAAAACTGGAATAGCAGGTGGCAGGGGGGCAGGGCCATTTCGGCCAGTTGACCGACGTTCCAGGCACTGACAATCAGTCGCCGGGAGTCCGGGTTATGGCGAATCTGCTCAACCAGCTCAGCAATCTGGTCGATCGCCTTGCCATCGGAGCCAGGCCAGCTTCTCCACTGCTTGCCATAGATCGGACCGAGGTTGCCATCTTCATCGGCCCAGGCGTCCCAGATCCGTACCTCGTTCTCCTTCAGGTAGGCAATATTGGTATCGCCTTGCAGGAACCAGAGTAACTCGTGGATGATCGAGCTGAGGTGAAGTTTCTTGGTGGTCATCAGCGGGAAGCCGTCGGCCAGGTCGAATCGCATCTGGTGGCCAAACAGGCTGAGCGTGCCGGTGCCGGTACGATCCTGCTTTTCGACTCCGTCGTCGAGGATCCGTTGCATCAGGTCCAGGTATTGCCGCATCAGCTGGTCTCGTTCGGTCGAGTTGACTCGGGTCGCGTTGTATTCCAGGTCCAGTGCCGGTCGCTACTGGCATCTACCGTCGCCGGGTCCAGCCCCAGCCTCGAGACAAGCTCGCGAATTTCATCCAGGCTGAGTGCGGCCCGCAGCGAGTCGTCGAACATCTGTCGCTGGTGGTCGTTTTCATCGCCAGCATGGGACTGCACAAGTTGTTCGACCTGCTCGTCCGTCGCGGGTCGCATCAAGTCGCGAAAGAAGAGTCGACCCCCGGGTCGCACAACCCTGGTTGCTTCCAATAGCACATCGTAGGGATCGGGGATGTGATGGACAATGCTGTTTGAAATCACGGCATCAAACATCTGGTCTTCGTAAGGAAGCTGCTTGGCATCCACATGCTCCAGCTGGATTCTCTCAATCAAGCCAGCTGATTCGACGTTGTAAACGGCCAGGTCGAGCATCTCGACTGCCAGGTCCACGGCCAGCAATCGGCAACTGGAATGATGCTGGCAGAGCTCCACCGGAATCTGGGCCGTGCCGGTGCCGAGGTCGAGCAGATCGTCGCCAGGCAGGCCGGCGGCCAGCAGGTCAGCGACGAACAGCTGGTTGACCTGGCTATGGTCCATCGAGTCATAGTCGACAGCTTCCAGGCGGCTGTCCATCACTTCCGGCTCCAGGACTCGCTCAAGCGACATGACTGCATGCTTCCAGTTGTAGTGGTTGGGCTCTCCTGGCAATTCATGTCAGCCAGGGACAACCGGCAGCATAACCAACGGATCCGACTCAGTGAATGAACGGTAAAGCGAACTTTTTCAAATCCGTTCCGTAGAGTAAGGTGGAAATGATGACCAAGACCCCTGCGCAGAACCCCGAACCTGGGGCCCAGGTGACGGATGAACAGCTCCTCGTCAAATATCGGACGGACGGAGACCGGGAAGCGTATGCGCAGCTGGTTCAGCGATACGAGCGGCAGCTTTACAGTTACCTGCGTCGCTACCTGGGGCATGCAGAAATGGCCGAGGATGTTTTCCAGGCAACTTTTCTGCAGGTGCATCTAAAGTGCGATCGGTTTGATGAGACGCGGCGATTTCGCCCCTGGCTCTATACCGTGGCGACGAATCAGGCAATTGATG
>CAUZOB010000329.1:0-3448 GCA_963581185.1 Planctomycetota bacterium | reverse complement strand
CTTGATAGAAGTGGTTATTCTAGCCAAGCTGGCATCACGGTTGAAGCTCAGCAGGGCTGGCTGCCATGCCCGCCGTTCCTCGATCCGCTGAAAAACCAACTGAGCATCGTTGCCAAGGGAGTTGAAACGTGACGGGATCCGATCAGCACGACAGCGCCGCGGTTGACCTGACGCTTGCTGACCTGCAGCAGCTGATTCGAACGATGTATCTCGAGAAGGACCAGGCGCGAGGGATTGATGGCACCTTTATGTGGTTAATGGAGGAAGTTGGTGAGTTGGCGGCAGCCCTGCGAGAGGGTACTGCAGAGCAGCGAGCTGGGGAATTCGCCGATGTGATCGCCTGGCTGACGACGATCGCCAACCTGGCCGACGTCGACCTGACGGCGGCATTGCGTGACAAATATGGCAATGGCTGCCCTGGTTGTGGTCAGCTGGTCTGCTCGTGCGACGATGCCGACAAGCCGTGAACCGGCAGCAGTCAGGTTCCGTATCCGATTATGGCGATATCTCGTATGCTGGACAATTCAATGTTGCGTTGGTCGTCGGCACGGTTTGCATGACCTACCACGTGCCTGCTGGACAATTCCCATGAAGTTGCGACCACGCCTGCTCAAGACTGCCTTGCTGGCATCCGTGGCACTGCTGCTCGCTTCCCTGCCGCTGGCCAGACTCTCTGCGGCATCTATTGATGATGTCCAGGTCGGAGTTGCCGGTGGATACAAGTTAGGCCACTGGACGCCGGTTCGCGTCCAGCTGACGGCAGAAAGCCAGCAAACGTTGCAACTGGAAGTCGCCGTGCTGGACGGCGATGGTGTGCCTGCCAGCTACACGGCAGCCGTCCAGCTGGCTGCTGGCGAGACAGCCAGCCAGACTGTTTACGTTCGAGTGGGGCGCAAGTCGGACGGTATCGAAGTACTGCTCAGACAGGACGGATCTGCATCATTCGATTCCCGCCGCGTACCGCTGCCGCTGCCAATGCTCTCCACCGATTACTGGCTTGTCGTCGTGGGCGCAGATTTACCGCTGAATGTCGCTACCCTGCGTCGCGGGCTGACGGCCGGGTCGACGCTGCACATCGGGCACCTCGATTCGCTGGCTGAATTGCCCGACCGCTGGCTGGGGCTTGCCGGAGTCGATCAGCTGATCCTGACCACCAGCCAGCCGTCGTTCACCAGTGCCGGTAGTGAGAGGGTGAATCGATTCGATGTACTGAACGACTGGCTGCATGCCGGTGGTCGACTTGTGATCAGCCTCGGTCGCCGCGGTGCCGAGCTGGTGGCCTCAGATGATAACTGGGCAGACCTGCTGCCGGGACGACTTGAGAGCCAGCTGCAGCAGTGGCAGACGGAAGGCCTGGAGGATTATGCCGGAGCATCGCAGCGACTGAGGGTTGCGCCGCTGTCGGGGTCCGCTATGACAGTGCTGGCTGACGTGGATGGCCAGGTGGATGCATTTGATGGACTTGGTGGCACTGGCAATCGGCCTATGATCGTCCGCTCCGCTGTCGGACTGGGCCAGCTGGTGTTCCTGGCGGTGGACCTGGATCTGCCACCATTGACAGGCTGGGAGGCCTTTAATCGGCTGATGGAAGGACTGCTGGTCGATAGCGCGGATGCCGGCGGTCAGGGGTCGAGGGGCAACCGCAGCGCGCAGGTGGCACATGTCGGCTATACCGACCTGTCGGGCCAGCTGCGGGCAGCACTCGATCGCTTTGACGGTGTCATTATCGTCAACTTCTACTGGGTTGCCGGGATCCTGGTCATCTACCTGCTGGCGATCGGACCGCTCGATTATTACCTGCTTAGAAAGTTCAATCGACCGACCTGGACCTGGGTTACGTTTCCCCTACTGGTCGCCGGCTTCTCGTTGATCGCCTTCAACATGTCCGGGCGACTCAAGCAACAACAGGTTCGGGTCAACCAGCTGGAGATTGTCGACCTGGATCTGAAGTCCGGTCGGCTGCGTGCAACCAGCTGGTTCCATTACTACAACCCGGTCGCCCGCACGATCGACCTGTCAGTCAACTGGGACGGACTGCGGCAGGCGGGCCTGGCCCCGGAAGCAACTCTGGACCATCAATTCAGCTGGCAAGGGCTGCCTGGCAGTGGCCTCGGTGGGCTGGCCACGCAAGCCAGGGGGATTATCCAGCAGCCGTATCGGCATGGCCTGCCGGGGACCGGCGAAATCCATGGCCTGCCGATGGCAACGGCGTCGACACGCAGCTTGCTGGCCACCGTGGTCGGACACTACCAGCCACAATACACGGCCGAATTGACGCCAGATCGACTGGCAGCGGACTTGAGCGGGACGTTTGCAAACCCGCTGAATGTGACACTCGAGGATGCGGTCCTGTACTACGCCGACCTTTCATTCCAGCTGCCAGGGCCGCTTGCGCCGGGCCAGGTTGTCGATGCCGGGCAACTCTCAGAAACGATGCGAAACGTGCAGTCGCGGTTAACGCGCGGTCGAGCAGGTGGGCGGCGGAAATCAAGCGGCTGGTCGCTGGAGGATTTTGATGTCGCCCGAGTGGCGGAGATGTTGATGTTTCACGAAGCAGCTGGGGGACGGAATTACACCAGCCTGACTCATCGCTATCAGCCCTGGCTGGACCTCAGCCGACACCTGGACCTGGGTCGAGCTGTGCTGGTTGGCCGGGCCGCTGGTCCTGCTGCGGAGCTGGCTGTGGCCGGCCAGGCCGCCGTGCCGAACCAGAAGTGGACCTTTTACCGGCTGCTGATTCCAGTGCAGGCCGATTCATTGCCCTGACGTGAGTAGTTGCGAGGAACAAGACGGTGATTAGCACTCAACAACTGACAATGAAGTATGGCGACATGTACGCCATTCAGAACATCAATATCGACCTCGACGAGGGCGACCTGTTCGGCTTCATCGGACCAAATGGGGCAGGCAAGACGACCACCATGCGGATCATTGCCACGCTGCTGAATCCCACCTCGGGCGATGCCCTTGTCTGTGGCAAGTCGGTGCTGACTCGCCCCCGGGAGACGCGGCGACTGGTGGGCTACCTGCCTGACTTTTTTGGCGTCTATGACGATATGAAGGTGATCGAGTATCTCGAGTTCTTTGCGGCAGCCTACCGCATCAAGGGACCGCAGCGGCGCAAACGCTGCGACGAGATGCTGGAGATCGTCGATCTGGATTTCAAGCGGGATGCTTTTGCCAACACGCTCTCTCGCGGACAGACCCAGAGATTGGGACTGGCCCGCGTTTTGCTCCATGACCCAACCGTGCTGTTGCTCGATGAACCACTCAGTGGCCTCGATCCGCGGGCCCGCATCGAAATGCGCGACCTGCTCCGCCGACTGGGAAAAATGGGAAAGACGATCATCGTCTCCAGCCACATCCTGCCGGAACTGGCAGATATCTGTAACAAGATCGGTATTATCGATCGGGGCGTGATGACCGTGAATGCGGCCGTGGCCGATGT
>CAUZOB010000328.1:0-3509 GCA_963581185.1 Planctomycetota bacterium | reverse complement strand
GCAGGTCGGACCATTTGTAAGCCCAGTAGTCAACGAACTCGGGGCGTGCCAGCAAATCGTCCACCAGTCGCTGACGTTTGATGGCGGAGGGCCGATCGTCGTCGAGGAATTCTTTCAGCTCCGCCACCGTCGGCAGCATGCCGATGGTATCCAGGAATGCCCGTCGCACGAAGGTCGCATCATCACAGAGCGGCGAGGGCGGCAAATTCAGCGACTGCAACTTGTCCAGCACTAGTTCGTCAATGAAATTGTGCCGCTCCGAATCATCAAAGACGGCCTCATCAAGCTGGTCATTCTCGTAGGGAACGCTCAGGAAGGAGAGCTCGTTGTAGTTCAGGTACCAGACCTTGATGGCACCCTGGCCCGGTCCCACGATCTGCACCAGGCCCTCGTCGTCGACAATCGCCACGTTCCGATTAACTGTCGTGTACTTGGCCCAGGCGGTCACATCCTCGACATGGCCATCGCTGAAGTGGGCCAGTACGACCAGCTGTTGTGTCGTCGCTGGCCGCTGCCGCGAGTTGTAGGGCAACACCTCCACTCGCTCGATCACCGCGTCATCGGCTGAGGGGCCCGGTGTACCGGCGGCAATCCATTCGGAGAGCACACGGTACCGCAGGTCACCAACTTCCATCCGTATGCCGCCCTTGTGGGGTACCGCACCAGTTGGCTTGGTCAGCACAAGACTGCGTCCGGGGTCGGATGGCACGACACGCCGACCACGCGCCTGCCTGGTGAGATAGGAGTAGTCCGCTTCGAGGTCAAAGCCAAACAGGGTCAGGCGAAAACCGTTCTGCCCTGCCCGCGCACCATGGCAGGCACCGGCATTGCAGCCGGACTTGGAGAGCACCGACTCCACATGGTTACGGAAACTCCAGGTGAAGGGTTGATCCTGGCCGGCCACCACGACGCTGGCCGTTGCTGTCTGGTCCTGGTAGCGCGCCGTGATCGTTGCCGTGCCATTAGCCACCGGCACCAGCAGTCCATCATCCACTCGCACGATGGCCTCATCACTGCTTGTCAGCTCAACGCCCTCGAGCAACTGCGAGTGCACCTGTTGCTCATGCAGCTGTTGCACCAGCACGCGCTGCCTGGCTTCGACTGTGGAAAGCTCAATTTCCCTGGGCAGAATCTGAATCGTCGATTCGGCTGCCAGGGAGTCGCCCAGCACGAATCCTGCCAGCAGCGCACAGACGATTGAATAACGCATCACATCGAATCCTCAGAGTGAAGATGACGGCGGCACACTTGGCCTCCGGCAGCTGCCAATTATCAGAACAACTCGTGGATCTCTTCTGTTCCAAAGTCCACCAGCGGGAATGGACGACCGGCTGGCCCCGGCAACGCCGTTTCCAGGTCCAGGCCGAGGCTATGGTAGATCGTTGCCACCACCTGGGATGGATCGATCGGCCGCTCAGCGGGGTAACCGCCGATAGGGTCGCTTTTGCCAACCACGCGTCCACCCTGAACTCCGCCACCAGCAAAATAGACGGACCAGCACTGGGGCCAATGGTCGCGGCCACCCGCCGGGTTGATACGCGGTGTGCGACCAAACTCAGCCAGGTTACAGACCAGCGTGTTATCGAGCAGTCCTCGTTCCGTCAGATCCTCGATCAGGGCAGCATAACCCTGGTCGTACATGGGAGCGACGATGTTCTTCATGCCCTCGATGGACGTAAACGGTTTGCTGCCGTGAATATCCCAGGTGATTTCGTCAAACACGGTCAGGAAAGTGTTGACAGTCACAAATCGCACACCAGCTTCAATCAGCCGCCGCGACAGCAGGCAGCATTGACCGAAGCGGTTCATACCATATTTTTCTCGAACCGCACGGGGTTCCGTTTCCAGGTCAAAGGCCTTGCGAGCAGCCTGGCTGGTCATCAAGCGAAACGCTGCTTCAAAGTTACTGTCCAGCAACTTGGCATTCTCGCTGCTCTCAAATCCTCGCACCGAATCCTCCACGACTTCACGCAACTTGCGGCGCCGGTTCAGTCGTGCTTCGCCAATCTCACTGGGGGGCAGCAGGTCCGGGACCTGGAAACCGTCCTTGGAGGGATCGGCCATTAAAAGGAAAGGGTCATAGGCTTTCCCCAGGAAGCCGGCATCCTGGCCATGTGGCAGGTTGCCTCCAGTCCGTCCCATCGGTTCCGGAAGAACCACGTTGGCAGGCAAATCGGTGCGGCGGCCACGCAGGTAACTCAGAGCGCAGCCGGCGTGGGGTGTATTAATGCCACCTGTGAACAGGCGACCGGTCTGCATCATCTGGTGGCCGGTGTCATGCACTGCAGCGGCCGTGTGAAAACAGCTGCGGACCACCGACATGCGGTCCGCGACATCGGCGTGCCGTGGCAGGATCTCGCTCAACTGGATCTCGGCTGAGCGAGTTGCAATTGGTTTGAAGGGGCCGCGGATTTCTGCAGCGGCATCTGGTTTAGGATCGAATGTGTCGATCTGGCTGGGAGCGCCCAGGTTGAAGATCATGATCACGGACTTTTCGTCGTTACCATCTTCGACCGCACCCTGCGCCTGTGCTTCCAGCATCTGGGGTAACGACAGGCCGACCGCACCCAGCGATCCCACCTGCATGAAGTCTCTGCGAGATACACCGTCACAGGTGGTCGCTGTCGCTCTATCGGTGATCCGCAGCATGCTTTGAAATCCTCACCCCGGAGGGGGCAATAGATGCGAGAAAAGTGCATTTCAGCTCCGAAACGCTCCTGACCGAAGGTTAGCAAACGATCCCCAATAAATCAAATCCAACCGACCGTCTGCGACCAGCAGGCGTACACCCTCGTGGCGATACAACGCTACACTAGAATACTGCTGCGGGCGTCGCGCTCGTAGCACTTGGCTGATAGTCACCCTGTCCTTACCGCGACACGCGATCGCCCATGCTCCCAACTGCCGGCACGACCAACGGTCCGCCCAGCGATCGCCAGCTGGCCT
Organism: Planctomycetota bacterium; assembly: GCA_963581185.1. Classification (GTDB taxonomy): domain Bacteria; phylum Planctomycetota; class Planctomycetia; order Pirellulales; family Pirellulaceae; genus SAT2750. The sequence goes on along the minus strand of CAUZOB010000328.1, from coordinate 563 downwards.
TTCTTGGTCTTGCCTTGCTGGTCCTCGCATTCCCCGCCCTGCTGCTCGATTCCCAGGTTGTCACATGGACCAGGCAACTACGCAGCGATTCAAGTTCGGTTTTCCTGCTCGTGCCGGTGGAATTGATGGCGCGTGCTGCAGGTGCGGCAGTCATCCTGCTGATCCTGCTGGTACTTGAGCAGGATCGCCGACGGACTGTCCTGCGCGTTGCGGTGGCCGTTCTGCTGGCCGCCCTGGTGACGCTGACGCTGAAGATCATTGTGGCTCGCCAACGTCCCCCGCTGTTTGACACATCGAGCGGAATCTGGGCTTCATTTCAGGGCTTGTTTCACATCTTTCAAGGAGAGAGTTTCACCTTTCTGAGAGATCGAACACTGGAGAGCTTTCCCTCGGGACATGTGACAACGGCGGCCGCCCTGGCTGTTGGACTTGCAACTCTCTATCCGCGCTGGAGCTGCTGGTTTGCGGCGGCCATCCCACTTGTCGCCCTGCAGCGGATCTGCCACCTGGAACATTTTGTCAGCGATACGCTCAGCGGAGCTGGTATTGGTATCCTGGCGAGC
>CAUZOB010000327.1:0-3568 GCA_963581185.1 Planctomycetota bacterium | reverse complement strand
GCCGTGACAGCGAGAGCGATCGGGGCCGTGACAGCGATAGCGATCGGGGCCGTGACAGCGATAGCGATCGGGGCCGTGACAGCGATAGCGATCGGGGCCGTGACAGCGATCGGGGCCGTGACCGTGACAGCGATCGGGATCGTGATTAGCAACGGCTGTCGGCCAGTCCGTTTGGCAACTAGTTCCCTTCAACCAGGTAGGATGTCGGGAGACCCCTGATGGGCAGCGCTGCTGACCATGGCTCGGAGCATGATGACCAACTGCAAGCCAGCTATCAACAGCTGGCACAGTTGGCCAGTAGCCTCGCCCACGAGATCAAGAATCCACTCTCTGTGATTCGTATGAACATGGAGTTGTTGGAGGAAGATCTGGGGGAGTTGAGTGGCCCGCATGACCAACGTGTGCTGGGCAAGATGGGTGTGGTCAAGGACCAGTGCACGCGGCTAGAGAAACTGCTGAATGACTTCATCAAGTTCGCCCGCATGGGGGAACTTGAACTTGTCGCCGGCAATCTCAATGAGCAAGTTGACCGGGTGCTTGACCTGTTTGCTCCGCAAGCCCAGGAGCAGTCCGTCGAAATCGTCCGCTACCTTGATAACAAGCTTGCCAGTATCCGCATGGAGTCCCAGACGCTCTACGCGGCACTCGTCAATCTGGTAAAGAATGCCCTCGAAGCGATGCCCAATGGAGGCGAGCTGACGGTCATCACCCGGCTGACGCGAGACGGTGTGGCACTCGATCTGATCGATTCTGGCTGCGGTATGGAAGCATCGACCGCGGTCAAGATGTTCGACCCCTTTTTTACCACCAAGGAATCCGGATCGGGACTCGGTTTGCTGCTTGCACGTCGCGTTGTCGAGGCGCATGGCGGCAGGATTAGCGTTGAAAGTGAGGTTGGGCAGGGGACCAAGTTCACACTTGAGTTTCCCGCACCGGCACGCTTGGCCGACTGACAGTAGCTGCTGGCCGCTTTTTGCTTCATCCGGTATTATCATCACATGCCAACGGATACAGACCAGCAGCCTCGCGAGGCGCAATCTCCGGCAATGCAGGTTCTCGTCGTGGATAACGACAAGGCCCATGCTCAAGCGATGGTGGAGAGCCTGTTACGGGACGGTTACCAGTGCGAACTGGCGACCAGTGGACCGGAAGGCAAGGCCAGGATCGAGCAGGGCGGCTTCGATATCGTCGTCACGGACCTGGTTATGAACGACGTTGATGGCATGCAAGTCCTCGCTTCTGCCGTGGATGCGCTACCGGAAGCGCAGGTCATTATGGTCACCGGCCACGCGACCGTTTCGCTGGCTGTCGAGGCGATGCAATTGGGGGCCTTCAATTTCCTCGAAAAACCGATCACACCGAAGCGGTTGCGTGCTGTCGTCAAGCGGGCCGCCGAGGCGGTCGCCCTGCGACGTGACAACCGTGAACTTAAGCAGCGGCTGGATGAGAAGTTTGGCTTTGAGAGGATCATTTCCGCCAGCCAGCCGATGCAGACCGTGCTGGACCAACTGCGTCGCATCGCTCCCACCGACGCGACCGTCTTGATCACTGGCGAAAGCGGCACTGGCAAAGAGCTGATCGCCCAGGCCATCCACCAGAACAGCCCCCGCAAGGGAAAACGCCTGGTCCCCATCAACTGTGCCGCGGTCGCTGAGAACCTTGTCGAGAGCGAGCTGTTTGGGCATGTCAAAGGTGCCTTTACTGACGCACATTCTGACCGCATGGGAGCCTTTGAGTACGCCCATGGCGGCAGCCTGTTTCTTGATGAAGTCGGGGATATGCCGCTGGCAACCCAGATCAAGCTGCTGCGGGTGCTGGAAGAACGTACCATCACGCGGGTCGGCGACAACACGCCCGTGGCAGTCAACGTGCGATTGGTGTCGGCTACCAACCGCAGCCTGGAAGAAGCGATCCAGGCCGGCAGATTTCGCGAGGACCTCTATTACCGGCTCAAAGTTGTCACCGTCGAAATCCCCAGCCTGCGCGACCGTCGTGACGATATCGTGCCGCTGGTCGATCACTTTCGCAAGATCTTTGTCAGCCACCATGGCAAGACGGTCAAATCGATTTCAGCTGAGGCGATGCAGCGGCTGTTCGCGTTTGACTGGCCAGGCAATGTACGGCAGCTGCGAAATGCCGTGGAAAGTATGGTCGTGTTGGACACCGATGGGATCCTGGATATCGACGACTTGCCACCAGACATGGCCACGGTCGATCTGTCGGCCGCCGCCGCGACCTCCGCCGGCTCGGGGCCAACTGAGTTGATTGGACAACCCCTGTCCGAAATTGAAAAATGGGCCTATCGTGAGACACTCAAGTTGACCGCTGGGAACCGTGAGGAGGCGGCCAGGATTCTTGGCATCGGCGCTCGCACGGTTTATCGGAAACTGAAGGAATACGACCTCTAGGTCCGCAGATGGAAACGCAGGACATGACCGTCATCAGGCAACTATCAGCAAGTGTCGTCAACAAGATCGCGGCGGGCGAGGTGATTGAACGGCCTGCCAGCGTTGTCAAGGAATTGATGGAGAATAGCATCGACGCCGGGGCAACCCGACTGGATGTCTCCGTCGAGCAGGGGGGGAGCGAGCTGGTTCGGGTTGTCGACAATGGAGCCGGGATTGCTGTCGACCAGCTGCCGCTGGCAGTTGCCAGTCATGCAACCAGCAAAATCCAGGCTGCCGATGACCTGTTTCAGGTCGCCACGCTCGGTTTTCGCGGTGAAGCACTGGCTTCTATCGCCGAGGTCAGTCAGTTGTTGTTGCGCAGCCGTACCGCCAGCTCGGAGGCGGCTGCCCAGCTGGAAGTGAAAGGTGGCTCGCTCGGTGTCGTCGAACCCTGCGGCGGCCCGCTCGGGACCACGGTCGAGGTCCGTAACCTGTTCTTCAACACGCCGGTCAGGCGCAAGTTCCTGCGCACCGTGCAGACCGAATCAGGACATGTGGCCGAAGCCTTCACACGCATTGCACTGCCCCATCCCAGCGTCCACCTGACGCTGCGACGAGGCGAGCGAATCGTCCACGATCTACCTGCTGTTGAACAATGGAGTGACCGGATCGGTCATTTCTTCGGCCGTGACCTGGCCGATGCCTTGATACCGCTGCAGAGCCAGCAGGACCAGGTCAGGCTAACCGGCTATGTTGCGGATCCTGCCTTCAGTCGCGCGAACAACCGCATGCAGTACATGTTTCTCAACGGGCGCCATCTGAAGGATCGCTCATTGCAACATGCACTCGGGGAAGCGTACCGCGGCCTGCTGCTTCATGGTCGCTATCCAATTGCCTTTCTGCACCTGGAAATGCCGGCTGAGCTGGTAGATGTCAATGTCCATCCGACCAAGCTGGAGGTTCGATTTCGTGATGGCCGCGAACTCTACAGCCAGCTGCTCTCGACCATCCGCGAGATCTTCCTGGATCGAGACCTGAGTCGCCAGGTGCCACTCCCTCCAACAGCAGCTCCTGCCATCCCGCCCGGTCCCGGCCTACCGCCGGTCCAGCGGCACTTTGATATGGGAGCCTCAGCGAGCAGGCCAGGGCGATTGCCCCAGGCCGGCTCACGTCAGCCCGAG
>CAUZOB010000326.1:0-3596 GCA_963581185.1 Planctomycetota bacterium | reverse complement strand
CAGGCCACCGTCAGGACTGACTAAGAAACCGCTGCCCGACCCCAGCGCATCGCCGTCGATATCGAAGACGATTATCTGCACCACGGACGGACTATATTTCTCGTAAATCTCTTGTGCGCCAAGCGCTGTGGTCGACGCCCCGGCGCCCCCGCCGACATCAGCGGCGTTACCGCCACCACGAGTCAGGGAGCCTATCACTGCAGCCAGTATAAATAATCCCAGTACGCCACCGCCGATCGAGTACACCAAGACGTGCGGGAATCCTCCAGTGGAGTTCTCGTTGACTGTGTCGCCCACCGGCGTTTCAATAATCGCGTCAGGAGGAGTCGACATGCCGGGCGGTATTGCCGGGACCTTGCTGGGGACAGTGACGACCGAGCTACACGCGTAACAGCGAGCTTGACGGCCTGTCTGATGCTCAGGGGCTGATTGGGAAGCCGAGCATGCCGGACATTGAAAATGAATGGCCACGTGATCACCGCTCCCGACCGTGTCTGCACTGAAGTTCGTTTGCCCTGCCATCGTAGCACAGCAGACAGCGTGAAAGTTGCAGGGGTTGCCGGTGGGCAAGACAGTTGGCTGACAAGTGATTGGGATTGGCACGCGGCGGGTCGTGTTGTTGTGTAATCCGTGGCAGTTGTGGTTAAGATGGCAGGCGGGGTCGACGCCGACAATTAGTTTTGCGGAGTTCAGGCTGATGGTAATCAAGTTTGTTTGTCCCGGCTGTAGCAAGAACTACAGCGTCCCCGACGGGATGGCGGGAAAACGCGCCAACTGTCCCTGCGGAATCAAGATCCCCGTACCGGCGCCAGGCCCGACGACGGAAACTGCGGGTGCAGAACTGGATGGCGATCCCCTGGCCGTGGGAGCAGCGGCGGGAGGACTGGATGGCGATCCCCTGGCCGTGGGAGCAGCGGCGGGAACGGCAGTTGCCGCGGAAGCCGGCGAGGCGCCTGCAATCAACCCGCTTCGCGGTGCACCTGTGGCGGCGGGTGAGGGTCAGCCAGCGTGGGCCGCTGCTGCTTCTTCCAAACGAGCTGGACAATTCTCAACCAAGATTCTCGTCATTGCCTGCGTCGGCAGCCTTGTTGGAGGAATCGCCTTGGGTGTGTTGGGCATGATGTTGTTCGGGCCATCCTGATGTAACCCAACGGCCCTCGTGGCTGGCCACTGTTGGCTCACTCGGTCGTCGCTTATCATGAAGAATTGACAAGCACAGAAAGCGATGCATTGCTGCAGAAGCATCACTTAGACCTCGACACCCCCAATGGGGAAACGGAGCGGACACGAGATGATCACAGTCGGCATGAACTATCACGTTATTGAAGGCAAGCAACAGGATTTCGAGGATAAGTTCGCAGCAGTCATAGATGCTCTGAATGCCGCGGATGGTCATACGACGTCGACCTTATGGAAGGACGTGGGTGACGGGGCCTCCTACCTGATAACGAGCGAATGGTCCGAGGAAGAAGCGTTTAACGGTTTCATTCGAAGCGAGGCTTTTCGTGAAGTGACCAACTGGGGCGCGGAGCAGATCCTCTCGGATCGCCCCCGCCACAAGGTCTACAAGAACTAGTGATCCGCCGCCGGCAGCATCCTGTTCCGCCGCGATACACGACCGTCGTAATGCGGCAGTCCTACGGAGAGATCCCGTTCCGTCTTCGCGTCTGCTGACTCGATATGCCGATTCCGCACAACGACCCGCTGGTCACTATCCCGATGGTCACTCCGTTTGATCAACGGGACCAGGTTGACCATGACGCTATTCGCCGTAATATCGCCCGCTGGCAAGCGACCCCGCTGAGTGGATTCATTGTGGGGACAGCCACGGGCGAGGAGTACATGCTCAGCGAAGAGGAGAAGCTGGCGATCGTGGCGACGGTGGTCGATGCGGTCGACGAACAGCGATTTGTGGTTGGCGGTATCGATTGCGATTCCGTGTCTGAGACGATCCGCCGGGCCACGGCTTTTGCCGAGGCGGGTGCAGAAATGGTGCGGGTTCGGTTTCCACGCGAGCCGGACAACGTGCTGGCTTATTTCCAGGCCCTGCTGCCAGAATGCCCGTTGCCCGTCCTGTTGATGCACCAGTGCAATCCGGAACGTTTTGGTATGGCCGGCGAGCCTGCCGCCAGCGCCGAACTAATTGGCCAGGTGGCAAGTCTGGACGGTGTGTTTGGTTACGTGACGGACCACGATATCCGCTTTGAAGCTCGGGTGCGAGAATTTGTCCCCGATGACCGCCGTTTCTGGATCTGCAATGGCAGCATTGTCTTGGCAGGAACATTGATTGGCTGCAATGGAACCACCACGGCCTTCTCGAATGTCTGGCCGTCCGCGCTCTATAAGATTCTGCAACTCGGCATGGACGGCCGTTATGCCGATGCCCAGGAATTACAAAGACATGTGGCGCGAATTGATTCGGTCATGCTGCCCTACCGGGCTGCGGGAGTCAAAGCGGCACTCAACCTGTTGGGCTTTGATGGCAGCCAGCCACGGAGTCCGGCGCCGCCGATGCCTGCGGATGAGGTCAAGCGATTGGCATCTGTGATGCGAGATTCCGGTTTACTGTCCGATTGAGAATCTCGCGTAACGTAATCCCGAACAGTACCAGCGGCCTGCGTCTGTCGTTCGTCATCAAGGTGTAGCCAAACGACTGCGATGGAGAATGGGGTCGGGCGAAGGTGGATGGGCCACTGAGATTACTTGGTAACCCACCATTGCCCATCGCGGCGAATCAAATTGATTCGGAATGAACCGGAATCATTGTTGGACACTGCTGCCCGATCGCCGTTGGCTTTGACGACGACATCGAAATCAGCAGGAATCTCCGGGAGATTACGATTCACGTCGTTCAGGAAGTCGTCCCGTTCGTCGGCGTTGACAAACTGGCTTGCCTGCTCAACCTGAGAATCTGAAAGGGCTGAGACGAATGCGCTGGCTACTGACGCTGCATCGATTCTGTCGACCGCTGTAGTGCAGGAAACGCTGGAGCAGATGATTAGCAGGCAGAACACGCTGCCATATCTTTGTTGCCGATGAAAACGCTTGGCCATGACTGTCAGTTCGTTCCACAGATGTTGTTCGGCGGGGGCACGAATTCGCTTCGTATGTGACGTCTGCTGTCGAACACAATTAGAAGTTAATCGGCAGCCATCAGTACCACAATATGCTCAATCCGAAGGCCGCCCAGACGGGTATGTCAGGTTATGCCGGCTGGCCTTGCCAATTGCACCCAGATAACCACATTACCAACCGGCACTCGCCATTGACCAGAATCCCCTCGCTGCTAGATTGAGTATTGCTGGCGTGAGATACGGCACCGCCGATCCGGCCAGTGATCCTTAGAATTCGAGAATGCACCCTAAAGGTGCTGTGTTTGCAAGCCAAGCCGTCCACGCGAGTCGTCATTGACCGCGAATGAGTCTCTTGTTCCTGGATATTTGAGCTACGTTATCCCATTTGGAATTGCCGCGGTTAATTCTCGTGGTAGATCTCAGGATGACGTAGTTGGACAGAGATTGACGAGGTAACTGGTTTGAAATTCGAAGACTTATCACTACACAAAAACCTGCTACGTAGCGTGCAGGATGCAGGTT
>CAUZOB010000325.1:0-3676 GCA_963581185.1 Planctomycetota bacterium | reverse complement strand
ATTTCCCTGGCAAGGAATTCTCGCAGGGCGATACAACTCATGACCGATGCATCAATGACTTCGCCAGCCTGCAGCGCCAGGCCCTGTTTCAGCACGGTCGTTTCACCGTCAGTGGTGTTCAGTTCGATCTGGACAGTCCCGGCCGTCGCCATCACATGCGACTGTTCGCTACCAAAAAAGTCGCCCTCCGACATCTGTGCGACATGGGATTTCGATTCCGCACTCCATTCGCCCATCGAGTGAGGGTTATTTCGAGCATACTCTTTGACCGGTGCTGCCACGCGGCGGTCAGAGTTCCCTTCGCGCAGCACGGGATTGACTGCGCTGCCAAGAATTCGTGCATAGCGATCTCGGGTGGTCCGATCCGCTTCCGTCTCCGGTTCTTCGGGGAAGTCGGGCAGGTCGAAGCCGTGGTCCTGGAGTTCCTGGATGGCCGTCGTCAATTGTGGAATTGAGGCGCTGATATTCGGCAGCTTGACGATGTTCGCATCCGCTGTCTTGGCCAGGGCTCCCAGTTGTGCGAGGGCATCATCCTGCTGCTGGTCGTCGCTCAGCCTGTCTGGAAAGCTGGCGATGATGCGGCCAGCCAGCGAGATATCTTCCAGTTCCACAGTCACGCCTGCGGATTGAGTAAACGCCCGGATGATTGGCAACAGCGACTGCGTGGCCAGGGCCGGAGCTTCATCCGTCCTGGTGTAGATAATCGTGGCAACTGAGTTAGACATCACATCCCCGCTTCGTTTCCATAGCCTGGTGGTTCTTACGTCCCAACGATAATACTTCACGGGTCGCCGCGAAAGCGGTGGATTGATCGTGGCCTGGATCTGCCTCTGTCCGTCCATGGCTCTTATAATCAAGCAAGGAGATCTGTCTTTGTGCCGAAATTCCCTTCTGGGGCATCTTGAAAATGAGTATCCGCTGGACCACGCGACTCTGCCTCAGCCTGCTGCTGACTCTCCTCGTTCTGCCACTTGGAGCCCAGCAAGCGAACACCGGCCGGCTTCGCTGGAAAGCGCTTCCTGACTTGCCAGATCCACTCGGTGTGGCAGGGCCATTTGCCGGCGTTCATAACAACGCCCTGATCGTGGCTGGCGGAGCCAACTTTCCCAAGCCGGTCTGGGACAATGACAAGGCCTGGCACAGGACGATCCACGTGCTGGTCAAAGAGGGCCGGCAGTATATCTGGAAACCCGGCGGCAAGCTTGCTCGATCGCTGGCCTATGGTGCCGCCGTCTCCACGTCCGAGGGTGTCGTCTGCATCGGTGGTAATGATGCAGTCAACACTTTTGGCGATGTGTTTCTGCTCTCATGGGACGCCAACCGAGAGGAAGTTTCCAGTCGCACTTACCCGTCACTGCCGCAGCCCTGTGCCTTCGGAGCGGCCACGCTGGTCGACAACGTGATCTACCTGGCGGGCGGGCAGAGCGGCCAGACACTCGATACAGCGATGACCAACTTCTGGTCACTCGATCTATCCCAGCGACACAACCCGGACAAATTCGCCTGGCAACAGAGAAAGGCCTGGCCGGGACCCTCGCGTGCACTCAATATCACCGCACATCAAGATGACGGGAATCACGAATGCGTTTACGTAATCAGTGGTCGCCGGCAGGAAGGAGAGGAAGTCCAGTTCCTGACCGATAACTGGAAGTACACGCCGGCAACAGATAGCTGGTCGCGCTGCCGTGATATTCCCCAGTCAGTCATGGCCGGGCCTGGCATCGGATACCGCAAGAACCAGCTACTTGTCCTCGGTGGTGCAGACGGCTCGATGTACTTTCGGGTGGACGAGCTCAGAGACATGCATCCCGGATTCCCCAAGCAGGCCTGGTCGTACCAGACCAGGACCGACCGCTGGTCTCACGCCGGATCGACGCCGGCCAACCAGGTGACCACGATTGCGGTGGAATGGAATGGTTCGATCATTATGCCGAGTGGCGAGGTACGGCCGCGGGTCCGGTCGGCCGCCGTCTGGCGGATCCGCTAGCCTGCCGGCCAGCCGCTGCGGAAGCAGCCAGCTGAAGGCAATCGCTGAAATGGGATGACAACGGCTGCGGTACTTATGCAACAAGGAAATAAATCACAGGTCGATTGATTCTCTCGACAGGAGCGTCGCTGATCGTGGGCCAGCGTCACCTGGCAAGACTGTAACAGCGGATCTCCTTGTCATTTCGCAGGTAGATGCTGCGATTGGCGAAGGCCGGGTGGGACCAGACCAGCAGTCGGTTGGCCACGTCGTGTGTCGGCTCAATCAACCGCGTACGGCTGATTTCTTCATAGCCGGATGGACTCAGGCGAGCGATGATCACATCACCCAGGTCATTCGCCAGGAAATATCGATCCTGATGCTTGATCGTGAACACGTTTGCCCAGGCAGCTGGCCTCTGGCCCGTTGCCGGGGCAAATGTCGTCCAGAGTCTCTCGCCGTCCGACAGACGAGCACAGGCATACCGGCCGCTCTGGCCGCAGGCATAAATATGGCCATCCGCGAGAACTGCCGTGTTGAAGACTCCACCAATTCCGCGAGCCGTATTTCCTCGCCAAGCCAACTCGGCCGACCCACCCTGCTGGGAAACTGTAATACAAGCGGAGACGCGGTTGAAGCTCATCACGTAGACTGATCGACCCTCGACCACTGGATGTCCGATCGACATGGCAAAGGTCGGCTTTACTTCTACTGACCAAAAGACCTTGCCACTTACCGGATCAAGCGATTCGACGGCGTCGCTGTGCCAGATCAGCAACTGTCGGCGACCGCCAATCGTGTAAATCACCGGTGGGCAGTAGCCAGGGCTGGTTGATGACAAGGCCCGCCAGACTTCCTTGCCGGTCCGCTTGTCGAAGGCCACGCATGTCGTGCCCTCTCCGCCAACGATACAGATCAATCGGTCACCATCCACGAGCGGATGAGCCGACGTACCCCACTCGGGGATTTTCAGGCCATAGTCTTTCTTGAAGTCCCGTGACCAGACCACGGAACCATCTTCGACCGAGAGGCAAAACAGGTTTCCCTCGGCACCGAGTGCATACACGCGATCGCCATCCACGGTAGGTGTGATGCGTGGACCGATCGCGTAGGCCGCAACCGTGGTGTACGGACAGTCCCACTGGTGGAACCAGATCTGCTTTCCGCTGGATTCGTCCAGGCAGACGATCCGCTCCTTGCCGGGCAGGAGTTTACGAAGGAAGTTGATATTTCGAGGCGGCGGACCGTCATTTAATACCCTGGCTGTCGCCAGGTCGATGTCGTCCGCCTTGCGGTCCATCACAAAGACGCGTCCGGCAGCGACCGACGGTCCGGAATAGCCGCCACCGAGCTTTGCTTTCCATCGCAAGGGGGGCCCATCCGCAGGAAACTCGTCAAGGATACCATCTTCGCGCCAGACGCCGTCCCGCTGGCTACCTAGCCATTGCGGCCAGTCGTCTGCCTGAATTGAGGCAGTCCATAACAGCGATACCAGGGCAAGGCAGACCTGTGGACTCTTACACATCAGATGAAATTCCGGGTTCCGTGGTATTACTTGCAGCTTCCGTGTGGGACTTTCCGTAATGCTCGGCACTCGTTTGTACTTCGCTGGGAATCTGCTGGCAACGATCGCTTAGTGCATGGAGAGGATGTATAAATATGGCGATTCAGTGTCGCTGACCTGATCATTAGATGAAGCTTGGAAACGCC
>CAUZOB010000324.1:0-3695 GCA_963581185.1 Planctomycetota bacterium | reverse complement strand
CTCAAAGAGCGAAAGACGCTGTTGCATTCGTTCGATAGCCTGCAGCGTGGCCTCGACGGCGGTAAACAGGTCACTGCGGTCGACAGCTACACCGAGCAGGCGCTGGCGATGATTAGCTCCAACAAGGTGCGCGATGCTTTCGACCTGGACCAGGAGCCGGAGAGTGTTCGCGAGCTTTACGGCCCGGCTACCGACTTCCTACTGGCTCGCCGCCTGGTGGAATCAGGGGTCTCGGTGGTTACATTGCCGGGCCGGTTCCCAGCCACGATCGGCGATTTCGAGCGTGGATCCTCCGATCACTGGGACACGCACCGTCACAACTTCAAGTTTCTCCGCCTGATGCTTCCGCAATACGACCAGGCGATCTCCGCGTTGATTACTGACATCTACCAGCGTGGACTGGACAAGGACGTGCTGGTCGTTGTCTGGGGAGAGTTTGGCCGCACGCCGAAGGTCGATACAGTGCCAGGCTTCGTTGGTGGGCGAGGTCACTGGCTGGAGGCCGGTTTCATCCTGATGGCAGGTGGTGGATTAAAGATGGGCCAGGTAGTTCGCGAGACGGATCAGCATGGCTTGCGGGCCAAGGGCCAACCGACCACGTCGTCCAACGTGTTGGCCACGATTTACCACGTCCTCGGAATCGATCCGGGGCTCACCTTCCTGGACCATTCTGGCCGCCCTCGCTATCTTCTCGACAGTCCCGAGCCGATCCACGAATTGATTTGAACCAGGCCAATTCACTTGAGTCACCATCAGGTGCTGTCATGAAACGACTGCTTGTCTGTCTGCTGCTGGTTGGTGTTGTGGGGTGTGGGAATCGGGCACTCAGCGAACAGGAAGCGATTGCTCTTTTGGATTTGACCGTCACTGAAACGGATTCCGCGGGAAAAGCGGTGAGCGTTTTCAAACATTCAAATGATGACGACTTTCGTTTGGACCCTATCACGGCCTTGGTGAAGTTGGAAAGATTCTCGGTCAGTGGCAGGTGTTTAACCGCGACTCACCTGAGACCGCTGAATGAGCTACCAGAGTTGAAAGTTCTTTCGCTTGATGGCACGCACGTCGGTGACGCTGGCCTTGTCCATCTGAAAGGGATGACGAAGCTCAAACATCTTCAATTTGGCCTCACGCAAGTCACCGACGCCGGTGAGACCGAACTGAAGAAGGCATTGCCGAACTGTGCGATATATGGCGGAGGCATATTCCGCTAACCCCTAACCATCTCCATTCTGCTCCGCCCACCTGCGGCCGACTTCGCAGAACGAGGGCACTGACGGCGTCCTTCACACTCTCGGGTAGCTCGGCCCAGGCCTGAATCACGGCCAACAGTTCGAGGTCAACGTCTGAAAATTCGCCGGATTCTGCGCCGCTTTGCTCCTGTCATTTTCTCCCAGACCGCAACGAAGAGCTCGCCATCATCAAGCAGGCAACGGACGACAAGCAGGTCGAGATCACCAGCCGTACCGAGAGATAAACGCAGGCGGAAGTCGTTCAGCCGGACTGTCGCCGGTCAGCGTAAGTACGATTCCCATAAGAGCGGGCGCTGGGTTGTGGCGTTGGTTACAGTTGCCAAGTCCCCATCGCAGCCCAACCGCCACCAGTTCGAAGGAGACGAATTTCTGGTCCTTGAGGTTGTACGTTGCACGACCTAGAAGTTTCGGTGCGTAACCGATCTTCTTGGCGGACACGATTGAGGCCCGGCTCTCGCCCTCAAAGCTGAGAGATACTAGATCGCCGTCAATCCTGACCACAGTGGACGTCAATCGTGCCTTCTCGATCGCCTCATTGGGGAAGAACGTGTAGTTCAAGGCGTGGACGTTGTCGATCAAATGAAAGCGAGCCAGACGTCGCACCAATTCACTGGGTACCTCGTGCTGCGCATCCTTGGTTGGTTCAGCGGGAAAGAATGCGCGCGCCTCATTCTTACGAAACCAAGCATAGTCCAGGTTCGAGTCAGGCCAACGCTCACGCTTCTGATCGCGGGCGACCACCCGCAATGCCAGGCCATCTTCGGGGTATAGTGCCTCCATGCGGCGCCAGTTATCGGCAGATTTGGGGTCTGGAGCCTTGGACAACAGTCGTTTTTCACGCGGGAGTTCTGCCCACTTTTCGAGTGCCTGCTTCATCAACTCCGCCAGCGCTTTGGGGTCCGTGTTGGAACTCGATGCAAGTAATTCTCCGCTGGGAGTCACCGCGTAGTGTCCCTGGTTGCCACCTCGATTCCCCTTCGCTGATGTACGTTCTCCGGCAAATTTCCGGAACAGCAGCGCGTCTTCATCCTGGCAGGATTCTTTCTGCATGCGGTCACACGCATCGGCGGCCATGACGAACTCGACGGCCAGCCTTTGCACTTCTCGATTTGACCAGACTAACTGTCGGTCTTTGACGCCATTGCCTCATGTATTACAGAGCGGGTGCCCGTTCATCGACCACAGCAAGATTGGCTTGTCCTTCGCCTGTGCCTCGATGACGGCGTCCCAGAAGCTCATCTGCCAGGGGATTTTTCGGTAAGAGAGTTCCCAGTTCCTGGGAAGAACGTGATCGCGCCATTTCGTGTAGTTGGCCTCTGTCAGTTCTTTTTCCTGAAATTCATCCGCGGCAAAGGCAACCGGGAGACAGCAGGCAACAATCAACGCCAATGTCAATGTCTTCAGGAACGTCATCGGGATTTGTCCTTTACATTCGTCGCCAACGCGGGCACGCACAACGAGATAGCATGCTGGATGATAGTCGTATGTTGGACATTTGTCTCGCTCCTTACGACCTCGGCCCAGGACGTTTCTGATCGATAGCCGAAACCGACACACTAAAGCCTCATACCGTCGACGCGACGGGCGAAGAGTAGCCACTTGCGGTCGAGCTCCCCTCCCTTGTGGTAATTCCTTTCCAGTTCTCTACATAATGGTCTCTGGTTCAGATTTCTGCCTGTTATCCAGAGGCATCTTTGATGACCGACGAATTGCGACCTGACGAAAAGCAGAGCGCCGATGCCGAACCGGCCCAGACAGATCCCTCTCTACAGGACACCGGCCAGCTTGGCGATGCAGCCCAGGATACCGACCAGGAACTGCCCACGATGCTGCCCGTGAGGGACGATGAGTCCGACAGTCGGAACTCGGCGACCATTCAAGGTGTCCAGAGCCGGCCGCGAAAAATCGTCCTCGATGGCGATGCGATCCCGGGCTATGACATCCTGGGGGAGGTAGGCCGCGGCGGCATGGGCGTGGTCTATAAAGCTCGTGACCAGAAACTGAAGCGAATCGTGGCCCTGAAGATGATTCTCAGTGGCTCGCATGCATCAGAAGACGACATGCAGCGATTCCAGACCGAGGCCGAAGCGGTCGCCGAAGACAAATAGAAATGCATGGTAGATTCAGGTCCTTACGGAGTGCAGGGAATACATCCTCTCGCCACCGAGGCCTTCGCCTTGAGCGGGTAAACTACCCGCTGGCCATCCCATCCACGGCGTCCTTCACGCTCTCGGATAGGTCCGGCCAGGCCCCGTCAGTTTGCTGTCCCCGTTGGCGAGCGGCTACACTCGGGGAGTCGCCATTCTCTTCGGACCTCCAGGTGCTGCCATGAAAAGACTGCTTATTTGCCTGCTGCTTGTGGGATCTACGGAGAGCGAACTGGAAGCTCAGCCGCCGACTCGGACCATCCAGCAGGTAGCAGCCGCCGCTGTGAAAACACCCGCT
>CAUZOB010000323.1:0-3733 GCA_963581185.1 Planctomycetota bacterium | reverse complement strand
CTAGTGTCGGCGCTTGTCCTGTTGGTAACGGTGGGCGGGTTGAGCCAGGCCGCTGAGCCGCAAAAAGCGCCGAATGTACTTTTCCTGATCTGTGATGACCTCAACTGCGATCTCGCCTGCTACGGCCATCCCCAGGTAAAATCGCCCGCGATCGATCAGCTGGCACGGCGTGGGGTGCTGTTTGAGCGGGCCTATTGCCAATATCCGTTGTGCGGTCCCAGCCGCGCATCATTCATGTCGGGACTCTATCCGGACCAGACACTAATCCGCCGCAATGCGATCTATATTCGTGAGCACCTGCCTAGTGTGCAGACGATGTCACAGCTTTTTCGCGTCAATGATTACGTCGCTACGCGGATCGGCAAGATCTATCACTACAACGTTCCCAAACATATTGGCACGAGTGGCCATGACGATCCATATTCCTGGGATTTCACATTTAACCCACGGGGCCGCGACAAGTCAGATGAAGACAAGATCTTCACCCTGCGGGCGGGCCAATACGGCGGCACACTCAGCTGGCTGGCGGCCGCGGGCAGTGACGAGGAACAGACCGATGGAATCGCTGCGACCGAGGCGGTGAACCAGCTTGAATCGTATGCCCGTTCGGGCCAACAGTTCTTCCTGGCCGTGGGCTTATTTCGACCCCACACACCGTTCGTGGCACCGCAGAAGTACTTCGACATGTACCCGCCCGAAAAGATCGTTGTGCCGCAAGTCCCAGAGGGTTATCTCAAAACAATTCCAGCCCCCGCGCGGTCCTCGATATCCCGCAAGAAGGAACAAGTGAATCTTGCTGACAAGCTGGCGCGGGAGGCGATCCAGGCCTACTATGCTTCGATCACTTTTGCCGATGCCCAGCTTGGACGGATACTCCAGACTCTGGAACAGACCGGCCTGGACAAAAACACAATTGTGATCTTCACCTCGGATCATGGTTACCACATGGGTGAACATGGCCACTGGCAAAAGACCACTCTGTTTGAAAACGCGGCTCGCGTGCCGCTGATCATCGCCGGGCCCGGCGTCAAGGCGGGCGGGTCGCGTACCGTCGCACCGGCCGAGATGATTGACTTTTATCCCACACTGGCGGATCTCTGTGGCCTGACAGCACCGCAATACCTGTCAGGAGTCAGCCTGGTTCCGACGCTGGAGGATGCCAGTCAGCACTCACGTACAGCGGCACTGACCCAGTATGCCAATGGGTACAGCCTGCGTACGGCACGATATCGTTACAGCGAATGGGGGCAGGATGGCATGTTGGGCGCCGAGCTATATGACCACGAATCGGATCCCGAGGAAATGGTTAACCTGGCTGGTCGCGAAGGCCATCAGGGCACGGTTTCCAAGCTCTCAACGTTGTTGCATGAGCGAATAGAAAGTGCCCGCACGAAGCCGGATGGGCTGGAGCAGATCATTTTTGAGAACCGCAGGCGAGTTCGCTGACGCTGGCTCGAAAAGCTCTGGCTATTTCCCTGCAGGATTGCGACGCTGTGGCTTGAAAGTTGCGCCGCTGTCCGCCGGCATCGACTTGTGCCAGCTGATCAACTGTTTTGTGAGCTGCGCCACAATCCGCGGTTCATCCGCGGCACGGTTGCTCGTCTCCCCGGCATCGCGGGAGAGGTCATACAGCAACGGATCGCTACCGTCGTATTCGCACAGCAACTTCCACTTGCCCTCCCGTACGGCGAGATCGGGCAAGTCGGTGCTACCGTAAAATGAATCCCGATCAGGGGGTCGACGAAAGTAAATCGGCGCAACGCGGGAACGCCGGGATGTTCCCAGCAATACACGTGATAGTACCTCTCCATCGAATTGAATATCCGCCGGCAGATCGACCTGGGCAATTTCTAACAGCGATGGCACCAGGTCGATGGCCGAAAAGACGGAAGACTGATTTGTGCTGCCACTGCTGGCCTTTCGAATCAGGCCGGGTCCCCAGACAATCAAGGGGGAACGGATGCCCCCTTCAAACAGCTGTGTCTTGAAACCCCGCAGGGGGCCGGCCGAACCGGCACCGCGTTCGGGACCGTTGTCAGAGCAGATCAGCAGCAGCGTGTTGTTGCGAAGTGATTCGTTATTGCGAACCAGGTCAAACAACGCGCCACACTGGCTGTCCATTTCCTCAAGCACGGAATGGTACAAGCCACGTTTGCCATCCGCCCACTTGTCGACCGGTGGCCAGAAGGGACTGTGAACATCATCAGGCCAGAGGTTGATATAGAAGGGCTGACCCGCTGCCACCGCCTGTTGAATAAAGGGGATTGCCGAATCGACAAACCCGCGGGTGATCCTGGAACGCAGCATCCACTTGTAGCCCTCACCGAGTCGCTCCGCATCCTGCCAGATTTTCCCAGGTTGGTCCTCGCCAGGACGTAACACCAGCGGCAGTAGCTTGGGACCCATACCCTCGAAGTTCGTGAGTGAGGTGTCGAAACCGTATTGGGTGATCGGTGGGGCGTTGTCGACATCGCGCTGCCCACCCATGTGCCACTTGCCGAAATGGCCTGTGGCGTATCCCGCCTGCTGGAGAAAACGGGCAAGCATCGGTGCCGCTGGATCGAGCCACTGGGCCATCCCTCGCTGGCTGTTGCTGTTTCGGTTGTTGAGGTAGGACGTAATGCGCCAACGCTGCGGATACTGGCCGGTTGAAATGGCGACCCTCGAGGGAGAACAGATCGGGGAGTTAACGTAAAACTGTTCGAATCGAATACCCTCTCGCGCCAGCCGGTCGATCTGTGGCGTCTCGGCCTGCTGGTTGCCAAAGCAGGAGAAATCGGCCCAGCCCATGTCGTCAATAAAAACGAGAATGATGTTAGGTGGTGCCGAGTGAAGCTGAGTGACAGCGGATGCTAGAGTCAGCAGCGGTAGCAGGATTCGGATTGAGCGTGGCATTCTGGTCGGGTTGGCTGCAGGACAAGGTCCATGGAGTAGGCCGCTGTAAACCGACTAGAAAAGTCTCTCGATCACGGTTGCATCGTCGAGCAAGTTGTAGAGGCGGCCCTGTTTGTCGGTAGCAGTTAAATCGTTGATCCCCATGGCGTGGTACACGGTACGCGTGATGTCCGCCGGGGTGACTGGCAAGTCGGCCGGATAGCCGCCGAGGCGGTCGGTTGAGCCATAAGTCTGGCCACCACGGATTCCGCCGCCTGCCAGCAGGTCGGTCAGGCAGTAGGTCCAGTGGTCACGTCCATTGCCGCCGCTGCCTCCACTGCGTGGATCCCCGATCTTCGGTTTGCGGCCCATTTCACTTGTCACCAGCAGCAACGTCTCGTCGAGCAACTGCCGCTGGTCGAGGTCTTCGATCAATGCGGAAAAACCGCGATCCAGTTCCGGCAGCAGGTTCTCCTTCAGGCAATTGAAGTTATTGCCGTGTGTGTCCCATCCGCCCGCGCTGTTGCACTTGGAGTTCAATTCCTCATTCTCGTACCAGAAGACCGTGATAAATGGGACGCCCGCTTCCACAAGTCGGCGAGCTGCCAGCAGGCTCATTGCATTGACCGTCTTGCCGTAACGCTCGCGAACCGCCTCAGGTTCTGCTGAGACATCGAAGGCCTGTGTGGTGGACGAGGATGTTAGCAAGGCTACGGCCCGTTCACGTTGCGTAGTCCAGGTGTTGAGAGTTGCGAACTTGTCGAACTGCCGCCTGGTGGTATCAAGCTCCTTTAACAGCTCGCCGCGACTGCTGAAACGATCGACCGAGATGTCGCCCTGCAGAGTCAGCGAGGGAAGC
>CAUZOB010000322.1:0-3770 GCA_963581185.1 Planctomycetota bacterium | reverse complement strand
ACTCCAGGTCCAGGTTATCGCGCAAAAGTATGATGGCCACTATGAACGCAAATCCTGGGGAAAGCCGCTGGGAATCGGTTTCGGCTGTATTATCCTCGCTGCGATTACGGCCGACATCTTTACCGCCAAGAACCCGTATATCGCCAGCGTCCAGTATGGCAAGCTTAACCGTACAGAAATAACGATCAAAGAAGCCGTGGACGGGTTCTTCGGTAACCCGAAATGGGACTATGTCGAATCCGAGTCCGGTTTGCATTACGTGGGTGTCACCGGAACAGTCGAGCATCGCAACGAAACCGCCGAGGCTCATCTTCAATTCCAGTTCATTCCTGAGGATGGCACCATCAAGGTCCACTCGCTGACGATCAACGACTCAAAAATGCCACGATTCATCATCGCCGGCACGATCGAAAATATGTATGACGATGATTGACTTCCAGGCGGAGCCCTTCCCAGCCAGTCTCACGGAAATCAACCGCCAGAAGATTGAATAGCTGTACTCGCAGCACATGCATTGGGCTGCAGTCCGTACCGCTGCCTCTAATCTCTCACGATCATGTTCACCGCGGACTTCTTTCCGATTATCCGACTATCACTTCTGGTCTCCGGCAGTGCGGTGGTGATTAGCGCCTGTCTTGGTATTCCTCTCGGAGTCTGGCTGGGATCGAAGCCGATTCGGCGTCGACGAGTTGCAACGACGCTCGTCTATACCGGCATGGCCCTGCCTCCCGTGGTGGTAGGACTGGTGCTCTACCTGCTGCTCTCTCGTAGCGGACCACTCGCCATGCTCGGCTGGCTATTCACACCGGCTGCCATGATCACTGCCCAGACCATTCTTGCCTTGCCTTTCGTGGTTGGGATCACGATGAACTCGGTCGCTGCGATTCCCCGGGAACTCGCCAGCCAAATCAAGAGTCTGGGAGCAAGCGAGAGGCAGGTTCGCTGGACGATCCTGCGCGAAGCTCGACTTGGTGTCCTGCTGGCAGTGGCGGCCGCATTTGGCAGGAGTATCTCCGAAGTCGGCGCAGTACTCATCGTGGGTGGCAACATCGAGGGACACACGCGGGTGCTGACAACCTCGATCATCATGGAGACCAGCAAGGGCGAGTTTCAGTTTGCCCTGGCACTGGGTGGCATACTGTTGTGCCTGGCCCTGCTGGTCAACTTTCTCATCCTCCGCCTGCAAGGGAACCGGTAACTCGCGATGACCGATAGGCTTATTTACCGCGCTCAGCAACTGCAGCGACAACTCGGTTCATTCCGACTTGAGATTGCCAGCTTCGACGTCCAGCGTGGCGAAGTGATGGGGCTGATCGGGCCCACCGGAGCTGGCAAGACCACGCTCTTGCGACTGCTGGCGGGACTGGATCTGGCAGACAGCGGTCGACTGCTGTTCGACGGCCAGCTGATCTCTGGCAGTCAACTCGATCTTGAGACGCGCAGGCGGATGACGCTGGTGCCTCAGAATCCGCTGCTGCTCACTGGAACCGTGCGGCACAACGTAGAATTCGGACTGCGGCTAAGGGGATCTCTCCAGCCGGACAATGCGGTTGATGAGGTGCTCGAGGGGCTGGGGCTGTCTGCCATCGTCGACCAGTCTGCAGCGACTCTCTCCGGCGGACAGGTCCAGCTGGTTGCACTAGCGCGAGCCCTGGTGCTGCGACCCGATGTCCTGCTGCTGGACGAACCGACAGCTCACCTGGATCCAGCCCACGTGGGCATGGCCGAGGTACTGATTGAACAGGTGCAGCAGCAGTGCCAGACCACCGTCATCTGGGCGACGCACAATCATTTTCAGGCTCGGCGGGTTACCGACCGGACCGGGCTGTTGTTGAATGGAGAGCTTGTCGAAGTGAATGACACTCAGGAGATTTTCTCACAGCCGGCAGACCCCCGTACCGCTGACTTTATCCGGGGCCAGATGGTTTATTAGACGATGACGATAGGTCTCCTCATGAAGTATCGCTGCCTGGCCATCGCCACTGCGATCCTGGTCGGATGCCAGGGATGCCAGCCGGCGTCAACGACGCTGACCCTGGCAACCACCACCAGCACACGCGACAGCGGCCTGCTGGATGAGCTAATTCCCAGGTTTGAAGCCGAGGCGGGTATCGATGTAAAGGTAATCGCCGTGGGCAGCGGCCAGGCACTTGAACTGGGTCGACGCGGGGATGCTGATGTCCTGCTGACACACGCTCCTGCCGCCGAGCAGCAATTCATGTCGGACGGGTATGGTGACGAGCAGCATCGAGTCATGCATAACACCTTCGTGCTGGTTGGACCACATTCAGATCCGGCAGGCAGCGAGAACGCCAGCGAGATTGTGATCGCCTTTCAGCGAATTGCTGGAACTCGATCGCGATTTGTGTCACGTGATGATCAATCCGGTACGCATCGGAAGGAGCTCGATATCTGGCAGCACGCCGAAATGACGCCAGTGGGGGACTGGTATCTGAAGGCAGGAAGTGGGATGGCTGCTAGCTTGCGGGTGGCAAGTGAAAAGCAGGCGTACACGCTGACCGATCGAGCCACTTACCTGGCCCTCCAGGATCGACTCGAGCTGTCTATCCTCTGCCAGGGAGACTCCCTGCTGCACAATCCTTACACGTTGATCGTGGTCAGTCGGAAGAAACATGCCGGCATCAACCACAGCGGTGCCAGGCGATTCGCCGAATTCATGGTATCACCCAGGGCGAAAGAACAGATTCAATCTTTCGGACTGGAAAAGACGGGCGAGTCACTGTTTGTGCCAGCAGTAACTGATCCATAAAGGACCCAGCCGATGGTCGGCGGATGCCATTATCGGCTGGGTGAGCGGGGTTGATATTTGGCCCCTGTCCTTTAACCTCTAATCCATAGCCTCTAACCTCTGGCCTCAACGGAGATGCCCACGATGCTACGCCAGCTCACACTCTTCAGCTTGATTTCACTGCTTTCCTTGACCCTGCTGACAGCGGACGAGCCAATCGAAGCTCCAGCGGAATCGAAGGATATGAAGCGGATCTTTAATGGCAAAGATCTCTCCGGTTGGGATGGCGATCCGCGGCTCTGGACGGTCAAGGACGGGGCTATTCGGGGCGAAACAACCGAGGATGTGAAGGCCAATGGCAACACCTTCATTATCTGGAAGGGGGGCACGCTGAAGGACTTTGAATTGCGACTCTCTTTCCGCTGTAACGCCACCAATAACTCGGGTATCCAGTACCGTTCGCGGCACATCACCGAGGGCAACGTTCGCAACAAGTGGGTGGTGCGGGGCTACCAGCACGAGATTCGCAATCAGAACATTCTGCCCAGCGTCTCAGGTTTCATCTATGACGAGGGCGGCCTGGCGGGTGGGCGCGGCCGAACATGCATGGTGGGTGAGAAAGCTAGCTGGGGGAAGGACGGCAAGACTGTCACGGCTGAGTTGATCGATGCCGCGGGATTCAAGAAGCTGTTCACGTTGGATGAATGGAACGACGTGATCATCATCGCACGTGGCAATCACATCCAGCACTACATGAACAACCGCCTGATCATGGACTTCGAAGATGGCCATGATAAAGCACTGCTGAAGGGCATCCTGGCCTTCCAGCTTCATGGCGGCAAGCCGATGTTCGTTGAGTTCAAGGACGTGCGAATTCGGGCACTCAAATAGCCAGCAGCGATTTCTCGCCGCTGTGCCTGTCGATCACTCTCGCCCGCAGCGATTTCTCGCCGCTGTGCCTGTCGATCACTCTCGCCCGCAGCGATTTCTCGCCGCTGTGCCTGTCGATCACTCTCGCCCG
>CAUZOB010000321.1:0-3775 GCA_963581185.1 Planctomycetota bacterium | reverse complement strand
CTGGTCATCGGTGTTCGAATCCAGCCGGGCGCGACCGCATTCACTCGCACTCCCAGCGGCGTCCATTCAGCCGCCAGGTCACGGGTCAGAGCAACAATCCCACCCTTGGTGATGCCATAGGCTGACCCGCCTCGCCCCAGTCCAACCAGGCCGCCACCGAGAGCGGAGATATTGATGATGCTGCCACGAGCCTGGCTGACCATCACCGCCCCCACGGCACCCGACACATTGATCGCCCCCAGCAGGTTCACGCGAAAGATCGCTTCCACGTCAGCCAGGTCCGGAGCCAGCGGATCAACGCGACGGTGAATACCGGCATTGTTGACGAGAATGTCGATCTGACCATCTGTGTCCAGCAGCTGGTCGACAAGTTGTTTGACCTGGTCCGGCTCGGCAACATCACACTTCTGGGCCGTGACCCTGTTTCCTGTCTGCTGACTAATCGACTGGGCTGTCTGTTCGGCAGCAGGCAGGTCCAGGTCGGCCAGTACGACGGTCGCTCCCTGCTCACTGAGCATGGCTCCAATGGCAGCTCCCAGGCCCTGGGCCCCACCTGTCACCAGGGCCACGTCACCGGAAAGGTCGAATGGTGAATCAAGTGCCACGCTTGTTGTCTCCCCTCAGGATGGCCATCTCAGCTACTCGGCTGGGCTGGCTGGAACATTTCGAGCGGATAGCCGTCCGGGTCGAAAAAATAGACCACCAGCCCGCCCTGATTGGGGCCCGCGGTAATTGTCACCGGTGCCGACTTGAATCGTACCCCCTGGCTGGTGAGATCATCATAGGCGGCCTGCAGGTCATCGACCGTGATACAGAGGTGGGTGTTTCCGGGCCGGTTGGTCGCCCCACCGGTGGGCTCGCCAGTATGGTTCAGGTACTGGACGACTTCCAGCGACTGGTCGCTACCTGGCTGGACTTTGAACGAGGCGACACTCAATTGAACCCCCTCGTAGCCCGTCTGTTGGGCAACGTAGTCGGCCTCCACGCAGGGTCGCCGGCCAACAAGTTCCATGCCAAGCAGGTCGCGATAGAATTCGATTGACCGTTCAATGTCGGCAACCGTCATGCCGAGGTGATGAAGTTGCTGGAACTGCCAGCCGCGTGCCTCAGTCATGACATCCTCCTCACAAGTAACAGCAGGGTGGGCCCACCCCAACCGCTCATAATTAAATCCGCTCCGGCCTGCTGAGTCCAGTAAGACAAACTTCCTTCATGACTGGCGATGTCGATCAGCCATGCTCAAATGACGATGCAGAAAAAGCCCAGATAGCAAGATTGAACTCGCCCTGCAAACGTGCGATCGTGTGTGCAGTCAGACAATAACCAGCTCGATGACCTCTGGGAACGGAATGGAACGATGACCGAAAAAACAATGCTGCGGGTCCTTACCGCTGTCTGCTGCCTGTTGGCCTTAAACTGCTGGCAATCTGCCAGCCTGGCTGCGCAGGACGGCATCGCAGTCCATACGCATCAGCGAGTCCACCCGGTGTTGATTCGGAACACCGACAACCGCCTGTTGACTGTCGAAATCAACATCCCCAACGCCGTGCTTCAGCTCAAGAGTCTCCGTTTCGACCTTTCTGGAGGCGACGACCTTGCTGACCTGGCCTCAGTGACGATGTCGTTCCAGGGCGACAAAATTGAATTTGAGGACCACAGCTGGACTGCAGAAGATGCCACATTGAGCAACCAGCTCAGCTACACATTCAACGACCTGGACCTACCCCAGGGCATCACCACCATCTGGCTGAC
Organism: Planctomycetota bacterium; assembly: GCA_963581185.1. GTDB lineage: Bacteria > Planctomycetota > Planctomycetia > Pirellulales > Pirellulaceae > SAT2750. The sequence goes on along the minus strand of CAUZOB010000321.1, from coordinate 2,023 downwards.
GTGCCAGCTCAAGCCGACGGCTAACTTGCTCCACAAGGTGGATGCAAGTTGCATTCAGATGATTACCTCTAGCGGGGATACCAAGATCGAGGACGATACGCCTGACGTGCGGAAACGGATCGGTTATGCGCTGCGGCGCCACATGGACGACAACGTCCATACCTACCGCATCCCCGCACTGACCACGACTGCCAAGGGTACTTTGCTGGCCGTCTACGACATCCGCCGCAACCAGGGTCGTGATCTGCAGGAGGATATTGATATCGGTTTGAGCCGCAGCACCGATGGCGGCCAGACCTGGGAACCGATGCAGGTGATCATGGACATGGGCACCTATGGTGGGCTACCCGAAGAACAGAACGGATGCAGCGACCCAGGTATCCTGGTGGATCCCAAAACGGGCAAGATCTTCTGTGCCGCTGTCTGGATGTGGGGCAAGCCAGGCATGCACCAGTGGGACGGCGAGGGTTCCGAGGCCGGCTTTGAGATCGGTAAAGCGGCCCAGTTCCTGATGGTCGAATCCCGTAGTGACGGTCGCCGCTGGTCCCGGCCCCGTAACATGACACGCGAACTGAAGCGGGAGGAGTGGGTACTGTTTGCTCCCTCACCGCAGGGAGGCATCGTCTTGAAAGACGGCACACTGGTGATGCCCAGCCAGGGTCGCGACAAGGCTGGCACAGCCTTCTCAAATATCATGTACAGCAAGGACCATGGTCGCAGCTGGACAGTGAGCAATCCCGCCTTTGTTGGCAGCAGCGAATGTCAGGCAGTCCAGCTGGATGACGGGTCACTGATGCTCAACATGCGTACCGAACGCAGCCTGGCTCGGCTGCGCAGTGTGGTCACCACCGCAGACCTGGGAGAAACCTGGACGCATCACGCGACGCACCAGAAGGCACTGATCGAACCGAACTGCAACGGCAGCCTGCTCCGCTTTGACTACGTGGAAAATGGTAAAGCACAGCATCTGCTGATCTTTGTGAATCCTCATTCCCAGGAGCGACGGGATCATCACACGCTGAAAATAAGTTTTGATGAGGGCATGAGCTGGCCGGAGGAATACCACCTGCTGCTCGATGTGGGTGGTGGTGCCGGTTATCCCAGCCTGACCCGTATCGACGATCAACACATCGGCCTGGTCTACGAGGGCAGCCAAGCCCACGTGGTTTTTGAAAAGTTCTCGCTGGATGAACTGCTTCATCGCACAAAGAACTGAGGACGATGAATGAACTCACTAGCTCACCAGCTCCGGCAGGCGGCCTGCGCAGTCTGCCTGCTGTTGCTCTTCCCGCTGTTGATCTGCCAGGCTGACGACCCAGGCCTTCAGCTCCTGACCACGCACAAGACCGACCAGCATGTCCGCGTTCATGCCGTGCAATCCAGTTACCAGTCCGGCATAACTCATCTGCGGGTACTCATGCCCGATAAAATGCGGCCGAACGAGCGACTGGCGGCGATCTACCTGCTGCCGGTGGAGGCAGGCTTGCAGACCATTTATGGAGACGCTGTCGAGGAAGTCCTCAAGCACGACCTCCACAATCGACATCGTCTGGTCTATATCGCGCCCAGCTTTTCGCACCTGCCCTGGTATGCCGACCATCCGAGCGAGAGGAACATCCAGCAGGAGTCGTACCTGCTCAAGCATGTGATCCCCTTCGTGGAGCAACTTTATCCAGTACGTCGCCAGGCCAGGCACCGGCACCTGGTTGGCTTCAGTAAATCTGGCTGGGGTGCCTTTACCCTGACGCTGCGACATCCGCAGATGTTCGGCCTGGCGGCCGCCTGGGATGCTCCCATGATGATGGCCAAGCCAGGCAACTACGGCAGCGGCCCGATCTTTGCCGGTGACGAGAACTTTCGGCAGTACCAGGTGAGCCGGCTGGTCGAAGAAGCAGACCAGTCATTCAAGCGCCAGCCACGGCTCATACTAACTGGCTACGCTGGAAGTTTTCGCCAGCACCACATCGCGCTGCATGAGTTGATGCAGCAGCACGGCGTAAAACATCAGTACCGCGATGGGCCG
>CAUZOB010000320.1:0-3776 GCA_963581185.1 Planctomycetota bacterium | reverse complement strand
CATGTGATCCTCTTCTGGAATGGCGGTGGGATGACGCACGTTGACACCTGGGATCCCAAGCCAGGCCGACCGGTACAAGGCGACTTCTCGCCAATCCAGACGTCGGTTGCCGGAATCCAGATCTCGGAGATTTTCCCCAAGGTGGCATCCCAGATGCATCATGCCGCACTGATTCGCTCGATCGCGGGCACCCAGGGCGATCATGGCCGTGCGACCTATAATCTTCAGACCAGCTACCTGCCTGGTGCCAACCTGCGGCATCCCGGTTTTGGCTCGGTCGTGGTCCACGAGAAGGAAAACAACAGCGACCTGCCTGCCTATATTTCGATCAGCGGCCAGGCTCCCCGTGCCAGTTACCTGGGGCAGCGATGCGAGGCTTACTATGTCTCGAATCCCGGCGACAAGGATCCCTACCTGGCATTCCCCGAGGGGATCGCCGAGCTGCGAGGCAACAAGCGACTGGAGACGCTGGCCAAGTTCAACCAGCGATTCGGCGCAGGCAATCCCGATCCCCGACTGGCGTCCAGCCAGGAGTCGATCGAGGACGCCGTGCGGCTGATGCGGAGCCCGGCTCTGGAAGCATTCGAGCTGGCCAAGGTGCCCCAGGAGACACTCGATCGATACGGCAATACTGCCTTTGGTCGTGGCGCCCTGCTGGCTGGCCGACTGGTCGAGAAGGGCGTTCGATTCGTCCAGGTTAACCGCGGCGGATTCGATACCCACAGCAACAACTTCCCGGCTATGGAAAACCATGGCCAGGTGATGGACCCCGCACTGGGTTCCCTGATTGAAGATCTGGCTGCCAATGGCATGCTGGAAAAAACAATGGTCATCATGATGAGCGAGTTCGGAAGAACGCCGCGAATCAATGACAATGCGGGCCGTGATCACTGGGCTTCCTGCTTCAGTTGCTTCATGGCCGGGGGTGGTATCCGCGGTGGCAACGTCGTCGGCACATCAGACGAGGACGCAATGTACCCGGACGAGCGTCCGGTGGAAGTTGCTGATATCCATGCGTCGATATGTCATGCGATGGGGATTGACCATAACAAGGAAGTCATGACGCCCCTGCAGCGACCGATGAAACTGGTCGACAACGGCACACCGGTAAACGAGTTGTTTACTGGCTAGCCGCAGTCCGATCGACGACGAATGAAGGATCCGACGGCGCGCCACGGCAGCTTCCTCAGCTGTCATGGCACGCTGCGAGGCATGGATGCCCGCGTAGACGCGATAGATTTCGCACCAACCCGGGTAAACGACGTGATATCGCACGTTGTTTACGGATGAGTCTAACCATCCGGAGTTATTCCATGCACGGATTTTCTATCCTCCAGCGATCACTGGTTTTCAGCTTCACATGCCTGCTGGCACTCTCTGCCTGGCAGACCGCGGCGGCCCAGCCGGCGACCGAGCCAGGCGCCGATTCAGCAAACTCGCCACTGCGCGGCTCGATCGTCGAAGATCGCGCTGCTCGCAAGCTGATTGAGGCCGGCGAGGCCCGTTACGACGCCGAAGAAGTCACCAAGGCGCTGGAAATCTGGCGGTCGGTGATCGAACGATATCCTCGCAGCCGAGTGCGTTTCACTGCCCATATGATGCTGGGAGATTACTTCCTTGATCGTGACCGCTCCTACGACCGAGCTCGCACACACTTTGAAGCGGTCGCCGACGAGTCCAACCGGGATGAAGAGATTCGCGCCGAGGCAACTCTCAAGACCGGCATCTGCTTCTACCACTCGCGCAACTACGGCAAATGCTTTCAGATCATGCGTGACGTGATCGAGGATTTCCCGGTCAGCGGACAGGTCAACCAGGCTTATTACTACATCGGCCTCGGCCACTTTCAGCTGGGTCACTACAGCCGTGCCATCGCAGCACTGGAAAAAGTTGGCACGACACTCTCCAGCGAGGACGATCAGTCGGCCAAGCTGGAGGCTGGCAAGCGGTTCTTTGTCAAAATCGAAGACGCCGATCTGGCCGTACTGGACCCGGACGAGTCACTGACGGTCGTCTGCCGCACATCAGGTGGTGATGAGGAACTGGTGGAGTGCTTCCCGGTGGGCCGCAACGTCCGCCTGGTACTCGGTTCGATCGCCAGCCGACTGGGCACACCGGCTGTCGGCAATGGCTCACTGGAGGTCAAGGGTGGCGACACGGTAACGGTGGAGTACGTCGATCAGCAGACTGCCGATCAGGAAGTCGACCGCCAGCTACTGCACGAGGTGACAGTTGTCGGTGACGGGCATGTGACGATCACCGATGGCGCTTTCCGTGAGTCAATCCAGGGCGTTGTTCTGGGCAAGACTGTGAATGTGCAGATTTCAGACCCTGATCGCGACACCTCCGCCGCCGCCGATCAGATCGAGGCGGTGGTCGAGATTCACCGACTCAAGACCGACGAGGAGCTGGAAGCGGAAGCTACCAACGCAGCCGCCAATGCGGCCGACCAGCCGGAAGATCCTGCGCCAGCGGTGGAAGACGACAACGCCCCGCTCGATGATCCGCTGCTGGACGAAGAGAAAGAAGTCGAGCGATACAAGCTGGTCGATTCCGTCAAGATCAAGCTCTCTGAAATCCGACGCGTGATTGAGGCGGCGGCCCTGCCGGCCGAGAAGGAGGAACTGCCGGCGGCGACCGACGAGCCAGCAGCAGCCGACCCAGCTGCGGATCCCGCCAAGACGGAAACCCCAGAGGAACAGCCGCAGGATGACTCAATCCACTCTGGCATCTTTCAGACAGTCGTGGTTGTTACCAACGACGCTGAAATTAACGCCGAGGACAACGTCCTCCAGGCCTTGCCGGGGGACCAGGTTCGAGTCATCTACCTGGACGAGTTTCACATGGCCGAGGGGATCAATGAGCTACGAGCGCTGGCACGCTGCCTGGAAGGCAATATTGGTGGCGTGCGGGTCACGCGAGCCCGTATCACCGATCAGGAGCTGAGGATCCAGACCCAGTTGAAGACGGCCGATGCGCTGACCCAGATTGGCAATCGCTACAAGGAATTCGGCCTCAAGGCCAAAGCCCAGCAGAAGTACGCGTCCGCCTTGCGTGTCTGCGAAGCTGTCATGTCGGACGTCCAGCGATTGCGAGGACGACTACTGGAAGAGACTTATGTTCAGCTCTGGCATATCTACTTTGAGATGGATCGCCTGAACCTGGCGGCCGCCATGTGCCAGCGTTTGCAGAACGAGTTTCCTTCCAGTGGCTTTGTCGACGACGCACTCTTGCAACTGGCCGATGTCGCTCGAGAACAGGGCGACTTGAATCGGGCTATCAGTATCTACAGCCGACTGGTCAACATGAAAACCAGCCAGCTGCGTGGCGAGGCCCAGTTTGGTGTCGCCGAGTGTTACGACGCAATGGCAGATGCTGCCGAGGGAAATGGCTCGATCCAGATCCGTGACCGTGCCTTCCAGGAATACAAGAAGGTCTTTGACCACTTCCCCGAGAGTGGCCGTGTGGGCGATGCGGTCGCCAAGATGGCCGATCATTATTATGAGCAGAAGGACTATGCCCGGGCCATCGACACTTTTGAGACGGTCCTGGAAAACCATCCTGACGCCAAGTTCCTGGACGTGATCCTGTTTAACTATGGCCGTTGCCTGTTCCGCATGCAGCGTGTTCCGGATGCCGTTCGCCGCTTCGAACAGCTGATTGGCGATTTCCCCGAGAGTCCACTGGCAACCAACGCGAAACAGATTGTCGACGCCGTCAAGTCACAAGCTCCCTAGGGCCAGTCGGCCACGCTGCTGACCTGCACGGTTTTTTTC
>CAUZOB010000319.1:0-3824 GCA_963581185.1 Planctomycetota bacterium | reverse complement strand
GGGCCAAGTGGTAGGCCGTTCATCGCCCAAGGCCGAGGTTCCCGCAACGACCCCAATTCGACCGCACGACCTCTTGGCAACCATCTTCCAGTTGTACGGCATCCCGCAGAAGCAGCAGGTCATCGACTTTGCAGGACGCCCCGTCTATCTGCTGGAAAACGGAGAGCCGATTAAGGAACTGGTGTGATAGGAACAAGAATTCGCTAACGACAAAACGCCAAGCTTCTTCTGGAAGTTGGGCGTTTTTTATTGTGGATTTAACTTGGTGAAGCTCGAAGAGTTCACTTTGTCGGCGCCGAGCGGACGTGGTTGCCCTGCTCATCGATTCAGATGGTCGAGCCGTCCGGTTCGGTGAAGCGATCGACTACTGGCAGGCCGAAGACTTCGCCGCACTGGACCCGGCGTGGCGTCGTGTCGCCGGTCACGCCGGGATGTCCCGCCCGCCATCAGCAAAAACGAAGTTCAGGAGATTTCTAAGGCCATCCGATTCCCAACGCGATAGATTTGTTGGGTTTTCAATCGAACGAACTTTGTCAGTGAGACAAAGGCGCTGATGGGAAGAACGCGTAAGCAGGCCCAATTGGCTATTCTTCGCTTGCGGTATCGCGGTGCAATTTCGCTGCGGCAGCTTCCCACGCGTTGTCCTCTGTCCTGCCTTCGGCGATTGCATTGCCTGACGCAGATCCTTCTGTGATCGTCCAGCTGTCGGGTTGGTATGTGGCTTGCAATCGTCCTAGTTCCCTCGTCTCCGGATAACGCTTTGCTCGGGCCATCGGATATGTCGCAAGGACTTTCGCTTTCGCCGACATCGCGGAATTCCTTCGAGTTGAGAATCGGGGGGCAGAGGTCCTACAAACCGACATTCCCCTGATGGAATCGAACCGACCTCACCGGCGGTCAGTTGGCTGATGATACCCTGATGTCGCCTCTCGTTCCATGAATTCTCCTTGGCTTGGTCGTCTCAACCGACTTCAGATGGCCAAAATACCACGTCAACGACTCTAGGAACGCAACGTCTCCATATTCGTCGGCAAAGCCGGCATGTTGAAATGCGATTCAGGTGTGTCGAAAAACGGTCGTTGAACTAAACCGCTACGCGGTGGGTGTGGGGGAGCGGGTTGGAGTAGGTCCGCGTTTGGTGAGTTGCGAGCGTGACTCTCCGGCGGGGTCCGGCTGCATCGATTGAAGCGAAGAAACCGATTTGCGCCTCCTGGTTTTGTGAGCCATGGTTCTCTGACGCAATACTGCGTCTGAAAAGGTGGCCTCATGACTCCATTGCGACGACGCTTTATCGATGATCTGCGGCTGAAGAACTTCTCAGACGGCACCATCAAGGTTTACGTCTACGCCGTCGAGAAGTTCGCACTGTTTCTGGGCCATTCGCCAAACGAGTCGACAGCAGAGGACGTGCGGGCGTTTATGGTTCACCAACTGGACCGCGGCCTCTCACGCAGTTACTGCGTCATCTTGCGCAATGCCCTCAGGCATCTGTATGTCGACACGCTGGGACGCACGGATGAACTAGCAGGGGTGCCGCGTTCCAAACGCGAACGGCGACTGCCGGTGGTGCTCAGCCGCCAAGAAGTACAGCAGCTGTTTGCTGTGGTCCAGAATATCAAACACAAAGCCCTGTTCATGATGGCTTATGATGCGGGTCTCAGACTCTCGGAAGTCCTCAACCTACGTATCGAAGACATCGACAGCCAGCGAATGGTAATCCGCATTCGCCAGGCCAAGGGCAAGAAGGATCGTTACGGCCGACTGTCCAAGGGGCTGCTCAAGCTGTTGCGGGAATACTGGCGAGCCTGTCGTCTGGAATCGTTGCTGTTTCCAGGGGCCTGCCTCCACAAACGCTACGACGCCGGGACTGATCCTTAAGAGGTTGTGTCGCAAGGCGGGCATCACCAAATGCGTCAGCATGCACACGCTCAGGCACAGCTTCGCCACACATCTTTTTGGAAGCGGGCACCAACCTGCGTGTGATTCAGCAGTTGCTCGGGCACGCAAACATCCAGACAACCTGTCTCTACACGCACATCTCGATCGAGGAACTGCGCGAAGCTCCCAGCCCGATGGAACTGCTCCAGGATCCTGCAGCGGATGACGAGGCGGCATGATGAGTGCTTCTCTGGAAGTCGCCGATGTGTTCCGCGATGGAGAAGCCCGCTTCCGCGCTGAGTACGGACCCACGCTCTCCCGCGAGCAACGTCAGGTGCTGCGTGCCGTGATCCGTTGCCGGACAGCAGAGTTGGGCGGACACGTCCAAAAATGCGGCGACTGCGGTCACCAACGGATTCAGTATAACTCCTGCCGCAACCGGCACTGTCCCAAGTGTCAGGCGATGGCGCGTGCTGTCTGGCTGGAGAAACGGGAAAGCGAATTGCTTCCCGTCCCGTACTTCCACGTGGTCTTTACGCTGCCGCACGAACTGGGACCGCTGGCATTGCAGAACAAACGTGTGGTCTACGGCCTCTTGTTTCGTGCGGCGGCGCAGACGCTGTTGGAAATCGCCGCCGATTCGCAGCACCTGGGAGCGAAGATCGGCTGCCTGCTGGTGCTGCACACCTGGGGCCAGAACCTGATGCATCATCCGCACGTGCATGCGATTGTGACCGGTGGCGGCCTGTCCGCAGACGGTTCACGCTGGATTCACGGCAAGCAGGGCAAACGTCGCCAGCCGTTCTTCGCTCCCGGCAAGGTGCTCAGCCGTGTCTTCCGGGGAAAGTTCATCGCCGCTTTGAAACGAGCGTTTCGAAGTGGCAAACTCGAATTCCACGGCCGGCTGAAGTCGCTCGGCAACGAAGCCGCGTTCGAGCAACTGCTGAACAAGGCCGTGCGTCACGACTGGGTCGTCTACGCCAAACGTCCGTTCTCTTCACCCGCTTGTGTGCTGAAGTATCTGGCGCGCTACACGCATCGCGTCGCCATCTCGAACCGGCGACTGGTCGATCTCTGCGATGGCCGAGTGCGCTTTCGCTACAAGGATTATTCCCATGACCAGCAAAGCAAGGTCTTGTCCCTCGCCAGCAGCGAGTTCATCCGCCGCTTTCTGATGCACACGCTCTCGAGTGGTTTTGTCCGCATCCGCTACTACGGCTTCCTGGCCAACCGTTACCGGAACGAACGACTTGAGAAGTGCCGAGATCTCCTGGGCGTGACGTCGGTGCCGACGTCCATGATCCAGGAGTCGCAAACGCCTGTCGAAAAACCTGCCCCACCACCATCACCAAAGACCTGCTCGGCTTGTGGAGGCCAAAACCTGGCAATCATCGATGTGGTACTGCCGACACGGCCCCTTACGCCACGACGCCCTCACTTCCTGATCCGCCGCACGGTCAATGTCAACTGTTTCGACACCTCATGAAACTCGTCATGACGCATCCACCCACGAAAGTCTCACGAACGCAAGACGTCACGCACCCGCTGCGCGCCGACCTGGCCCCACTGGACCATTTCAGATCAACGGGCGCGCTCAACCCTTACGCCGTTCTCATCCCCACCACGCACCATCATCACATTCCTTACAGCCCCGAATTCGTCTTGATCGCGCCCATCCATTCGGACAGCTGACGCGAACTCAACTTCCGCATTCAATCCCCATAGGCCGCGGTTTAGTTCAACGCACGTTTATCGGACGTGCCGATCACCCCCCATGCGCCAGTCGTACGCCATGCGCGGCACATCCGATAAACTACTTAACGTTTTGATTTGGTGTCCGCGAATTGACGAGTTTCGCGGACGAAACGCCTGCTTCTTCGTTCTGTTTGCCACAACATCTGCATTTTTCAGCGCGAGTGTTCGCAACTGCGGTGAGCTTCTCCCCT
>CAUZOB010000318.1:0-3840 GCA_963581185.1 Planctomycetota bacterium | reverse complement strand
TCGTCGGCACGATCTCGGTGAACTTGATGCCCGGCAGGGCGGTGTCGATGACACCAAACTCGCCACGCACGCTGACTGGAGCATCTGGCTTGGGGTCGAAGGTATCGTGATGACTGGTGCCGCCACGTGTCCAGATCAGGATACAGTTCAGCGGGGTCTTGTCTGACCCTGCCCGAGCCTGGCTGGCAAAGGACATTGGCAGAGAGATTCCGAGTGCGGAGAGGGCACCCACCTGCAGGGCGCTACGGCGGGAAATACCATCACAATGCCGGTGAGATGGGCCAGGGATGCTTAACATGTGGTCTGCTCATTCAGGAGTTGGATGCGTGGTGTGACTCTATTAATAGGATGTCGGCAAATCGACCGTTATGCAACATGGATTCCGATTTTTGTGCGATGCCTGTACTCGACGTTGGGCCCCATCCTGGGGGGGTCGCGGCGGCTCGTGGACCAACCTGCCGTTCTATATGGCGTCGAAGCGGAGGATGGATCATACTGGAAGGGACCTTCCTACCGTGCTGCCAAACACCCCCCCGGCGGTCCACGACCATGCTGAACCGTTAGAGGCTCCACGCTACTTAGTGCCATCCATGAGAGTGCCTCACACAATGCGCATTCAGCTGGTTTCCATGATTATCGGACTTGGTCTGCTGGCTACGACCACTATCCAGGCCGCAACCACGTACCAGGTTACGCCAGCCAACGTTGCCCTCAAGGGTAACTTTGATCGAGCTCAGCTGCTTGTCCAGGCTGAAGCCCAGGACGGAGAGGTCGATGATACCTCTACCGACGCCACACACCAGGCACACTACTCTTCCAGTGATGCGGCTATCGTGACTGTTAATGCCCGCGGCCAACTGCTGGCGAACGGCAATGGTCAGGCCAACATCATTATCACGCTGGGCGACTGGCAGGCCGAGGTGGCTGTGACGGTCGATGAAGTGGTTGCAGAACCACAGATCGGCTTCATGGAACATGTCCGGCCGGTGATCAGCAAGCATGGCTGTAACGCCGGAGCCTGTCACGCGAGCCAGCACGGCAAGGGAGGATTCATTCTCTCGGTGTTTGGCTTCGATCCGGGCAAGGATCGCCGTAACATCGTGATGGACCAGCTGCAGCGGCGCGTCAATTTCATTGACCCGGCTAACAGCCTGCTGTTGCTCAAGCCAACGCTCGCGGTGGGGCACGGCGGCGGCAAACGTTTACAGAAGGGCTCTGTCGACTACCAGTTGCTGCTGGCCTGGCTCGGTTCCGGAGCTGCAGCACCGAAGAGCGACGCTGCCAAGGTGGTCGCCATTCGCTTGACCCCCAGCGCACGGGTTGCACAACCAGGGATGACCCAGCAGCTGCGTGTTGAAGCGGAGTATGACAATGGCGAGTCACGAGATGTGACAGCGCTGGCGCGATATGACTCGATGGATGAAAGCATGCTCTCGGTGGATGACCAGGGACTGGTCACTGCCAGCGCGGCTGGACAGGGCCCGGTGATGGTCCGCTTTGAGGAACAGGCGGCCATCCTGACCGTGTCGATTCCGTACGGCGAAAGCGTCGAGCTGACCGGCTGGCAGAATAACAACTTTGTTGACGAACTGGCGGAGCAGAAGTTTCGCGACCTGGGGATTGAACCGTCGCTGCTTTGTGATGACGCGACCTTCATCCGCCGTGCGTTCCTGGATGCGATCGGCGGCCTGCCGTCGCCGGAGGAAGTGCGAGCTTTTCTGGATTCGACCGATGCCGATAAGCGTAGCGCGCTCGTCGATCGGCTACTTGGACTGACCGGTGAGAGTTCCCAGGATATCTACAACGATCGCTACGCCGCCTTCTGGACCCTGAAGTGGTCTGATTTAATTCGCAACAATAGTAACGACCTTGGCGAGCAGGGTATGTGGGCGATGCACAACTGGATCCGCGAATCATTCCGGGTCAGCAAGCCTTTCGACCAGTTTGTCAGGGAGCTGGTGACGGCCAAGGGCTCGATCTATATGAATGGCCCGGCGAATTATTTCCGCGCCAACTCGAATGCCCAAGAGCTGACTGAATCGACCGCCCAGCTGTTTATGGGTATCCGGCTGGAATGTGCCAAGTGCCACCATCACCCGTTTGAAAAGTACAGCCAGGCGGATTACTACGGTATCGCCGCTTTCTTCTCTCGCGTCGGTACCAAGGGAAGTGAGGAGTTCGGCTTGTTTGGCCGCGAGCAGGTGGTCGTGGTCAAGTCCTCCGGCGACGTGAATCACCCACGGACCGGCAAGCGTGTCCCCCCCACGCCGCTGGGCGGGGAGCCTATTGAAAACGAGTTGGATCGGCGCATTCCGCTTGCCAGCTGGCTGACCTCCGCCGAGAACGAGTGGTTTGCCAAATCCGTGGCGAATCGGTATGTCAGCTACCTGCTGGGGCACGGGCTGGTGGAACCGGTTGACGATATGCGATCAACCAACCCGGCCAGCAATCCCCAGCTGCTGGATGCACTGGCGACGCATTTTGTTGATTCGGGTTTCGATCTGAAACAACTCTTGCGGGTAATCATGATCTCGCGACTGTATCAGCTGGATTCCTTTCCAACGCAGCAGAATGTCAGAGCGGGTCGCTTTTACCCCTACTATCGCGTCAAGCGACTGGCGGCCGAGCCGCTGCTGGATGCCATCGATACCAGCACGGGACGGCCCACCAAGTTCAAGAACCTCCCGCTGGGAACGAGGGCGATTGAGTTGCCCGATGCTGAGTACCCGAACTACTTTCTCAATACCTTCGGCAAGCCACGTCGGGCCAGCGTTTGTGAATGCGAACGAACGCCTGACGAGAACCTTGCCCAGGCATTACATACGCTGAATGGCGATATCGTCTCAGCCAAGATTGCTGACCCCGCTGGCCGGATTGCTGAGTTGATGAAGGCAGAAAAGCCGCCGCTGGAGATGATCCAGGAGATCTACCTGGCAACCGTCTGTCGCTTGCCCTCGGCGGAAGAGACCGAGGTCTGCCAGCAGATTGTGGCAGAGTCACCGTCACCCAAGGAAGGTTACGAGGACTTGATGTGGGCACTGATTAACTCCAAGCACTTCCTTTATGTTCGCTAGCGCGAATCGCTGGCATGGCCCCTGGCAGAGAGACTGTTCGATGCGAATTACGATCTTCTTGAGCGTGGTCCTGCTGTTAGCAAGCTCGCCACTGCTGGCCCAGACCTCCTACCCGATGCTGATGAGCCTGGAACCGGTCGCAGCAACAGCGGGAACGACGAGCGAGCACAAGATTCGATCCCGCTACAGCATGCTGGGAGCACACCGCGTGCTGGTGAGTGGCGAGGGAGTGACGGGCGAGATTGTGCAACCGGAAATGACGGATGAGGAGAAGGAAAAAAAGCCCAGCCTGACGGATATCAAGGTTCTGTTCACCGTACAACCCTGGGCCCAGCCAGGGGTAAGAGACTTTCGTATTGCCACGCCCGCCGGTGCCAGCACGATCGGCCAGTTGGTCATCGTGCGAGATGCTGTGGTCCGCGAGTCGGCCGACAATGACACCCAGGCGCAGGCACTGGAGATTCCCACGCCGATCACGATCTGTGGTGCTATCGAAAAGGCGGAGGATGTTGACTATTTCAAGTTCACCGCTCGCCAGGGCCAGGGACTCAGCTTTCACGTCCGCTGCATGCGGCTGCAGGACCGGATCCATGATCTCCAGCAACATGCGGATCCGCTGATCACAATCCGTACGGCAGTGGGCTCCACGATTGCCGCCGCCGACAATTACTATGCCGCCGACCCCTACCTGACACATGTTTTCAAGGAGGACGGTGAGTACTTGCTTGAGGTCCGCGATGTGCGCTACCAGGGCAATACCTACTGG
>CAUZOB010000317.1:0-3846 GCA_963581185.1 Planctomycetota bacterium | reverse complement strand
GCCATTGCAAACAACTCGCCGATAAGACGGCAGAGGCAGAATGCTGCGCCTATTTCACCTCGATTGGCAGGCTTTCCGAATGGCTATTGAACTCCGGAGCGTACATGCACTGGATCTGGGCAAGTCCTGTCTGGTATGAGCCACGGTGGACCACAAAACTGGCATATTCGAACACGTACGTCCCCTTGGGGAGATAGTCGATATAGAAATGACTGGCCGTGTCTCGTGTCGACTCGTAATAGGCCAGGCCGTCCTGATATCGATACTTGCTCAGCACATTCGTAGGCTCCGTACCACTGCCGCGGTAGTCCTTCAAGTGCACGTATTCCATATCCCGATCCACTCGCAAGACGATCCGGACAATCAGCTCATCTCCCACTTCCAATGGTCCATCGACCGGCTTGAGCACCTTGCCCTTGGGCGTGAAGACCCGCGTGTAGAGTGATTTGGTCAGCTTCAATGGCGTTCCGTCGTAGGCTGTCACATTGGCCATGTCTTCAAGGTACTGCCAGTGCACGCTTCCCCAGGCGACGCCCGCATCGACTTTCTTGACCTCGATGCGACCCATCTTTGGATTGATAGCCTCGCCAGAAAACCGCTTCTCATAGAAACCTGTTCCAGCCTCGACATTTTCCGGTTCGATCACATTGCCACCCAGCGAGACTTCTACAAGGGCCTCGGAAGCCAGCAGGTTGTCGCCTCGCAGCAGCAGCCCATAGACGGCATCCGCGGTCGCCTTGCTGGTCTTCCAGTCCTGGGTCTGCTTCTGCTTGAGCAGCCAGACCTTGCAGTCTTCTACTGCCTGGGCATCATTCATCACTTCGTCGAAGGCCTCGATCATCATCGCCTGGGTTTCGATCGGCGCCCGGTACCACCACCAGGACTTCTCCAGGTCGCGCCAGAACATACCCAGCTCTTCATCGCTGACCGAGCGTTCCTTAATCGAGCGCATGATCCCGCTGGCCGTCTCAGCGTCGCCAAATCGTTTGAGCGCGACTGCCAGGTGAGCCTGCGACTGGCGATTTGCCAGCTTCAGCCAGTGGGTACGCGCCTGGCCGAGGAAATAGTCGACCGCTTCACGATTCTTCGGCTGGATGGCCATGTCCTCAAGGAAGAAACTGCGGCCGTAGAGGTAGAGCGCGATCATCGCACTGAGGTGATTATTTTCCTTCTTGCCATGTGCCAGGATATCGCGATAGATCCGGTCGATCCATCCATCCAGTCTTTGCAGGGACCGCACGGCGCTGGTCACATCGATCTCCACACCGAGGTGGCGCATGCGGCCAAAGCCCGTGGTGATATAGAGCGTGATATAGTCATTGGCCGGTCCGCCGGGAAACCAGGGCCAGGCACCATTACCCAGCTGCATATCGGCCAAACGCCTCAGTAGCCGGGCGGTTTCCTGATTCAATCGATTCTCATCGAACAGGATTCCGACATTCCGACGAGCCTGGCTTTCACTCTGCGCCTGTTTCAGCCAGGGAGTCTCTTCCAGCGCAACCGCCTTGAGATCCTCGTTCTGCTCCAGCGGACTATCGAGTGCCGGCGTGTTCTTCCAGAGATCAAATGTGCGCCGAATCCGCATGTCGGAGTTGGCGATGTGCCGAGCCAGCGCGTTCGCATACAGCCGATTGAATGTCTGTTCCGAGCACTCATGGGGAAATTCCATCAAGTACGGTAGTGCCATAACGGCATACCACGATGGATTGGACACCATCTGCACGGTGAGCGACTTGTGTCGAAGCGACCTTGAGCCGGCCGATTTGCGCAGTCGCTCAAAGTCAAACGACTTCGTCTCTGGGCCGCGAATTGGCAACGGCAGCGATTCGGTCACCAGGATGCGCCTGGAGAGAACCGGCAGATACCCTTCTTCGCCGTCAGAAAGTCGGCCACTGGAACCTACCGTCTTGTAGACCAGAAAGCCGATGTCATCGGGGACTTCCAAACGCCAGGAGAAGCTCTTCGATTCGCCAGCCGGCACATCGAACTCGAGGTCCGTCTGCAGGTTCCCCAGCAGATCATCAACAGCTTCGAGTGTACGGGCGTCAGCCAGCGTCAAGCGAACAGTCCCGTCCTGCCGGGTCGCTGACTGGTTGGTCACCTTGACGGTAAACTCCAGCTGGTCTCCTTCTCGCAGAAAGCGTGGCGGATTCGGTTCGATCATCAATTCCTTGGCCGTGACCACGGAATCCTGCAGGAAGCCTGCCCGCAATTGACTGTCGTGGGCAAATCCCATGAACTTCCAGCGAGTCAGGGCCTCGGGCATGGTGAACTCCATCCGCACCGTGCCATCCTCTGCAGAGACGAGGTGCGGGAAGAAGAAGGCGGTCTCGTCCAGATTTTTGCGAGCGGCAACGTTGTTGAGATTTGGGCCACCGGCTGAAGAATCCTTGCGCTTGGCCGCTGACTTGTCCTGGGCAAAAGACGCCTCCTGCCCTTCCGCCATGGCTCGATTTCCATTGGCCGCCGGACTTGGTTGACCAGGCGGGGCTGCGCCGGCAGACTGCGCCGGGCTGCGCATCATGCGGCCCTTGGTGTTACCAAACTTGTAGCCGACAAAGTTGCCGATCAGCTGCTGGGGGAAACGACGGTACTGGATTCTGACCGGCCGACTGGAGCCTGGCCAGTTGCCGACCAGGCGCTGCATGCCCTTGGCAAAGTTGGTAAAGCGAAGATCGAGCATCGAGTAGTCGGTACGGAAGACGCCGAAAGCTGACCGCCAGGCATGCGGCAGGAATTCATCCAGCGAGGCGTCGTAGAGGCCCGCCACCAGCTCGGCGACGGCCGTCTTGGCATCCGGACCGCTAATCACCGCGGTCCAGGTCTCCTTCTGGCCTGGCTTGAGTTTGGAGACGAATCGCTCCCACTTCACTTCCAGGTTCTTGTTCGACCAGGGCACGTTGACATGATGGGATGTCAGGTAGGCCCGGTTCTCACGTACCATGCTGACACGCACGGTAAAACCACCTCGCATCGCCTCGGTCACCTGGCGGCGCAGATTCAGCTGCGTCTTCTTCCCATCGGTCCAGAAACTCTGCAGGATCCGACCGCGGTGTTCGATTTCGACGAAGGCCCGGCACTCTTCATAACCGCTGCCCCACAGCAGCTGGAATTCGTCACCTGGTTCCACAGTCCAGCTGGGAGAGGCAACATGGTTGGCCACCCGGTCCTGAAATTGTTCGGCATCGGGATCCAGCACCTGGATGGTAGTCTCCGCACTGACTTTCTTGCCAAACCGATCGGCCGTTTCCAGGATCACACGGTAGACACCACGCGCCAGCTTGTGCTCGAAAGTCATTCTGCCTTCGGCATCGGTCTGAAAGCCAGCCTCGACCACCTCGTCACCCAGCGGCCAGCCATGGATACTTGACTTGTCCGCTGGTGGAGCAATGACCTTTCCGCCTCGGCGGCGAGCCGTGGGATAGTAAAGCCCCGCCAACCGAGCTCGCTGGACCTTCTCGGGTTGCTCGAGTCGATGAATCCGGATCGTTCCTTCGGCAGCCTGGGCAACTCCATCGAGCGTGCTGGTGTGGATCGCGATCTCCACCGCCTGCTCGTCTGTCAGCCAGCTATCTGCCGACAGGCTGGCCTGCAGCGCCGTGTAGCCCACGGTGATGGCGCGATCGCCTGAGCGAGTCTCGCCGGTTGTGTCGGTCACGTCGGCGTGAATGGTGTAGTGAAAGCGGGGTTCGTCCTGTTCGGCGACTGAAAGGTCTGGACGGGCGACGAAGCTGATCTTGAATGTGCCATTGGCTTCTGTGATCGCTCGGCCCTGGGCAATCTCCTGCGACGCGCCCGGTGGCTGCCAGCCGTAATACCGGTAGTAAATCCAGGGCGGGTAGCGGA
>CAUZOB010000316.1:0-3863 GCA_963581185.1 Planctomycetota bacterium | reverse complement strand
CGCTGGCAAGTGCCAAGGAAGCTGTCACCAAGTCGCCGGAGGACAAGGACCTGGCAGCGGCAGCGGAATCGTTGACAGCTTTGGTGGCAAAGAAACAGGCCGAGCTGGAAGAGATGAAGAAAATCGTGCCGGTCAAGCTGGCAGCTGTGGTGGCTGCCAAGCAAGTCGTGGTCGACAACGAAAAACGGGCCAGTGACGCCAACACTGTGCTGGCCGCTGCTGTCGCACAGGTCGAAGCTCGGGCGGCAGAAGTCAAACCGCTGGAAGCAACCCTGGCGGCCAACCAGAAGCTTTCAACTGACGCTGCTGCAACAACTGCCACAGCCCAACAAGGGGTGGACGAGATACAGCAGCAGCTCGACACGTTGCGACAGCCGCTGGTCGTCGCCGGCTAATCCGGCTGGTCACTCGACTCACAAAAAAACCCCGGCGAGACCGCCGGGGTTTTCTTTTGGCTGTGATGCCCGAGAGTACTTACTCGCGAGGCCGTACGGCGCCGGTCAATCCACGGTAATCGATCCGGTCGTGGTGATGCCAGAGCGGCACTCCCATCTCGATTCGACGCCGCAAGATCTCGATCTTCTCATCGGAACCGGCGGGCGCGTTGGTGGCCGAGAAGTCGTCGGACTCCTCCGGAGCAAAGTTCTCATCGTGGCCATTCGTGAGAATGGCCTCAAATACATTCTGTGGTTTGTTCATTATTCTGATCCTCAAACTTGTTGTGAAATATGGCCGGGACTTCCTTTTCGCCAGGCAACACGTGTTGCTGGCCGATGGATCAGCGGTTCAACGCTGCGATCGCCCGTGCCTCAAATAACTCCAGTTAATTCTGTTGGTCCATTGCAGTTGGCCAGTTCTATCCAATACCGTATGACAACGAGATTAAATACGTCGGCAAAAGGGAATCGTTCATTGGATGATGGCGAGCTGTATGTCTTCCGGCCACTCAAAACACTGTCCAGGTTGGGGACCAACAGGGGATGCTGGCAACCCGGCACACCTCACGAATGCCCCACCGGAAGCGTCCTATTATGGGTCTGGCAAACGGAAAGTCAAGCATTTTCACCACAGCAAGGCGGAAATTGTTGATTCAGGCACAATCAGGGTAGATCGCCACCCATTCGACGACAATTCGCGTTACTTTCACAGTAAGTGCCCAGGCCGACAATTCCGTGCATTTGCTGTCTTATTCCAGCTGACACTCAACTGACACGCAAGGACACAACAAATGGTCTGGCACCAGGTCACTTTCCAGCTGCCTGTGCAGCCACGTGGATTTCACCTTATTACTTCACGGGTACGTGATGCGGTCCCGCAGATTGGCCAACTCCGCGTTGGCTTGCTGCACCTCTTCATTCAACACACATCGGCGTCGCTGTCGATCAACGAGAACGCGGATTCGGACGTCCCTCGAGACCTGGAGATGGCGATCAACACGATTGCCAGTGAAGACTTACCATACGTGCACACGATGGAAGGCCCCGACGATATGCCGGCCCACGTCAAGGCATCGCTGCTCGGCTCCAGCGTGTCGATTCCCATCCGCGACGGCCAGCTGGCACTGGGAACCTGGCAGGGGATTTACCTTTGCGAGCACCGTAACCATGCTCACGCCCGGACGCTGATTGCCACACTGACTGGCAGCAACGACTAGACCAGCATCTGCCTGTTGTTCAGCTCAGGCGGTGTGAAGTTCCGCCAGCCAGGCTGGGATGATGTTGGCAATATTGACGTTCCTACGAATATCCTGCTGCGCCTCAAGGCAGAGATCCAGTTGATCGGCGATTCCTTCAGCCTCAAGGGCTTGCTGCTGCGACTTCTGCTGGACAGCCTGGGTCAAGGGCTGGTCCGCCTGAACCTGTCCCCCAGCGCTATGCCTCATCAGCTGCTGATAGAAGTCAATCGCAACTCCGACAGCATCCTGTAGCCGCTCACGACGCACATAAGCTTCCTTGGCGGCACCATCCACGTAGTCGCTCACCAGTTCGACTTTATCCAGCAGTGCTGCATCGGAGCGACCCAGCAACCCGAGAAACTGAAGGCGGAAATCCAGCAGGTCTTGCTGGTTCATTTCGAGGGCACGCCCCACGCTACCCTGGCTCAACGCTGCCAGCTGTCCTGCTCGCTCTGGATCGTCGAGGTGCCCCTGGTCCAGCAGAATCTGTCGTACATCGCCACTGGCAAGAGGCTGAAACCGAACCAGTTGGCAGCGAGAACGAATTGTGGGGATCATCTGTTCTTCATTCTCCGCCACCAGGATCAGCAGGCCATGCGCCGGCGGTTCCTCAAGCGTCTTGAGAATGGAATTCTGAACCTCTCTCCTTCCCATCCGGCCTGCTGAGTCAATCACGCCAATCCGCCAGCGGCTGGCCATCGGCTTGAGCGACATGTCAAAGCAGAAACCTTCACGCATGCGGTGGTCGATATCACCCACGAGTAATTTGAGTGGAATCGTCGCCTTCCCCTCGGGCAAGCCAACCTGCAGGATATCCGGGTGGACGCCAGCGGCTACCTGGCGGCAGGAAGGGCAACTGCCGCACGCCAGCAGTTGCTCGTCCGCATGCGTCTGGCAATGGAGTGCTTTGGCAAGTTCGATTGCAAAGCTGTGTTTGCCGATGCCGGCGGCTCCGACGAACAGGAAAGTGGAAGGGAGCTTGCCCGCCAGCACTGCTCGGCGGAAACGCTCAACCTGCTGATCGTGCCCGAGGATACCTTGCCAGGTCATCTGGAACTCCTAATCACCACTCTGTTCGTGATCCTGTCGCAGAAACTCTGCCACACAACTGCGGATCTGCTGCTGAACGTCGTCGATACTCCCGAAGCCGGAGATGATCTTGATAGCGTCCGGATCCTGTTCAGCCTCTGCCAGGAACCCCTGCCGCACCTTCTCCATGAACTCACTTCCACGAGACTCGATGCGATCTTTTTCGCCATCCAGTCGACTCAAACCCTGCTCTGCCTCAAGATCCAGCACGATTGTCAGATCGGGCAACAGGCCTGCCGTGGCAATCCTGCCAACCTGCCAGATATCGGCAGGATCGAGTTGTCCCGCATGACCCTGATAAACAACGTTGGCCAACAGGAAACGATCGGACAGAACCAGCTTACCTGACTGCAGCGCAGGTCGAATGATCTCCTCAACCAGCTGGGCTCGGGCGGTCATGTAAATCAGCATTTCGCTGCCCGGGCTGACTTCCAGTTCTTTGTCCTTGAGAAAAATCGTGCGGAGGGTTTCCCCTAGTTGTGTGGTCCCTGGGTCACGACAACAGCAGACCGAATAGCCCTGCTCGGTCAGCCAGACAGACAGCAATTCGACCTGTGTCGATTTGCCAACTCCGTCAATGCCATCGAGCGAAAGGAACATGGATATCCAGCGTTGTCTGGAGCCGCGTGATCCCGTGACCGGGTTCTGTTGCCAGCACATTGTAACCAAGTCGGCCGAGCAGGCAGCTACCCCCTCCGAGAGATTCATTGCACTCTGTTCCAGAGCGCAAAAAGCGAGGGATGACCTACTGGCCATCCCTCGTGCATCCCCGAGCCCACACCGATGTAAATTCAGGGTTGTGCTGTCTGGACTGTCCTCATCACGGCTGGGGCGATTGAGCCGCGGTTGGAACAGTATAAAGCTGCGGCGGTCCGGGCAGCTGACGCGGTGCAGCTGTCGGTTCCAGGTAGACCGGTGTCGGTTCAGCCGGTGCCAGCGGCGTCGACATGTTGTCGGACTCGACCGGTTGAGGCGAATCCATGCTCTCCGCCGGCCCGATCGTTTCCGAGCTCGTGACGGGACCATTGCTTATATAACCGGGTCGGACCCAGCCGAAGTCGATCTGGCTACCAGCCTGGCGTGCACGGGCTCGTTCCCT
>CAUZOB010000315.1:0-3864 GCA_963581185.1 Planctomycetota bacterium | reverse complement strand
AGGGATAGAAAATATGAACTGTGGGGACCAGATCTGTTGTGGAAAACCTGTCGACAGATTGTCGATACTGGTCAATCAACAACTGCATCCATAAGGTTTTGGCAGTAATTGGCATACTGTCGACAGCCTATAGACGGAAAGGTGACGGTGATTGGAGGTTGTTTCCACAGTCTGTGTGGGTGGGTTTCAGGCCTGTTTTTTCGAGCTCATCCCGGTGACACCACCACCTTATCGACAGGAAATCGCGTCGCTTTAATACGACTACTAGTACTTGGACTTATATAAGTAAGAGACCACTCAAGAAACGAAAGTAGATCCCATGAAGTTGGTTTGTGAACGAGAAAAGCTACTTGGTGCATTTCAGATTGCCGCCACCGTAGCACCAACCCGCAGCCCGAAACCGATCCTGCAATCGGTTCGCCTGGAGGTCGTTGGTGACGCAGTGATGTTATTGGCCACGGACCTGGAAGTAGGTATTCGAATCCAGGTGGACGGGGTTCAAGTTGAGGGGGAGGGAGCTGTTGTGCTGCCTGTCCTGCAATTTGGCAATATCCTGCGTGAGAGCGTTGATGAGAAGTTGGTGATAGAAGTTGGTGAGACAGGGATTGTTGTCGAGGGCGATCACAGTCGTTTCAACCTGGCTTACCAGGATCCGGATGATTTCCCCGGGGTCGCTGGTTTTGAGGACGAATCCTTCATTCAGCTACCAGCCCGATTACTGAAAGAGCTGATTCGGCGAACTCTGTTTGCAACAGATAATGAGAGCAGTCGCTATGCCCTGGGTGGCGTCTTGATTGAATTGGATGGCAATTCGCTTGTTGCAGTCGGTACAGATGGTCGGCGCCTGGCCAAAATGGGTGGACCAATTGAGATTGTTGGCACACTGAGTGCCGGAGATTCTCCAATCATTATCCCGGCCCGCTCGATGCAGTTGATTGACCGGGCAGTTGTTGACCTGGATGAGAACGTGCAGTTAGCACCTCATGAAAACGAGGTGTTAGTTCGTGCCGGTACAACGGAAATCTACTCCCGGCTTGTGGAAGGTAGATTCCCAAAATGGAAAGAAGCACTGCCTAAGCGGTCTGATGTTCCGACGGTTGATATCACAGTCGGACCGATGTATTCAGCAATTCGCCAGGCAGCTATTGTGGCTAGCGATGAAAGTCGTGGCATCGACTTTGTATTTGGCAACGGTTCCCTTGTATTGAAGGGGCTGACCGCTGAAATCGGTGATTCCCGAGTGGAGTTTCCAGTTCCCTATGACGGTGACGAAATTACAGTCTCAATGAACCACCGTTATGTGGAGGACTTTCTTAAGGTGCTGGATGCAGAAACGACATTCACTCTTGAGATCCAAAATAGTGAGTCTCCGGCTCTGTTCACGACAGCCGATGGCTTTGTCTATGTCGTTATGCCATTGGCCGCAAACCGCTAGGGCCACAAGGACTCAATAACGTGCAAAGTGATGAAGACCGGATACTGGCAGATTTAGCCAAGCGGCAGCGATTTGTACCAACACCCAGGAGAATTGATGGGATCGTGAGTGAACTGCTCACCAGACGGGGCTACGCCCGTGTTTTTTCAGCAGAGAACCTGCTTGATGCCTGGCAGGATGCGGTGCCACCAGCACTCGCTGAACTCTCTCGACCAGGCAAAATATCACGAGGACTATTGCAGGTTGTGGTCGATAACTCGGCCGCGCTTCAGGAGTTGGCATTCATCAAGCAGCAGGTGGTGCAGAAGCTTAATGATCGCCTGGATGGCAATAAGGTGCGGGATTTACGCATCCGCGTTACCCCACTAGCTGACGACCAGTAACATATTCGCCGCGGACCCCACGACAGAAGATAAAGGACTTTGATGGCAGCCAAGAAAAAGACTCCCGAGAGCACACCGGTGGAATACACGGCGGATGATCTCCAGCACCTTTCAGACCGGGACCATGTGCGAGAACGTCCGGCCATGTATATCGGCGACGTCTATGTGCGCGGACTGCATCATCTGGTCTACGAAGTTGTCGACAACTCGATTGATGAAGCAATGGCTGGCCATGCCACACGTATCACCGTAGCAGTCAACGCGGATGGATCCGTAACAGTTGAGGATGACGGCCGAGGCATCCCGGTAGAAACACACGAGCAATTGACCGAGGAGCTTGACAGGGAAGTTTCGACGCTGGAGGGCGTGATGACTGTCCTCAAGTTCGGCGGAAAGTTTGAAAAGGGGGCCTACCAGACGTCCGGCGGACTTCATGGAGTTGGTGTCACGGTTGTGAATTTCCTCTCCGAGCGATGTGAGGTCGAGGTCTATCGAGATGGCCATGTCTACCACCAGGAGTACGCGACCGGTGAGGCGGTCGCAGACGTACGGAAGCTCGGCGCGACGACACAGACAGGAACAAAGACCACCTTTAAGCCGGACCCCGAGATATTCAAAACAGCGATATTTGATTACGGCACACTGCGAGACCGACTCAGGGAGCTTGCCTTCCTGAATCGTGGCGTCCGCATCGTGTTCATGGACAAGCGTGTTGATGAGGGAGAGGAATTCCTCTTCGAGCGGGGAATCATTGAATTTATTGAGCACCTGAACCGCTCTTCACAGGTAATCCACGAAGATATTCTGTATGTGGACGGCGAACTGGATGGCGTCGGGTTTGAGGTCGCCCTGCAATACAACGGGGAGTTCAGTGAAAGTGTCCACTCCTACGTGAACAATATCAGCACGACCGAGGGCGGCACACATGTCTCCGGCTTCCGTACAGCCCTGACACGAACATTGAACCAGTATGGCAAGAAGAACAATATGTTCGGCCACGACCTGGTTCCCAAGGGTGATGACTTTCGCGAGGGGCTGACTGCCGTGCTTTCGATGCGGATTCCCGAGCCCCAGTTCGAAGGCCAGACCAAGACCAAGCTGGGCAATAGCGAAGTCGAGGGGCTGATCAATATTGCCTTCGGTCGCTTCCTGCAGGACTTCCTGGACCGCAATCCGAAAGCGGCCAAGGCGATCGTTCGCAAAGGAGTGATGGCTGCAGAGGCACGGGTTGCTGCCCGCAAGGCGAAGCAGCTTTTACGGCAGCGCAAGGGAGCTCTCGCCAGCGGCGGACTGCCCGGCAAGTTGCGCGACTGCCTGAGTAAGGATATGGAGCGATGCGAGCTTTACTTGGTCGAAGGAGATTCGGCCGGGGGTATTGCTGAAGGTGGGCGACTGAAGGAATACCAGGCGATCCTGCCGCTGCGGGGCAAGATCATTAATGCTTACAAGTCGCGTGAGGATAAGGTGCTGGCCAACGAGGAGGTGCAGAGCATGATCCAGGCGATCGGCTGTGGCATCGGCGAGGATCTCGACATTGAAAAGCGACGGTACAACAAGGTCATTATCATGACGGATGCGGATGTCGATGGCTCGCACATTCGTACCCTGCTGCTGTGCTTCTTTTATCGCCAGATGTTTGAGCTGGTGCGTGCTGGGCATATCTATGTTGCCCAACCACCGCTGTTTCGGGTCCGCCAGGGCCGCAAGTCCTATTACATTGATTCCGAAGAAGAAATGCGGTCCCAGCTTCTTGCCAAAGGTCTTGCCGACAGCGTCTTTCTGCCTGGTGATGGCAGCGAGATTGCCGGTGACGACATGGAGAAGCTGTGTCAGGTCATGGCCTCCATCGAGGACCCGCTCTCTTCGATTGAAAAGCGCGGGGTCGGCTTGCGGGCACACGCAGAACGCATGAGCACCACGACCGGCCGCCTGCCGGTGTTTCGGCTTGCCCTGGACGGCGAGGTACACTGGTTCGTGGACCGCCAGTCCCTTGATGAATACCTCGAGGAGCAGTCTGGAAAAGGCGAGGAAGTTCTGATCAGTGAT
>CAUZOB010000314.1:0-3870 GCA_963581185.1 Planctomycetota bacterium | reverse complement strand
ATTTGCCAGGCCAGCCACGGGCGTCTGCCACTGGATCCCCAGTTTCTGTTCCGCGTCCCATTTTTCCGGCAGGTTCTGCTCAGCAGCAATGCCCCGCGCCTGGGGGCCATGAAAGGATGGCCAGCTGTCGCGCGCGGCCACCTCCAGGTCCAGGGCCGGATTCTCTTCTCCCGCTGCGACCTGCGGACTGTCTTTTTCGTCTGCCTGTCGCGTGTAATCCCGCTTGTCCAGTCCACGGTGCCAGCGGACCGACACGGCGGTCCCATTCTTGATCGTGAATTCCAGGCGGTTATCACCCCACTCACAGGTCGTCCCGGACAGCAGCAACGGCCGGATCGCTCCGCCGCCGTGAATCCGGATCTGTAACTGGTCGTTCTCCTGTTCCACCTGGATCTCTGACCTGGCTGTGTTCTGGAAAGTTCCAACCAGCAGCTTGAGTTGTCGTGTGCTAATGGATTTCAGGACTGGCAGCTCGCGGCCCGCATGTTTTTCCAGCAGCCGCTGGACTTTCGGCTGATCGCCCAGGCCGGCATGGGCATGGGCAATGGCCAACTGGCGCGGCTTCCATGAGCCAGCTGAAAGTAGCAACTCAAGGCGTGGCATGTCACCTCGATAGGCCGCGACGCGGAGCTGGATGTCGGCATCAGCCCCGGCATCCAGCAGTGCCCGCACAAGCTCAGGGTCTTGGCTGACCATCAGCGGCGTGACCTGCCAGACGGTGTCATTGACGTTGGGGTCGGCACCCTGGTCGAGCAGGTAGAGGGCGATCTGCTTGTGGTCCTTGAGAGTCGCATGCCAGAGCGCGGTAATATTGAAACGGACCTGGTGGTTAATATCCGCACCATCGGCCACCAGACGCTGGACCTCTTTCAGTTTGCCCTCACGGGCAGCGGCTACCAGTTGGTCGTTCTTATCTTTTGTCTGCTGGGCCGTCAGCCTCGAATCGAACGCTGTTGCCAGCCAGACCACGGCAAGCGCCAACCCAATGATCCTCGTGCTTCGCATCATGCGTGGTCTCTCCGGCAGGCCAACAAGAATTAGTCGCTCGTTGGTTCTAACAGGCAGCCAGCGGCATGTTCAAGTCAGCGAGTCGAGATGGCTGGCCTGCTGTGCTATTATGGGCCAGCAATCCAGTGGCCACCTGCCTCCACTCGTAAGGTTCGACAATGTCCCCTGATCCCCCGCAATCGATTCCAGAAGCTTCGATCTCTCGCCGTCGCTTTCTAGTTGCCTCGGCCGCAGTTGTGGCAACCACAAGCTGGCATCCCGATCCATTGCTTGCCTACCGGTACCAGGCCCAGCAGCAGTTCGGAGATCTGCGAGTCACGAAGATCGAAACTCATGATATCGGCCTGGAATACCACGACTGGCTGCACCACGTCCTCAACCATTATTACGGCCCGCTGCGACGCACGATCTACGTCGTCCACACCAATAAGGGACTGATTGGGTTGGGTGAAAGCGGCAGTCTCGAATCCGAGGGAATACGAAACAAGTACATCGGTACTAATCCGTTTGACTGGGTCGGCGATGAGAACTCGTTGGGCCTGGGGACGGCCATGTACGACCTGATGGGCCAGGCTGCAGGTGTACCGGTTTACAAGCTGTTCGGCCAGAAATATCGCAGCTGGGTGCCGGTCGGAAGCTGGACTGTCTCCAGTACACCGGCTCACATGGCCGAGGCTGTCCAGCGATATGCGGCGCGTGGTTACACCTGGATGAAGTATCACCTCTCGCCCTTCGAAAATGTCTTCGACCAGTTCAAGGCGATGGAAGCCGTCGCTCCGCGCGGCTTCAAGATCTTGCTCGATATCACCATGGGCGGTACCAACGACCACATGTTCGGAATGCTGGATCGCATTTCCCGATCGCCGATCGCGGGGGCTTTCGAAGACCCACTCTATGAGAAGGACATCCAGGGCTATATCGAGTTGCGTAAGAAGTTGCGGCTGCCACTGTTGCTCCATCACAGCCCCCTGGGAGCAACATTCGAAGTGCTGCAGGGTGCCGCGGATGGCTACATCCTCGGCCACGCCAAAATCGGCGTCGCCATGCGGCGTGCCGGACTGTTTGCCGCAGCCAACATGCCGTTCATGTTGCAAAACGTCGGCGGCAGCATCACGCGGACGATGACTGTGCACATGCAGTCGGCCTTCAAAACGGCCAGCCAGCATTTTCACAGCGATGCTGAGACCTGGCAGCACGATGTCGTCGATGAGCGGCCGGAGCCGATCAATGGTTTCCTGCGAGTGCCGGAAAAGCCGGGACTGGGACTCACACTCAACCGGGAAAAACTGGCGCAGCTCAAGGACGTTAAGCTGCCGGACAAGGATCGCTGGATCATCAAGACGATCTACGACAACGGGACGACGATGTACAACCTGGCGAATCCGAAGGAGTCGATCTTCATGGTCCGGCCCGATCACCGGCGGTTGATTCCGATGAGTTACGATGCGCCGATTACCACCCACTACTGGGATAATGACGGCAGCGAGCAGTACA
Organism: Planctomycetota bacterium; assembly: GCA_963581185.1. GTDB lineage: Bacteria > Planctomycetota > Planctomycetia > Pirellulales > Pirellulaceae > SAT2750. The sequence continues at coordinate 1,368 of CAUZOB010000314.1, read as the reverse complement.
AGCAGATGTTCCAGCGGTTGGAAAAAGAAGGCATGGTGATGGAGCGGCCGCCCGAACCACGTGACTAGCTGAAAGAGGACCGATGTACGCTGAGCTGGACGGAACACGATTGTTCTTCGATGTGGACGGCCCCCAGTGGGTGCCGGACGGCGGCCAGATGCGCCAGCGGCCAGTCCTGCTGTTGCTGCACGGTGGACCGGGCGGCGACCACGGTAGCTTCAAGAAAATCGTCGGCCAGCTGCGCGACGTGGCCCAGCTGGTTTATCTCGACCACCGTGGCAGTGGCCGCAGCGATCCGGTGGAGATCGCGGACTGTACGCTCGACAATAACATCGACGACGTGGAACGACTTCGCCGGCACCTCGGTCTTGAATCGATCAGCGTGCTCGGATCGTCGTATGGCGGCATGGTTGCCCAGGGCTACGCACTCCGCTATCCAGACAACCTGGACCGACTGGTACTCTGTGCGACCGCTCCAAGTTACCGCTTCCTGGCCGAAGCAGAAGACAAGGTGCAACGGGATGGCAGTGCTGAGCAGAAGCTTGTCTGCCAGTGGCTCTGGGACGGCACGTTTGAATCGCTCGACCAGCTGAAGCGATATTACCGGGCGATGGCACCCTGGTATGCCGTCAATTTCAAGGAGGAAAACTTCGAGGAGAGCTGGAGCCGTGGAATTCGCAACTTTGAACAAACCAATCTGGGCTTCTCCAGCTTCTTGCGGGAATACGATTTCACCGCAGAGCTGGGCCAGCTGGCCTGCCCCACGCTGGTGCTGGCAGGCGAACAGGACTGGATCTGTTCGGCCGACCAGTCGCGACAGATTGCCGAGTTGATTCCGGGGGCGGAGCTGCATCTGTTTCCGGAAGCAGCTCATTCAATTGCCGACGATGCCACAGATGAGTTTCTTAGGCTGGTTCGTAGCTTCCTGGACTCCTCATACGAGGAACGCCAGCAGAGCGGTTTGTAGAACGACTCCCGACCGCTCGTACTGCTGCCAAAGGTAGCACCGGCACCGTGACTAACTTTGTTGCAAACGAGAGGGAGAACGGCGACACTACGTGCAGCCGCTGGATCAACAGCGACACGATTCCCTCCACCATGATGCAGGATCGCCATGGTACCCTCATCCCGCCCGACAAAGACCATTACGAATATTGCTGCGCTGGTGCTGCTAACGTCACTGGCACTACCACTGACTGGCCAGGAAGAACAGGTGCCGCCAGAAACGCTCAATGGTCACCTGGGGGCGATTACGGCTGTCAATTACACGCCCTCTGGCGAGTTGATTGTGACCTCCAGTTCCGATACGACGGTCCGACTCTGGCAGGCATCGAGCGGCGAGGAATTACGAGTTCTGCAGGGCCATAC
>CAUZOB010000313.1:0-3930 GCA_963581185.1 Planctomycetota bacterium | reverse complement strand
AAGTATGGGTAAGTTAATAGGGCCGTAGACAAAGGGCCTGTGGTCCATATCGATATCATAAGAATCAAAACATATGGAGTACAGCGGATCATCGTCACCTTTTCTGAGGTGTTGGAGTGCCATACCGTCACGGGTCAAATAGACTTCCTGCCAGAATCAAAGACATCATGGAGCTGCTACTCGATACACAGCTTCAATCTACAACCGCTAACCGGAGTTACGACCATGGCCGCCAACGAATACCCGACTTGGGAAGAGTTCATGAAGACCAGTTTTGCCGCCCGTCACGAGTTTCCGCTGCTCGCGCCGGAGACGCCGTCATTCCTGGCGCAAGATATCGCCAGGACGCCGGCCGATCTCGAAGGCGCGGACGTTGTGGTGATTGGTGCGCCTTACGTTGCGGCGACTGATGGCATGTATGCGGGCGTACCGATGGAGGATTGGATATCGGCGCCGAAACGCGTCCGCCAGCAGTCCGCGCGTTACCCCTCCGGGTACATCCAGGATTTCGACCTGGACATCTTCGAGCATATTCGCCTGGTCGACTACGGTGATGCCGACATCCCCGAAGAAGTCATGCACAACCAGACCCCTGAAAACATTCTCGCTGCCCAAGCAGCGGTGGAATCGAAGGTCCACGATGCGTTGACCGCAGGGGCAGTGCCGGTCGTCATTGGACAGAACAGCCCTTGCGGTAGCTTCGCGATCGCCAAACAGTGCTCGGAACACACCGTCGGCGCGGTGGGTTGCGTGAGCCTCGACACGCATTGGGACGCGACACCGCTGGACTCTCTCACCGGCGATCCACGCATAGCCGGCTCTTCGTCTTGGAAACACAAGATGTACGAATTCCTCGACAACATGCACCCGCAACATCTGGTGGAAATCGGTGAGCGCGGCATGCTTGAGAACAAGGACATTGTCCGGCGCTACCTCCGTGAAGGCGCGCGATTTATTAGCTCGTGGGAGCTCAGATCAGGCCTCGGTATCGAGGGGTTGGTCGGAGAGTTGGACCGGGCATGGAAGGGAACGAACGGTGTTTACGCCCACTTCGATATGGATTGCATCGGTGGTTCCGGCGGCGCCCCCGGTGACATTCTCGGCGAGCTCGCGGAACCGATCGGGCTTACCGACTACGAAACGATTCGCATCGCGCACGAGATCGGAAAGCGCGGACTGACCGGCTTGAGCTTCATATGTATTCCTCCGGGCTCGGCGGTAATCTACCGATTGATTGTTTACATCGTCACGTACCTGGCCGCCGGTCTGGCTCTGCGCAAGCTGGCAGCGTAGATCGTTGTTGATGACGGCTGGTGGTTCGGTACAGGCTGTTTACTCGCGCCTGTCTAAAAACGTCGCTCCTCGGGTGAGGGCATAACGAACATCAAGGGGTCAGGTCTTGCAATGCCATACGTCGAACACCGACCATGTCGGAGCGTAACCGAGTTGCTTTTCCGAGGTTCACCGGAACACTGCGCTATCGTTGTGAGCAGTGGCCTTGGGGTGGTTCTAAGCGAGCGTAACAAACCCGGCTAAATGGGTCGTAGAGCGCGACAGTTTCTTAAATAGAAAAAATCTCGCCAATCACGCTTAGCATTTGAGCTGAGTTGCCAGATCTACAAAATCTCGAGCTACAAAATCATAATTACCGCTGGCAACCAGATCCGTGCTCTGGCCCGGGCCGTGCTCAAAGGGTCGCTCTACAAAAGCTGTATGAAAACCGCAATCCAAAGCGGCTTTTAGATCGCTGTTGTGTGCCGCGACCAGCATGCACTGCTGAGGCTTTAGCGACAGCGCTGCAGCAGAACCCAGATAAGCTTGTGGCTGGGGCTTGTAGGCTCGGGCAATCTCCGCGCCCAGGATCACATCCCAAGGTAAGTGGGCATATTTCGCCATGTTGGCGATCAAGGCGATATTCCCATTGGAAAGGGTACCGATCATGTAGTTCTGCTTCATTCGCTCCAGCCCTGCGATTGCATCTGGCCAGGGATCGAGCCGATGCCAGGCGCAGTTCAGCGCTTCCTTTTCGCTCTCACTGAAAGTGTCCAGTGAAAACTCATCAAGCACCTGATCCAGGTTCTGTCGGTGTAACACGTCCAGAGCAACAAAGGGTGTATTTCCCGCACGGACTCGCGACATCGCAGGCTGGTAGAGTGCCCGCCACCGATCAGCCAAGGACTCGGCATCAACGCTCAAATTGTAGCGAGCCGCCGCTGCGGTCACTTCCCTGGCGACGGAAGAGCGCCAGTCCACCACGGTACCAAACACATCAAAAAGAATGGCGCGCAGGTCATGAATGATATCTTTCGGGTTTGTCATTGTGTCTTTCGCTGGCTTCATGTACCGTTGCCCGGGCACCTCTTATTAAGAATTAATTGCCAAAACTTATCGGCTGGGCAGTAACGGCCGCCACCCATTTCCATATCGACGTTAATTGTAATGCCTCCAGAAACCAACAAGAGCGAGGATTACTACAACGCGACCATTGCGAAGATCACACCGATTGCCGACGGGCTGTCAATTTTCTACCTTAAGCCAGATGAGCCCATCGGTGGACAATTGCCCGGGCACTACATCAGCATTGGTCTATTCGATAAAAGCCGTAACAAACTCGTTCGCCGGCCCTACTCCCTCGCACAGTCTCTCACATCTGACCCCGACAGTAACCTGCTCGAGCTTCTGGTGATTCGGGTACCCGAGGGCGACCTGACCCCGGCGTTGTTCGAGCGCGACACCGGCGACCGCCTGTTCGTTCGACCCAAGATGATGGGCACTTATCTGTTACCCCAGTTGGATGACGATATGACCATTATTTTTGCATCGACCGGCACTGGGGTTGCTCCCCACATGACCATGCTCGAAACCTGTGTGGATAAATGCCGCCAGGTTGTGATGATGGAATGCGTGCGCTATAGCACGGAGTTAGCCTATGCCAGTCAGATTCAAGCTTACGCGGCAGAGCGCTCCAATCTACTTTACCTGCCACTGGTAACGCGTGAAGGTGGGCCAAAGCGTTACATTCAGGAATTTTTCAGCGAGGGCATTTTAGAGCAAGAGCACGACATTAAGATCGATGCTGCCCATACGCATGTATTCGCGTGCGGCAATCCGGCGATGATCGGTATTCCCCGTGAAGATCGCAAAACCGGCGCCCTTTCTTTTAATATCAAAAACGGCCTAGTCGAGGTCCTGACCCAAAAATACGGCCTGAGTATTCATAAACCGAGAAGGCCCGGCGAGATTCATTTCGAGAAGTACTGGTAACCCCACCCAAACGATTGGAAGGGTGGTTGGCGACAGCGGTTTTGGCGCCATAGTTATGGGCGCACTGGTTGGGGCACCCGCTTACCTCAACAGTTATGCAGCCCCCGCCCTTGTTGCCGGGCTGATTGAACAAGGCATGGCCAGTGGTGCCGCAATGTCGTTTCTGGTCGCTGGCGCCATCAGCTCTATTCCGGCAATGGTCGCGGTGTGGTCGCTGGTCCGCTGGCCCGTTTTTGCCTCCTACGTGGCTTTGGGCTTCACCGGCGCGATCGCTGCGGGATCCCTATTTCAGTTTGTCACATAGATCCAAGGCAAAAATTCCAGAAACTAACTGTGGATGTAGTGCTGCAACTGATCGATCGTGTACTGCTGTTCGGCGATAATATCCTTGACCAGATCGCCGATCGACACAATGCCCGCCAATTGTGCATTGTCATCCAGTACCGGCAAGTGACGGACACGCCGCTCAGTCATAATGCCCATCGCCTTGTCGACCGTTAGAGAAGTATCGACACAGATTACCGGGCTGGCCATGATGGCGCGCACCAGCACATCGTGCGATGACAAGCTTTTAAGAATGACCTTGCGGGCATAGTCACGTTCACTGAAAAGGCCTACTGGTCGATTATCTTCCAGCACTACCAGCGCGCCTACCTCATGCTGCGC
>CAUZOB010000312.1:0-3970 GCA_963581185.1 Planctomycetota bacterium | reverse complement strand
GCAGTTCTTCCAGAATGCTCTGATCGAGAAACTGCCCGATCAGACTCAACACCCGGCTGTCCGATATCGATTCCTTCACCAGCTTGAGTAGCCGGTCTTTCGGGATCGAATCGAACCGCCGGGGGCGGGTTGTTCGAGCTGCCGCTCGGAAATACTTTCCCGCCCCTTCGACAGAACCAGCGTTGCTGCGGGACGAGAAACCTTTCAGGTCTGCATCGACCACCCACACGTTACCGTCCGACAACTTCTGTTCCACAATGCGGAGTGCATCGCGGCACGACCGACCGTGGCGGAAGCCAAAGCTGCGGTCATGGAAGGTGTGATCGAGGATCGGCTCGATGACGTTGACCAACGCCTTTTGAACCACTCGGTCACGCACCGTCGGCCCCTTTCTTTTCATAGACCGGGCCGAGCGGACGCTGCGATGTGGGGTCTCCCGGTTTGGGAATCCACACCCGGCGCACCGCCTGAGGCTGATACGTGCTGCCGCGAATCTGTTCCGACAACCGCCGAGTCTCCTCGATGATGTGCCGGTCGAAATCCTCGGTCGATTGATGGTCGACACCGGCTGCTCCTTTCTTCCACAGCACCGAGCGCGCTGCGGTGTACAGGTTCAGCTCGCTGTAGACCCATGCCATCGTCCTCCTCTCACTGTGTTGGTTAACAGTGTCCTCAACATACGATCCGTCCAGACAGCACGCTGAGCCCACCCGTCAATCGCGGGTGTCTCTCCGACAGGCTGCTTTCTTTTTCTTGCCTGAAGGCGGGCCGAAAACGGCACTCTTACCGGCAGCGGATCCGCTGCATCGAATTCACGGGAGCGTTGCTTCCGCGAACGTCGCTGCTTCGAACCGTGCTTCGCTTTGTCTTTCCGTTTCATATCGACCTTCCTGGCCGCCGCAGGCGGTTTGAAACCCCCGGTGGGGGCCTTGGCTCGCCCGGGGTTTGGTTCCCCAGGGTCATCACTACTATGAAGCCTCTGACTCCTGTCAGCCGTATCAACCAGCCTACCGCCGCAACCGTGATTTCGTTCCCGTTCAGCGACGGTTGCACGCCGAGGGGCCTGGAACATTCATCACGCAGCGTTCCTCACTGCCATTCTTAACGACGGGACTGTCCACGTTCTGAGACTGACAGGTGTCCCTGCTTATCTCGATTGACATTCCGACCATTCCGTCTCCAACCACCATCCTGCCATTTCACGACGCTCGGTTTACCACGTTACATTGAGTCACCGTTGTCGCTGCCGCACCGCCCTGCGGAGGTCAATCCGCCACCCGGAGTCGGGCCTCGTCCGGGACGTGTTGTGCGGTCAAGGGTTCACCTTCGCTAGCCAGCTCCCCGACAGGCTTGGCCGAATCACCGTCTTGAGTTTGACGAGGGGCACATAAGTTACGGACCGGTCTTTCACCTCAGATTGCTCTCCCAGACGCAGTTACCGCTGTTGGTTACAGGGCAGCAACGATACCCTGATCGGGACTTTCACCCGACTAATCAATCGCCTTCACAGACGCACTAGCCTGGGGCGCGAGCCCCAGGTGCATGTCACGAACGAGAATGGAGAGCCGCTAAGCGGCGGCAGGCCTTGAGTGTTGGCGTTTCGGACTGACATCTGGCGCCGCTTTGCGCCTCACGCCTGGTGTGATCTGAATTCCTGGGGCTCGCGCCCCAGGCTATCACATGTCGCTGCTCCGCAGCTTGTTTTGACCAAAGCTCGTTTCTGTCGAGGCCCGGTCTTACAACTCCATTTCTGGACACGGATTTCGATACCTGTCGATCAGGACGTAATCCTCGATCCGTATTTCCACCGATATCAACGAACCGCATGCGACGCCTGAGCACATTCCTTACGGAGCATCGAGTGCTCGCATGGTGTTTCATCGTCGTGTTCGCCATTCCGCCAGGATTGGGCTTCTACGGGTTCCGTATCGCGAAACCTGTCCGACAGCAGTGGGCCACTGAGAGTGACCGGCAGGTACTCGAGGAAGTGCACTCGAGTTTCACGTCTGGGTTTTCCGGCTTTCCCAGTGTGCTCGTCATCGAGTGCGATGACTTCTTTCAGATTGATAGAATCGTTGCGATTCGTGGCGTCGTCGAACAGATCGAGAGCGTCCACCCGGTCGCGTGGATTGGCAGCATTCCGCAAATCACCCTGTTCGGTTCGTCGCCGCTGCTGCCGGAAGAGATCACTCAGGACGAGTTGACAGAGCTGGCTGATGTCATCGCAACGCATGTCCTGATTAAAGGGCAACTGCTTTCGCCCGATCGCAAAACCATGCTGATCGGGCTGGGCGTGTGGGCTGAGCCGGAGTACAGCGAAGCCGTCAAGCTGGCACGGGAACGATTGGTCCCTTTGGGAATGAAGGTCCGCCTGACTGGTCCGGCGCCTCTGTTCCATTCGCACGACAACGCTTTCGAACAGGATCACATGCGGATCCTGCTGACGGCGGCCGGACTGATTGTCGGGCTCGCGATGCTCATTTTCCGGCGGTTGTCGGCAATTACACTGGCATGCAGCGGGGCGGGTTTTGGAGTCGCCAGCACGCTTGGTGTCCTCAAACTGCTGGGACAAACGAGAAACGAACTATCCGAGATCATTCTGCCGATCATGGTTCTTGTCGTGGGCTTCACCGATGGCGTGCATATCGTTGTGCATCTTCGACAACAGCGAGTGGCGGGCCTTGATCAGCGACAGGCCGCGGCGTCAGCCGTTCGCCATGTCGGCCTGGCCTGCCTGCTGACGTCCATCACGACGGCGATCGGTTTCGGTTCGTTGATGATTGCCGAATCCGAGATCATCAAAGGATTCGGATTCTCGTCCGCCATCGGAGTTCTGATCACGTTCGTCTCGGTCAATCTGTTGATTCCATTGTTGAGCTGCACCTGGATCGGACGCAATATTCATCACGGGATTGAACGAGACCTGGTAGGCCGACAGATCCAGCGGACGTCGGGGCTGATCGACTTTGTGGTCAACCATGCCCGCATCGTCGTCATCGGAGGCGTTGTGGTAACGGGGTTGCTCGCGGTGGCAACGTTGTCGCTGCGACCAGACGATCAGCTGGGACACCGAGTGCCTCACAATACGCAGGCGTATCAGGCGATGCGACATTGCGACGCGACGTTTGGTGGCGTGCGCTTCGTCCGGGTCATGATCGAGTTTCCCGAAGATGCAGACCGCAGTGAAGTCTGGGAAGTCATCCAGCAGGTTGAACACATCATTGATGCGGAAGAACTCGTCGGAAGTTCACTTTCGATTCGCAACTGGCTGTCAATTCTTCCAGGAGCGGATGTGCCAGGCAAACTCGGGCTGGCATCGTTCATCCCCGATGACTACCGCGGCCAGTTCTGGCAACCAAAGATCAATCTCGCGCAGATACTGGCTCGCATGCAGGACCTGGGCATGGCGACCTACGAGCCAATGTTTGACCGGCTGGAGGCCGCTTTCACCGGGATCGAATCCGAGCACCCTGGATATCGACTGGAGTTGACTGGTGAAGCGATCGTGGAAGGAAGAGTTGTCGCACGCGTGACTCGCGAACTGTTCTACAGCCTGCTGGTTGCTTCAGTGGTCATCTTCGTTGTTCTGACGCTGGCGTTTCGATCGATCCGTCTGGGACTCATCTCAATCATCCCAAACGTGTTTCCGCTCGTGATGACCGGTGCGCTGCGGGCCGCAATCGACACGTCGCTCGATATTTCCAGTGCGTGCGCGTTTGCGATCTGCCTGGGAATCGCGGTTGATGACACGATTCACTTCCTCATCCGATACCAGCACGAGCGGCAGTCGGGCAACGATGTGCCCTCGTCAATCCGGCAGACGTTCATGACCGTTGGCAGTGCCCTGGTCATGACAACGGGCGTGATCCCTTTACGTGGCGGTGGTTATGCTGACGTAAGTTGTTGTTGAGTGTGAGTTTGCCGCGTTGGCGGCTGGATGTCGCGGGGGGACTTCATTTCCTGTCCCATG
>CAUZOB010000311.1:0-4006 GCA_963581185.1 Planctomycetota bacterium | reverse complement strand
ATCTCGGTCGACTTCTGCCGCAAGTTGGGAATCTCTGTGATATCCATGAGGATGTAATAGCCATCGAAGCGCAGCAGCGGATTACCGTTAAACATCAAGGTGCTGACCGAGCAGATGAACATCAAGCTGAGGCAGATCTGGTTCAAAAGTCCCGGCTCACTGAACCACCAGCCAAAGGTGGCCAGCCCGGCGATGAACATCTCCACATACATGCCCGCTGCACCGATCGCCGTCCGGTGCCACTTGTTCGGCAGCAGCCAGGAGTCGGAAACATTGCAATAAAGCGCAGGGGTAAACACCAGTAACATGAACCCCATCTCATGACACTCTCCCCCAAACCGTTTACAGGTCAGCCCATGGCCAAACTCATGGAGCACCTTCACGAAGGCCATCGTGACGCCGAGGTAGAGCCAGTTGTGGGGGCCGAAGAACTGGTGAAAGGTCGGTAGCCGGGAACGAAACACATCGAACTGCACGATCACCAGCAGCAATGCACAGAGTGCTATCGACATGGCGATGGCAACCATCGCACGGTGAAAGAACCAACCGGTATAGGGGTAGATCTTATTGAGAATCCACTCAGGATCGATACCGCGCCAGCGGATGGCGAAGATATTGGTGAACTTGCCAAGAAACTCACGTCGCTTTTTCTTGTCACGACGCAGTTTCAGCTGGCGACCCTGCCCACTGGCACTGGAGAGAACCAGGCCACTGCGATGGAGCATACCGAGAAAGTGGTGCAGGTCCTGGAAGGTGATCTTCTGCGGCGTGAATTCGCGCTCAAATCTCTCCTTGATGTCCTCCATGCTGGCCTGGCCATCCAGCATGTTCAATATGGCAAACTCTTCCTCATGAAAGCGGTAGTAGTTCAGCCCAACCGGTTCCTTAACAACCCAGTAAGCGCGGCCCTGGTACTGGTGTCGCCGACTAGTCAGGTCGGGGCGCATGCGGAGCTGCAGGGGCCGAGAAGAACTGCTAACAAGGCTGTCTGCCAGCGTCGTCATCAACCATCACCTGTCAGAGACCCAGGGGTTGGGGTTCTCGCTAGTTGCCTGCTGGAGCCTGGATTTCCAGCGTGACGGGCGTTCCCGGTCGCAGAATCCATTGGGAACCGATCGCCAGGTTGTCAATTTCCGCCCAGACCTGGTATTCACCGCCGGCCTGGATGACATTCGAAACAAAGCTGATTCTGCCTGACAGCTGAATTGGTCGATTGACCAGCCGTTCAAGTTGCCGGGCCAGCAGCTGGTCCTTGAGTCGCACGGTGATCGTTCGTCCCAGCATCAAGACGGGCGGGAAGCGATTGGATGGCAAGAATCCCTCGACACGCAAGCGGTCCATTCGGACCACCTGGCAGATCGGTTCACCGGCCGTTACCCATTCTCCGACATCCTTGTAGCGCCGTTCGATGACACCTGCAAGTGGAGCTTTGACGGAGCGACGATTGAGGCTGTTCAGGGCTGCTTGAACCTGCTGCCCACGGATCTGGGCAGTGATGCCGGCAACATCGTATTCCAGCTTAGCCACATCGACTTGCAGCAACGATCGTTCCGCTGTCAGTTTTTCACGTCGCAACTTGGTCTGCGGAATCGAGCCGGGGGCATCCTCATTGACCGCGATCGATTCATCGACCTCGGCCTGGGCCACATCGGCAGCGGCCGCTGAGGCTTTCACATTGATATCATTGGTGGCTTCCTTGCGGGCAACTTCCTGGTTCAAGCGGGCCTCTTCCACTCGGACCAGGGCATCGGTGCTGTCGAGTTCTACCAGCAACTGGTCGGTCTTGACCGAATCGCCTTCGGCAAAGTGCAGCCGGGTCAGCACGCCTGGTTCCTGGGCACTGATGTCAACGTCATTAATGAGAGTCACGTTACCGTCGATCACATCTGCCTGTACGTCCTGCCGGGTCTGGGCGGCTGCCTCGTCCGTGCGATGATGGACGAGCAGGGCCGCGCTGACAACAAGCCCGGCGGTGGCCAGCATGATCAGGTTTCGCATCGGATTCTCCTGGTAGAAACTCATCAACATCAACTCGCTCAAAATAACAGGTTCAACTGAACCCACTGAATTGCCTCGTGAAACCAGCTGTATCCCAGCGAGGAGCGGCCGCAGTGGATCTCTGCTGTCACGGTGGCTCCCGGACGGAGATCCGCATTCATCTGCCTCAGGCGGGTCTTCAGGTCCTGCTCATCAATATTGACGCGAATCGGCACGGTCGGCCCGCTATCGCCTTCGACACGCGTGGCTCGCCCGATTTCTTCATCCGACGTGGAGCCGGAAAAACGGTTTTCCGGATGCGTCGCCAGCACATAGCGAACGTTCAGCAGCTGGTCGGTGCCAGCACCCCCGGCCGCCTTCAGCAGCTGGGCTCTGTTGACGTGTCCAATACGCCGTTCCGGCATCGACAACTCCAGCTCCCAGGGCTGGTCGGTATCGACCACCGACATCAACACCTGGCCGACGGCAACCGGCCGCTTGAGCAACGATTTTTCAACTTCCCACTGCATCACCACGGTGCCATCAATTGGGCTGGTGATCACCAGGTCCTGTTCTTTCTTCTTGACTATCACCAACTGGGCCCGCAAGGTGGCCAGGCGTTCGCCCAGCTGTAGGATCTGTCCGGAAACCTGGATCCGGTCCGCCGTCGAGAGTCCAGCCTGGAACTGGGCCCGCCGGGAGGCTGCCAGGCGGTCTGTCGTCTCCTGGATCTCGCCATCGATCCGTCGCCTTTCGATCTCCAGATCCCGGTCGATAAGTGTCACCAGTCGATCACCTGCCTTGACCTGTTCCTGGTCACCACAGTGAAACTCGTCCACAATCCCATTGGCGGTGACGAAAATCTGGTGTCGCACAATTGGCTGCAGCACACCCTTGGATTCCACGTAAAAATCAACCCGGTAGAAGACCAGGATCGCGAGTACCAGCAGGATAATACTGCAGATCGTGACCGTCTTGGGCAGCGTGCGTGCATGCGTCAGGAAACGCAGTTTGCCGACGGTTCGCCAGACCGGCATCATGAAAATGTCGTTGTAGTTGCGGGCGTTGGAGACCGCCCGGCAACTGTGCTCGTAGACAAGATCCAATCGCGGCTCGAGGACTTCGTTCGGCAAGTTGGTTTCAATCTGCTCAATAATCAGCGCCCCGATGGCGTCATCCTGTTTGGCCTGCTGCTCAAACTGCTGTTCGATATTGTCCGGGTTGGCATCTTCCGGCCGCTCCGGACGCCGCAACGGCAGGACAATAATCATCTTGGAGTAGGACTCATCGACGTAGGCGTCGACGACCTCCTCAATCTGCGGCGGCAGGTCCTCGGTCGAGCCGGTATACCTTAAGGGTTCGCCGGAATGCATCACGCGGGTAGCAAGTTTGCTCAACAGGGCGACGGTATTGGAGCGGTTCTCCACCGTGTCCTGGCCACTGACGGACTCCACCCGGCACTTATTACCTTTCCGCACTGCCACGGCGACCCGATCACAGCCGATCAGCCGCCGGCCCTCATTGGCAATCGTGTAAGCTGTCTCACGCATGTCGAGGTTCTGGTGGACGAGCCTGGCAAACTGGTCTGCCTGGGCCCAGAGCGAATGCCGGTCACTGAACTGCTTTAACTTCCGCGACTTGATCCACTCCGTCGCCAATTCGCACATCTGCACGAGGAACCGCAAGTAGCCTCGCTGGGTCGCCGGCTGCGAATCAGCCCGTTGAAAAATCTCCACAACTCCCTCCACCTGTCCATCGCCCTGCAGCGGCGCCAGCACCAGCAGGTGCTCGGTGGGGTTCGCAATCGAGGCTTCTTCGCCAAAGCTTGAATTGGGCGGCACCAGCTGTGGCTCACCGCTGTGGGCAATGTACGCCAGCAGTCGCTGGTGCTTTTCTGCATCCTCACTTTTATCGTCCAGCAGCGAACCCTGCAGGTTGATCTGATAACTGACGGTCAGGTCACCGGCTTCGCCAGCCAGCCAGACGGCACCGCCAGATGCTGCCAGGGCGGAGACGATTCGCTGCATGA
>CAUZOB010000310.1:0-4030 GCA_963581185.1 Planctomycetota bacterium | reverse complement strand
ATGAAGGGCCGTTTCTCACGGGACGTAGAAGGGTTTTGCGGAGCTGTGCCAGTCGGTGCGGCTGGGTGCTGCGCCTTCTCGTGCACCACAATCTTGGAAAAATGTGTACCAGGTGCGCCGGATTCTGCACCGCTTTGGTCAGCAGTGCCGGCCCCAGACCGCTAAAAAATATCCGGGCGGGACATAATAGGAGTGCGGGTGGGATTGGGGGTTCTCCCGGCGGGGCAGCAGCGGTGGCGAGCGTTTACAATCAGGGGCATCGCCATTCTCTTAGGTTCACCAGGTGCTGCCATGAAACAACTGCTTGTCTTACTGCTGCTTGCAGGTGTTGTGGGGTGTGGGGAGAGTGATGCTGACAAGTTCAAAAGGGAAATAAAAAAAGATATAGTCGATTCCGAAATGGCAATAAGCGAATTCAAAAAAGGGTTTGAATTTGCTCGCCGGGAGGATTGGGATGCTGCAATTGCTTGCTACACCGAGGCGATTCGAATAAAGCCCGACTTTGCTGGTTTCTACTACTACCGGGGCCTCGCTTACGAAGAGCTAGGTGACGAGGACAAAGCCGAAGCCGACTTCGCCAAGGCCAGCATTCCCCCCGGAACGTTATAATGACTGCTGACGTGATGCGTTCCCCTTGAAACTGGATGCCCATGTTTCCTGCTGCTTTTCACCTGCTCCCGGCCAGCCACTTCCAGCTGCTGGCAGAATTCCCCTTCATGTTATACCCGGTGCTGATTCTCCTGGGAGTTGTCCTCTGTTGGCTCCTCAACCGCCTTGCGATCGCCTCACACAAAAAGACTATCGCGGCCTGGAGGCAGGCTGCCGAGGAACTGGGAATCAACTTCAACACCCCGGACCTGATGGAAGGAAACGTGGCCGGATACCAGGTGGAAGTCCACACCTACACGCAGAGTTCCGGAAAAAACTCCCAGACCTATACCGCCTTCAGTGTCAGTTTTCCCGGATCGCTGGACCTGGGACTGGAACTCAGCCGCGAATTGAAGTTCTTCAGTGGTGTCGCCAAGTTCTTTGGTTCCCAGGATATCACGACAGGGGATCTGTCTTTTGATGAGACCTTCGTTATCAAGGGACTCGATGCCGAGGCCGTCAATGATTTCCTCAACGACGATCGGCGGCAGCAACTCGCGGAGCTCCATCAGCAACAGAAAGGGATGGGCATCGTCGTCACCGATACCGATATTTCCGTTACCGGCAGGGGACGTGTCCGCAAGGTCGAGGTGATCACAGGCCATGTGGCGAACCTGACCCGTGTTGCCTTTGCACTCTCCGGGCACCTGGCCAAGGAGCTGGGCGTAGATCCCTAACCGCCGCTCCTGACCTCCGCCAGTTTGCTGCCCTCGTCAGCGAGCGTCTACAATTGGGGGGGGAGTTGGTAATAAATCCAGAATGCGGTACTAAAAGGAATGGCGATGGCTTTCACAAGCAGTTCGCCGAAACTCTCGCCTACGACCTATGCAAGAGACTTGCCTTCTCGGAACTGAAAACACCAACCTCGGCCAAGATCGTGTTTCACTTCGACGTTCATCCTAGTTCAATGCAGGAGTTGCAGAATGAAAGCGGACCCAATATCCAAAACCAAGGATGATTACGCCGACATCATCGGTCATATCAATCTCCCTGAATCGCCAGTGGGAATCGACGCACAATTTACACACGCAATCATCATTGAGTACCTTCAGCAGATTTCAGGGCGGCTTGCCGACATCGAGTCTGAGTTGAAAGAGATGCAATCGTCAGACGGAGGCGGATGACGGAAAACGCCATGGACAACAGTCACGATCAACAAATTGTGCCGGGCATTTCCATTTCCTCTTCTGGACAGGCAACGGTCGATCCGTCTTTGTCCGACGTACTGTTCGATCTAGCCATCAAGCTCGAAGAACCGACGAATCTCCCCGTCGATGTCCAACACGTTTTGGCGGCAATCGTTCTGGCGGCTCGCAAAGGAGAGCTTGACCCACAGACACCGCTATCGTCCGACGATCCGGCGCTGCTAAAGGTTTTGGCGGGTCATGTGAAAACAGTCTTCACAGATTACGGTGGCAAAGTCGGCATGGACGATTGAAAGCACATCTACGCAAGGAAGCTGAAGAGGAATGAGCGGCGGTGCCGAGTAGCGAGGGGGTGCTGGACGCGGGTCGCCGTGTGTTGCGTGGCGGGTCGTTCCTCGTTCCTCGTTCCTCGTTCCTCGTTCCTCGTTCCTCGTTCCTACGTCGCTCGTCCGTTCCGGCAACCGCTACGGCAATCTACCGGACTACCGTCTCGGCTTCAGCGGTTTCCGTGTGGCCAGAACTTGCAACGCAGCCCCACTAACCCCTGACCATCTCCGTCATGGCGTCCTTCATGGTGTCAGGCAGGTCCGGCCAAGCCTCCAGTGTGCTGGCCTACCTGGCCAACGGCTACAATGGCCAGAGAGAAATATGACCAAGTACTCCAAGAAACCGCTTGTCTGGCAAAGCCGGGCATCTCGTATCGCTCTGCTGATTGGCTTTATATCACTTTTTACTCTGTCAGCGTTCGCCGCCGAGAGGTGGGAGCCCGGTCAAACGCATGCGGTTATCGTTGGTGTCTGCAAATGGAAGGCCGATTTGACCCGCTACTCCAGGCGACACCGCAAGGACAAGGAGTTGCGGGATCTGCTCATCAAGCGGGGTACGCCGACAGAGAACATCACGATATTGCTTGACTCCAAAGCAACCCTGTCAAACATTCGTAAAGCGATTGAAGACACGCTCCGCAAGACGACCGAGGAATCGACACTCATCGTCTACTATGCAGGACACGGCTGGAAAGCGGATAACGACTTCTGCTTTGCCAACTACGATGTGCGATTGGGACCGCAGAACAGGAAGACGGTCTGGAGCATGAATGAATTGGCCATCAGTGTAACGGATGGGTTCAACGGACAGCAGGCGATCTTCTGGGCCGACTGTTGCTATTCCGGAGGCATGCAGGTGGTCGTCGAAAAGCTGGCCACCAGAAAAGTTGCCAGTTTCAGTCTGACCTCCGCCGCGACGGCGAACACTTCAACTGGCAACTGGACCTTTACCCAGAGTATCCTCGACGGTCTGGCCGGAGAGCCACTGATCGATACAAACAATGACGGCGAGATCACGCTCGGTGAATTGCAGACCGAGGTGAAAAATGCGATGCATCATCTGGAAGGCCAAGCCAATGGCTTTTACTCTGACGGCACGGATGACAGCTTTGTCATAGCTGAGACGAGTGGAGAGGTCGTAACAGCAGCGAAGGCCAGGTATCCAATCGGCAGCTACGTCAGGGCGACGGGGCGCTATGGCCGTGTCGTCGCTGTCGGGGGCGACGATGCCAGCGCGTATTCCGTACAGTTTTACAACTATACGGACAAGGTCGTAAAAACATATGCCGAAGCGGATCTCGTCGCTTCGACGCGGAAACCACATCGCCGAGTTGCCAGAGTGAAGCCGGACTGCAAGGTTGAGTGGCGGGGAAGGTGGTACGACGCGAAAGTCCTCCAGGCCGAGAAGGACCAGTGGCTTATCCACTATGTCGATGACGACGACTCGTGGGATGAATGGGTCGGAAAAGAACGCATCCGTTTTAAACAGGGCGCATCGGACAATAAATGACCTGCAGTTGGCTGTCTTGCCTTGGCCGTGACAATCGGGGTATCGAAATTCCCTCCAAGGATCACCACGTGCTGCCAGGAAACAACTGCTGTTTGCCTGCTGCTGGTTTTGCGGGGAGAGTCTGATCGCGAGCCGCAGACCGGCAACGATGCTGGCCGTGACTCCTGGGATGATTTGCAGAACGGGCTGTCCTCGCCCGGGGACCTCTAATACGGGCAGGCAATTGGTTCATCCACCTCCAAGGGCCAGGTTCACAAGGACCGTCGACTCTGGACCTACGACATGCTCGCCACGATCTACCGGCACCTGGAAATACCGAGCAGTCACCAATTCAATAACCCGGCCGGCAGGCCGAATCCGATCCTGGTCAGGAGTACGCCAATTCGAGGATTGCTTTGACC
>CAUZOB010000309.1:0-4045 GCA_963581185.1 Planctomycetota bacterium | reverse complement strand
CACAATGCGGTCATCTGGGATGCTAACCGAAAACCACCTCGGCCACTCCTGTCCCTTGACCATACAGAACCGGTTGGCCTGGTCACGTTTGCCAGCAGTAATGATCGAGTCGTGACGGCGACCGTGACTGGTACTGCCTATCTCTGGAACGCCGTGAGCGGCGAACAGATCACTCAATTGCCGATGGCCAGCGACGGCGTCCGCGTGGTCTTGTTGCAACCCAGCGGGGACTACGTCGCGGCAATCGGCCGATCTGAACAGGTCCACGTCTGGAGCCTGGAGACCGGCGAACAGATCTTCAGTTCAGGCTCCGAGGGCCAGTTGACCACGGCCATCAGCTGGCACCCAGGTCGCCCGGAGTTACTTGTTGTTCAGGCCGAAGCTGAGGCAGCCGTCAGCACGCTGGTTCGCTTCAATGCGGAGACCGGCCTGCCGATTGGTGAACCGGTTCAGGTTGCCGGTTACCTGCGGTCAGCGGTTCACCATCCGGACGGTGAGCATCTGCTGGCAACCGTGGTAACAGCTCGATCCATCGAAGCCCGCCTGCTGCGACTTGATAACGGAGAGTCGACAGCCCAGTCGATATCGCACCGGGATCCGCTGGAGCATATACGGCTGAGTCCAGCGGGCGATGTGGTTGCCAGCTGTAGTACGGCGGGAGTCATCCGTTTCTGGAACTCGTCAGACGCCAGTCCCCTATCTTCGGAAATACCCCATGCGACACAAATCGTGGACATACAGTTCAGCCACGACGGCAGCTTACTTGCGACGGCATCGAGCAAGGGGATTGTGCGGATCTACAGTAGTCCCAGTGGCCTGCCCGTCAGCATGGCGACCGACGTGGGTCGACAGGTCCAGCGGTTACGCTTTCGCCCCGGTTCGCGAGAGCTGATTGCACTTTCCGGCGGCACCTGCCATATCATCCCACTGGGCGACCCTGCCGCTGGTTTAGAGGCGACTGACACGCCTCAGCTGTTGAACCTGATCACCTCACATGGTCTGGACGACGATGGTCTGTTGATGCCGCTCGCTAGTGACGGGCTCCTCGCGGCCCAGGCAGCCCTGAGGGACAGCAAGGCAGCGGTTCTTCAGCATTCGGACAGCTCATTGCTTGCCTGGCATCAACAATACGGAGCAACCGTACCGGCGGTCTACTGGCAACAGCGGCTTGATTTACTGTCGGCCGACCTGGCAGACGTGGAACGCTCTTACGTCCGCTACTCAGTCTTGATGAGCCGTGCCCATGCTCACATTCAATTACAGGACTACGACGCAGCCCAGGCGGACCTGTTAGCCAGCCATGCAGCAGCTCGCCCCGATTTTTCCATCCGCACGTACTCAATCCCGATCTTCCAACAGGCCTGTCTGACGGCCTACCTGGAACGCACGACGGAGCATAGCGCGGCCCTGGAGGCAATGATTACCACGCTCGATCCCCTCAATCCCTATGATGCCGCTCGCATTGCCATTGCCCAGTGCCTGCTACCGACGGACGCTGAAGGCCCTCGCCTGGCGGCTTCTCTGGCAGCTCGTTCACTGCAAACGAATTCCCGCAACATGCAAGCCTACCTGGCCTTCGCCCTGGCCCTTCATCGCACCGAAAAACATGACCAATGTTTGCTGGTGGTAACAGAAGCACTGGGGCGTTTCCCTGGTCGAACTCAGCTGCACGCGGCCCTGCGAGTCATCGGGGCATTGGCGGCCGAGGCCAATGGCGACACCGATTCAGGCCGCAGCCAGCTTGCCGCTGCCGAGGAGTTGTTAGCTGAATTCCCTGCACCGGCCACACGGAGACTTGGTCCCAACTGGCACGAGCGGTTACTGATTGAAACGTTACTGAGCGAGCTTGACCAAACGGAACCGGCTCAAGCCCCTGGATCGCCTTGAATCGCGGCCATGAAGCGAACCACGCGCTCGGCTGCCGGTCCTGGTGAACGGGGTGTCACGTCGCCCTGCATCGGTTCGACCTGCAACACCACGAAAGTCGGTCCCTTGCTCTCGAGGATTCCTGGCAACTGGTTTTGCCAGTCCTCGAGCAGGTCGAATTCATGGACGGACGTGAATCCACAGGCGCGCGCCACATCTGCCAGTCGGACGGCTCGACCATCTGCTCGCCTGGCGCCAGAACCGACGGTGTCCTGACCACCCGTTACCTCGTAAACGCCGTTATCGATAATCACCAGGATAAGATTCTCAGGAGCGACGGCGGAGATTGTCACGAGGCTGCCGAGGTTCATCAACATGCAGCCATCCCCATTACAGACGACCACGGAGCGGTCCGGTTGAGCCAGGGCGATGCCCAAACCGAGTGAAGGCGCCTGTCCCATGCTGGACGGAACATAGACCCAATCCAGGTCACAGGGGGTAAGCTTGACCCACTCCCGCGCGGCGCCCATCGTCGTCACAACCACGGCATCACCGCGCAGCTCGTGCAAGGCTTCTAATGCCGCAGGCAATTGCATCTGGTTCTGGAGGTTCATAGTGCGATGGTTCTTTCGGCTGGCTCAGGCCCGGCCCTCCGCCATCAGCAGAATCCCTGGTTTCCCCTGCTGCTGACACTCCTGGTAAAGCTCTTCCAGCTGCGACTTTTTCGCGGCCTCATCGACAAATGCGGTGGCCACGTCCCAAGCCGCCAGAACCGGTTCGGTGAACTTCAAGCAGGTGTCACCTGGCAGCGAGGAGGAGTTCAGATAGCTGCGGTAGCCGACAATACCAAACAGCGGAAGTCCGTAGTCGTGCATTGTGTTGCGCAGCGAATCACCTGATTCAAACAGGCCGGTGCACTGGATGATGACCAGCGGGCGGGCGCCACCCAGGTAGAGTCCGGCGGCGACTGCCCAGGCCTCACCCTCGCGGCAGACCTGAATCAGCTGCAGCTGATCACTGTTGGAAAAGACTTCATCCCATTCGCCGAATGTGCTGTCAGGAATCCAGACCACGTGGGTGATTCCCATTGCCACGAGTCGCTGGTGGATCTCTGGCCCGTCGTACATCACTTGTTTGCCCTATGAGAGTACAGCTCGGCCCCTACTGACCGGCATCCTTTTCGCCGTCGCCCGCTTCGACTGGCGGAAGTTGTTCGATCCAGGCACGCAGCAGAGCGACAGCCTCTACATCAACTCGGGAGGTAGCAAGTTGCGGCATCTGCCCGCGTCCTCGCACCGCCATCCGCGTCAGGAGGACCGACTTGTCAGGCAGACCCGGCTGGACAAGCAGGGCGCCCTCGATTCCATGCGAGCCATGCAGCGGTTTGACACCGACTATCTTGGTCGCCTCAAGCGAGGCGCTGATTCGCAAGTCCATTTGAGAATTCCCGCCGCCCGCTGGAGCGTGACACTGGGCGCAGTTTGCGGACAAGTAAGACCGGACTCGCTCGTCCAGCCCAGCCTGTTTGTCATAGGGATCGGCCAGTTTTGGCAAGTCGCTCAAATCGCCGACCAGCAGGGGTGATTCCGCAGGCACTCGTTGATTCGCCGCTTGTTTGAGCGTGCCACCTGCCTGGCTGGCCCAGTTGATACGAAAAACTCCCGCTCGTTCAAATGCCTGCAGATGATTGTCCTCACGGCCTGCACGAATAAATGGCTTGTTGACCTGATGCGTGTTGACTCCGAGGACGTAATTTGCTGCCCGACTATGGCAGATCATGCACTCTGTGCGACTCGGATAATGCCAACTCTGCTCGCGCACTTTGCCATCCACATTCAGGCGAAATGTCCGGTCCTGACCTTCCTTGCTGACCAACCGCGCGTCTGTCTGCTGACGGTTCCAGGCATACGAATAGCCGACCCATTCACCTTGCTCTCGCAACAGGAAACGGGTCTCAATCCAGCGCCGTGATTCTGGTCTGCCCTCGGTCATCTCAAGAGCAAACGACTTGACCAGCACGGTCCCATCGGGAAACGTCCAGTTTCCAGTCGGGCTGAATCCGATTGTGGCATGATCGTCAGTCAGCACCACGTGGCGGCTTTTCAAGCTGCCATCCGACCAGAGCGGAGAATTGACCTCGTAGGGAATTGCCCCCGGCTTAAGTTGGTAATCGGCAACC
>CAUZOB010000308.1:0-4090 GCA_963581185.1 Planctomycetota bacterium | reverse complement strand
GGTGACGCGGACGAGCCTGCGCAGATGTCAGCTGCCGAACGGGCATGTTCACTGGCACCAGCTGCCCTGCTCTGTCTGCTGGTTCTTGTCTTGATCCGCCAGCAGCTGTCGCTGGGTAGCCTGCTGCTGTTCTTTCTCCCCTGCCTCCTGCTGGGAGTCCTGTTGGCCAGGATCCAGTCAGGCCGGGCGAGTATTGGTTCAGCTGCACTCATTCGCCAGCTGGCACAACCGCTGCTGGCAGTCACGGCCGGCATGCTGCTGCCCGTTCTGCTGTGGCTTGGGATTTACGCCGCCAGCGGGGCGGTCGGCGACCTGCTGACAGGCGTCTTCGTCTTACCGCACATACGTCTGGCCAGCATTACCAGCGAGTTGCCGCCGCTGCGTTTCCTGCTCGCTGGCCTGCCGCTGCTGGTGTTACTGTCAGTTGGCCTGACAGCGGCCGGCAGCTGGGTCAAGCGGAATCCGCTGGTCATGATCCCCGCTGGTATCCCCCTGCTGCTGATGTGCATACCAGGCAACCAGCAATCATTTTCCGTTGCCCTTTATCAGCCGCTGTTCCTTTCGCTCTACTACCTGCCGATTGCTGTCGTACTGGCCGGCCTCTGCTGGTCGGTTCGCACGCCTCGCCAGCCAGACTCGTCATCGTCGGTAATGTTCATCGTGCTGGCGCCGGTCGCGCTGATGACATTGATACAGTACCCTTACGCCAGCGGTGTTTACTTCTGCTACTACGCCCCCTTCCTGCTGCTGGGCCTGTTGGCGATTGTCAGTCAACAGCCGCTGCGCTGGCAGTACGGCTGGCTCGGTGCGGCCGTGCTGTACCTCGGTTTTGCCCTGCTAGCGATGAACTTCAGCTCGCCACGAGCGCTCGGCGTGCTGCATCTGCCGAGTTCAGCAGCTGGGACAATTTCCGCTCGGGGGGACCTGTCGGTCGGAGCTGAAGAAGGGACGATCTACCGCAGCTTGATCAAGTTGATTCAGCTGCGGACGCGCAGCGGCGAAGCGATTTATGCCACGCCAGATTGCCCGGAAATCTATTTTCTTGCCGACCGCAGGAATCCCACGCGCACACTCTATGACATTTTTGATAGCGGGCCAGATCGAACGGAGCGGATTCTGGCCGCCATCGAAGCACACCAGGTGCGACTGATCGTCTTGTCCAGAGCAGCTGAATTCTCTCGACCGCTGGCTGAACAACCACGTTTCGTCGATCAGCTGCGGCGACGTTTCCCCAATTACCAGATAATCTCCTATCCAACCTCTCGCTTCGGCCCCCCGGTTTCCCAGGCTCCCGGATATGAAGTCCGCTGGCGGTGAATTCAGCCCGCATGAGTGGTCAGCAATTATCCGCTGGTCGCGACGACAAAACACTGGCGTGATTTCGCGGTCACTTTCATAATCCACCCCAGGATGACACCATCGCTGGCTTACAGGGGAGCACAGCGTGATTAATTCAAGCGTCGCCGTAGCCAATCAGAGCCAGGGGTTCCGTGCCGCCCAGCTGATCGCCAGCCGCTTAATAGAGGAGTGGCGAGGCCGTAGCGATCCCTCCACCCGGGCTGCCCTGACGCGTTACCCTCAGCTCAAACAGTACCGCTCACTAACACTCGACCTGGCCTACGAAGAGTACTGCCTGCGTCAGGAATCCGGTGAGGCCATCGACGCCGACAACTTCTGTCGGCAATTCCCGGACCTGCTGGATTCACTGGAAAGACGGATCGCAATTCACCTCGTGCTGGCAGCGGAGCCTGCCCTGCCCCCTATCGCGTCACCGACCGACTGGCCAGAGGTTGGCGATACCGTGCTTGGTTACCACATCCTTGGTGAGATCGGTCGCGGCAGTTTTGCCCGTGTTTACCGAGCCCGGGAAACCAGCCTGGGAAATCGGCTGGTTGCCATCAAGGTCTGCGTCCATGGCAGCGACGAGGCAGACACGCTGGGTCGCGTCCAGCACCCCTCGATCGTACCTGTGCATTCAGTGACCCAGGACGGATCCGGGCTGACAGTGATCTGCATGCCGCTACTCGGCACAGACACGCTCGGCACATTGATCGAACGACGTGGCCAGCAAGACGATGAGTTGGCAAACCTGCGGGCCGCGATTCACTGGATCCTGCCGATCGCCCGGGCGCTGGAGCACGCCCACCAGATGGGCGTTGTCCACCTCGACTTGAAACCCGCCAATATTCTGATCACCGACGACCAGCAGCCGATGCTACTGGACTTTAACCTCGCCAACGACGAATTTCATCACACGCATCGAGCAGGTGGTACGCTCCCCTACATGTCGCCGGAACAGATCGCACAACTGGTCACTCATCCAACTGCGGACGCCCGCCTCGACGCCCGCTCGGATATCTTCTCGCTAGGTGTGATCCTCTACCAGCTGGTTTATCAGCAGGTCCCCTGGGACCTGCCCGATGAAATCCCTGAGTTAGCAGAGCTGGCTGCGGAATTCCGCAAGCGACAGCAGCAGCTACCAAGGTTGGCTGCCTGCTCGGGTGCCGAGCTGCAGGCGATCATCGAGCGTTGCCTGGCGGCTGATCGAATCGACCGTTTCCAGAGCATGCGGGAACTGGTCGAGGCGCTCGAGCAGACCATGCGATTCAGATCTCGACTGGCAGACTCGGTGCACCGCAACCGCCGACTCCTGCTGGCACTGGCTGCCACGCTGGCTGTCAGCGGATTCAGCTTCGGGATTCAGCTGGCGAGCCGTCCCAACTGGGCCGATGAACTGGTCGAACATGCCCAGGCTGCTATCAACCATGGCCAGCATTCCGACGCTGTCGGGCTCCTGAGCGAGGCGATGCAGGATGACGTTGCCCGACCCTGGGCACGCTTGCTGAGAGGTCTGGCACTGGCACGCCAGCAGGACTTTCGATCGGCACTGGAGGACTTACAGCTGAGCTGGCATTACTATAACGCCCCGGTCATCGCACTCCTGATTGGTGACTGCCACCGGCAACTGCGGCAACCCCGCGAGGCACTCGGTTGGTACCAGCGCGGGCAGCAGGATGACAAACCAAGTTGGCCTGCACTGGTCAATATGGCACATGTGGCCATGCAACTTGATGATCACGATCAGGCGGCAACCCTGCTGGACCTGGCGGCGACTGCAGAAGCCAGCGGGCCGGCATATTTCTACGCCCGCCTGCTCAACTGCCACTGGTCCACGAGCGATCACCAGCGTTCTCACAAGCAACTTGCGACATGGGCGAAACAACTGGCCAGCCACTACTTCACCGGCCCACAGGCCCATACCGACCTGGCCCGGGCCTTTGCTCACCTTGCTAACGAGCCTGGCAATTGTCGGATGGCACAACTGCATATACAGCAGGCGATTTACCAGGGTGCCGAGTTGCAGCGGCTGGCACATGACCC
Organism: Planctomycetota bacterium; assembly: GCA_963581185.1. GTDB lineage: Bacteria > Planctomycetota > Planctomycetia > Pirellulales > Pirellulaceae > SAT2750. The sequence goes on along the minus strand of CAUZOB010000308.1, from coordinate 709 downwards.
AGAACTTGCGCGCATCTTCCAGCAGTCACCCGAACTGTACCAGCAGAGAGTCGCAGTCGATCGATCACGGCAAGAACCGATCCCGGAACTGGCCGCACTGATTGCTATCGACCGCGAGGTGATCGAGCGGCGACGAAGCGGAAACTACCTCCAACCCCGCACGGTCCCGCCGTAGGCGAGTCGTGTGGTAGACAGAAGCCACGAACCACGCAGCTCACCCAGCACCAATGGCTCATGCGAGACAACCCCGGCGCAGAGTCGGCGCAGGATTTTCGGCGAACTGCCAGCAAGGATGTGAGGCCAACGGACAGCTAGTCCAGCAGGTCCAATAGGATATTGGCCAGGCGAATGTCGACCTGAGCCAGATCCCCAGCCAGATCCCTTAGATCCTGGACAAGGATAATGCTGGTAGCATCCAGCACATTCTCCTCAGTGTCGGCGACCACACTTCCATCAACGACGACGGGCGCACCAGCATAGCTGTCAATCAGCTGATCGAGCGGTGAGCCATCCGCTGTGGCAATCGTCCAGGTCTCATCACCCTCGGTGATAACGGTCGGCAGCACATCCTCGCCATCGCCCGAAGTGCCATGGTCAATGACCAGATCACCAATCACCAGATCACCTGTAATTTCCTCAACGTACTCAACGAATGCCTGCTCATCTTCGAAATACTGGTCCACCATATCGAGGAATTCCTCGGAGGCCT
>CAUZOB010000307.1:0-4159 GCA_963581185.1 Planctomycetota bacterium | reverse complement strand
GCAGCTGGCGAGCCGTTTTTTCCGCCATCCTGTTGAGTATATTTAGGACAATCAGGGGCTGGATCGTCATCAGCGTGGTATGACGGTCCTCACGGTCAGGAAAAACGGGCAAGCTCGTTGGCCGGCACCGTACACTTGGTACCCCCGCAGAACTCGCTTCAAACAGGGCATAGGGCGGTTGATTGCATGCGATTTCGATCAACAGATGAGAACCGTGAGGAGAGCCAGGGCGGCTACCAGTCACCGCCGAATTATACCTCTCGGCGAGTGCAATACCGCCTGCTGGTGATGGTCGCACTGGCGATGACCCTGCTGCTGGGCATCGAGTGGATCTGGAACCTGTCGCGGCCCGACGCACAGCAGGCCGTTTCCAGTCGTCCGGTCGTGGCGGCCAGCGACAAGCCGATCAGCTTCGGCCGCAGCAACGTCAAGCCCGGTGATGTCGAAGCCGACACACGCGATCGCGCCGAATCCGACCTCTGGAACTCGTTGTTGGACCAGATGGATGAGGACGAACAACAGCTGATGTTGAGAGTCCTGCGGATGATACGCAGCCAGGATCGGATTCCCAACCAGGACAAGGAGGACTGGTGGCAGCTTTACCAGAAGCTGGATGCTGGTTGGATTCGCTTTCACGACGCCTCGTTCCTGGCAATCACACAGAACACGAACGCGCTGAACGAGCTACAGCGCGCCACCTGGCTGAATGCCCTGGATGATCTGGATTCTGTCTGGCGCACAGAACTACGGCAAGCGATGCTGGCGATCACCGAGGACAAGCAGCTTGAGCTGGCCGACCAGCAGGCTCTCGAGATCATGCAACGGGCGCTCGATCGAGCTGCCCTCTCACGTGTGGAAGACCATACCGTCTTTCGAAATCGAGAACATGCCGCCTGGTATCGGATCATGGAGTTGCTGCAGCGCAGCGCGCCAGCCGAACTTGCAAGCCAAACGCATGGCAGTGTGGGCGGAGTCCAGCTGATGAACCAGCCGGATTTCTATCGCGGCAAGCTGATCAGCCTGCGCGGTACGATCCGCGGAGCCTACCGTACCAGCGCACCACAAAACCCGATCGGCGTAGAGGAATACACTGTGCTGTTCATCGAGCCGCATGATACCGACGAGCCGGTCGTGGCCTTCTGCCTGGAAACTCCCGCCGGATTTCCTCCCGTCGCTTTCCGTGGCGCTGAGGTCCTGCCCGGCCAGCCGCCGCCCCAGCAGCTCAGTTTTCTGCGCGAGGATGCGGAGCTGACCGGATTTTTCTTCAAGTCGTGGGTCTACCTCACTGAAAACAGCACGATCAGCGCGCCCCTGCTACTTGTCCGCTCACCCACCTGGCAGCCACCAGTAGTTACGGCTCCGGAACCGCCGCAGGCGACCTCCACAACGCTCATGACAATTGTTGGAATCGCCAGCTTCTGCGCGGTCGCCGTGGTCCTGCTGGTTTTCATGCGGAGCCGAAAAATTGCCGGCAGTGATCGTACAGAGCTTGACCCGGTCGACGTCGGCCAGACGCTGCACTCGATTCCGCCCGATGAAGTCCACCCTTCCACGCGGGAGTCGCTGAAGACTCTCTCCAGCCAACCGCTGGAGTCCGACTCAGGCACGGACGGTTCGAGTGACGAGGGAATCACGGAATGACCAGCTACCACCAGGCCGGGCTGCGGCAGCATTCACGAGGCCAGCGGATCGGAATCGTGCTGATCGTGATGATCGTGATGATCTGCCTGGTCAGCTCTGCGCCTCGGCTCGCTGGCCAGCCCACCAGCTCCGTCCGATCACCGGTGCGCGGCCTGACAACGCCGCAACAGCTGTTGGAGCTGTTCGGGATCGACCAGAGCCACTTGCGGTTCCTGATCGACGGCCTCGAGGTCCGCGCCGAAGATATCGATGTGATCAGCAAGATCCTGATGCGTTTTTCTGACCTGGGGGGAGAGAACATTCAGCGTTGGCTGAAAGAGGAGGTCCCCTGGGACCAGCTGGTCGAAGCGAGCGATGATCACCGCATCGATTTTTTTACCGTTGCCGGGCAGGCCGAGCGAATTGAGCAACAGGCGATCGTGCCGGAAGCTGCCGGGCTCTACGGCTTCGACCACTTCTACTGGGTCTGGATTCGACTTCCCCAGGGACAGCTGGCTCGGATTGCCACACGCACCATTCCCGCCAGCTGGCCACGCGATGGTCCGCTTGAGGAAGCGGTCCGCGTGAGCGGGATGTACCTGAAATACTCGAGTGCCAGTGACCAGCAGCCGCAAGAGTTTCTGTTCGCAGCCGAGCGGATCGAGTGGTTCCCGAAGCAGGCGAACCGGGCAGCCGGAATTCCGCCCGGCCAGGTTGCACTCGGTCAACTTGGCATGGATGTCAGCCTCTTCGACCGCGTGCGGACGCGGAATCGTCGACCGGTCGGTGCCTCGGAACGTGACTGTTTCTATCGCCTCCTGCAGCTGCTTGAGACCGACAAGCGGCCGGCCGGTGAGATCAAGCCGATCAAGCCCTCCCTGACCGACTTGCTGCGTTCACCCCAGGACCATCACGGCGAATATCTCCAGCTGGTGGGGACCGTTCGACGGATCACCAACATCCAAGTGGCCAGTGAGGAGATCGAGTTGCAGTTTGGTATCAGCAACTACTACCAACTCGATATGTTCGTGCCGCTGGGCAATCGCACGATCCAGATCAAGCGGAATCCAACCGATCAGCACGCGCTGGTTTTCGAAAACCGCTTTCCGCTGAGCGTCTGCGTGGCGCACTTGCCAGCGGAACTTGTCGCAGCCCAGGCAGAGCTGGATGCTGGAGAGTATCCGGGGACGACACTCAACGAAACCTTGCAGGTGACCGGCTTCTTCTTCAAGTTATGGAGTTACCGATCGACATTTTCTGTACGGGATGATCATGACCGGCAACAACTGAGCCCGATGATCCTGGCTTACACGCCACGCATTCCAGCACCTACAGTTCCCTCGGCGATGCTCGAGACAGTCATCGCCGTTGGCTTCATGGCTGCCTTGCTGATGGCCTGGCTGCTGATCTGGCGTGGGGAAAAAGACAGCAAACAATCGTCGGACGCCTGGCGGCAACGTGAGAGTGCCACCACGCCTGACCAGTTTGCAGAGCTGGCGGACGAGATGGCCGATGACGACGAGTTGAAAGACGAGTCAGTAAAGTCAGAGTAGTCCACTTGACTGTCACTACGCTGGTTTCATACTCGTGTGACATTCGTATCAGAGATGCTTTCAACCGTTCAGATTGATGGAGTCCAAGAGCTATGGGTCGTGCCAAGATCAGTATTATCGGAGCCGGAAATGTTGGTGCCACAACCGCACACTGGTGCGCAGCTGCCGAGCTGGGTGACATCGTGCTGGTCGATATCCCACAAGCCGATGGCATGCCGCAGGGCAAAGCCCTCGACTTGATGCAAGCCTCGCCGGTAGTCGGTTTCGATTCCAATATCAGTGGATCGACAAGCTACGAGGCCACCGCTGGAAGTGACGTGGTAGTCATCACAGCAGGGATTCCTCGCAAACCTGGCATGAGCCGCGACGACCTGCTGGAAACCAATGCCGCCATCGTCGCATCCGTTACCGAACAGGTCGTGGCCCATAGCCCCGACTGTATCATCATCGTGGTCAGCAACCCGCTCGACGCAATGGTCCAGCGGGCACTGCAGGTCAGCCAGTTTCCCAGCCAGCGTGTGTTCGGCCAGGCAGGCATCCTGGACACCGCCCGCTATCGAACTTTCCTGGCAATGGAACTGGGAGTCAGCGTGGAAGACGTCTCGGCACTGCTGCTGGGCGGCCACGGTGACACCATGGTGCCGTTACCCAGCTGCACCTCAGTCGGCGGTATCCCGATCAGCCAGCTGATCGACGCAGATCGACTCGAAGAGATCATCGAGCGGACACGCAAGGGGGGGGCAGAAATCGTTGGCTTGTTGAAGACCGGCAGTGCTTATTATGCACCGGCAGCAGCCACAACACAGATGGTCGAGGCCATCGTGCGTGACAAGAAGCGACTGTTGCCATGCGCCGCCTACTGCGACCAGGAGTATGGCGTGGGTGGATTCTACGTCGGTGTGCCAGTCGTTCTGGGTGCCGCCGGAGTGGAACGGATCGTGGAACTGGAGTTGACCGACGAGGAGCAGGCTGCTTTTCAACACAGT
>CAUZOB010000306.1:0-4164 GCA_963581185.1 Planctomycetota bacterium | reverse complement strand
GAAAACACTCGGCGGAATCTCGGACTTGTGGGTTCCAAATCACGCACATCTCTGACCGCTTCGCCGCATCCCAGGTTGCCGAGCCTGGTGTGAGGACCGGTTGGGCCGCCTTCTGCCAATCGAGGCCATCATCGGATACTGCTGTCAGAATGTCAGCTCGCGTCGGTTCGCCATATCCCGCGTAATACATTCGGTAGCCGCCATCTTGCAGACGCAGGATCTCGGGCGCAAATGCTGTGTATCGATCGAACGGCCCGTCCGCGGCGACGCGAATTTCTGGCTCCACCTTGAATGTGAGACCATCGTCGTCGGACACGGCGCTGATGATCCCTTTGCCTCGCTCGCTGCAATACAGTCGCCATCGTCCGTCATCGAGGAACAGGATGCGCGGCGACGAAACGTTACACTGGCTCAACTCGAAGCGAATTCCTGTCTCGACAGTCCACAGCAGGCCGTCGTCGGAAATGGCACTGCGGATTGAGTTCTGTTGCGATTGCGTGCCGTCGCAGCACTCGTAGTACATGCGAAGCCGTCCACCGTCCGCCAACGGAACGATCTCGGATGAGACAACGCGAAAGTCGCCCGCGCCGCCTTGTTGCGGTGAGAGGCGTACGCCGGATTCTGGATTCCATCTTTCGCCATCGGCCGAAGTGGCACTGAGGATTCGCGATGTGGCGTTGTCGTAGTCATTCGCGCCATTGGGGAATCCGGCACGCGGCAGGATCTGCGTGTAATACATGCGGTAGCCGCCGTCCGGCAGAGCGACAACGCGAGGGCTAACCGCTCCGCACAACCCGCTTCGCACCGCTTCGGCTGACCATTGAGCGTCGGGGGAAGGATCGAGATCGCTGTCAGGCGGGGCGTCAATCGCAATCGACCGGCTCGCCCACGATATGCCTGGGTCGCGCGCGACGGTATGCACCAATGGCGATGCCGTGACGGATTGCGTCAAGTCGATCATGGTTCGTCCAGGAGTATTTAAGTGGCGTAAGCTTCCCGCTTGCGAAGAGCGGGAAATGGCAAGCTGGTAGTTTACCCCACTCCATCGATTTTTTGACTATTGCACCTCGTATTCCACGATCCATTCGCGAAGTCTTGCTTCGAGACTCTTCCTCGGAAATCGAGAATGGTGACCAGGCTGCCGACTATCGCTGCGTAATCGGACTACGTAACTCACACGACAAAACCTTCCCAGCCGGGATCTGTGTAGGGTCGTGCGTGCTGGTCTATGACAACCTGATGTTCGCCGGTGTTGGTCCGGTAAATCGCGGGCCCTATTCGGACACGTCTTCGGAGCGTGGCCCGAGAACTATGCAGCGCGGTGGTCGAATTACTTAGCTAGTCGTAGTGTTTTCAGGGCACATGGCGAGGTGGCGAGCGTAGCCAAACACGCTGATCCTGCCGAATAACTCCATGCTGGTTGCGAATTGGTCTCAGGCCAGAATGGGTTACACTAGAGCGGTTACGAGTCCGATCAATCAAACCCCATTTCGGTTCGAACATGAATACAATAACCCACGACCTCCTGAGTCTACGAAGCAGCGACGGAGCTCTGCTGACGGTCACGTATCGCGGTGATTGGTGACCTTACTGTTGTGGCCAGCTGGTCCGGCTGGCGAATGAGTTGTCCCGCATCCATCACGCCGGAGCAGAGGTGGTTGCGATGGTGACCGACCCGGAGGGACGAAATGTCGCCATGGCCGATCGCTGGCATCTTCCATTTCGTGTGGTCTCCGATCCACTGGGCGAGCGTTTCTTAAGGCCGCTGGATTTGTGGAACGCCGACGAGCGTGACGGCATTGCGGTGCCAGCGATCCTGGTCATTGGCCCACTAGGCGAGGAGGTGTTCAGGGTCTGCGGTCGCGATTTCGCCGACCGCATCAGTGACGAGGACGCGCTCAGCGCAATCGAGAAGCAGGGATATGCGACGCTCGATCCGCCACCACCGGTCTGGCAATCTGAGGTCGATCCCGAAGTCGACCGCGGAGCATTTAAGGCGGAGTTCTTCGGCCCCTACTTTCGTGGTAATCGGTATGGAGCTCTGGCCTTGAGCACTCGGGTTCACGATCCGGCCGCGTTCGCCGAGATCAAGGCGCACGAACAGATGTCAGCCAGCTTCTTGGCGGCCTGGAAAGCCCTGCGCGAAGCCGCTCGGCCGTAGTTGCGGACCGTTCTCAGTCCAGAGTTGGTTACACTGCAGGACTTGGCCGAAGCCCGCAGGTTCTGGTTGTCAGAGGCCAAGAACGACTCCCAGGCATTCACGCAGCGGGAAGGTAGTGATTTTCTGGCCGATGCCAACCATGAAGGCGAGATTATCGACTTCCATTCCCTACAGCACACCTGCGTCGGATGGCTGGCGATGACCGGTGCACACCCCAAGGTAGTGCAACAAATGATGCGGCAGCAGTCCATCATGTTGACGATGGACACCTACGGGCATTTGTTCCCTGGGCAAGAGGCCGACGCCGTTGGTCGGCTGCGGGAGATGCTGGTCGATCATCGATCCGACCCCGATGCTTTGCGGGCGACCGGAACGGGCCGCCACGGGGCGGAATCCCCGAAAGGCGCGCAGCGCGCAGGACGCGAAACGCTGCGATCGGCTGCGACACCGTGCGATCAGTCCACCTCGCCAGCAGCGTAAGAGAATTCGCCCAAGCCCTTGAGAGTTGCGAACTTGGACGATGCTGTGCGAGTGCCTGAGACATCTCGCGAAAGTAGCGGAGGAGGGACTCGAACTGTTGGTCGTTTTCGCGGGAAAGAGCTACATTCTATCCGCCGCTGGGGACAAACTGGGGATAATTTCAGCGAGAGAGGGGCCGTGAAGGAGGGCCTTACTTACAACTCTTTTGTAAGTAAGTCATAATGGACAGATCAAAACCAATTCGAACGAAGGAGAAGAACATGCGTCGCTTGCTCTTAGGACTTGCCCTTTGTGTCTCAATAGTTTGTGTTAGTGTTTTCGCCGGGCAAACGTCGGGCCAAGCCAACGTCAAAAACGAAGATACTGTTGCGAACTTTGCAACTACATGGATCGGTACATGTACTGAATGCAAGAGGACGCGAATTCGATCGACAGAGAAAAGACCAAAAGCCACTACGTGTCTTAAGACCGAAAATGGTAAACGCTGTCCAGGCACCGTTAATTGGCAAGAAAAATAACGTTGGCTGCATCGCCGACTCAGGCCAGCCAAGGTAAATACTCCTAACCACGTCCTCGCGAGGGCGTGGTTTTTTCCATGAACGGGACAACTGGAAAATAGGGACAGGTTTTGAACTTGTGGTCGTTTTCGCCGGAAAGACGTACATTCTATCCGCCGCTGGGGACAAACTGGGGATAATTTGGGCGAGAGAGGGGCGATGACGAGCGGCTGAGGCTCCTGCTGGAGTGCTGGGCCGAGCTACCCGAGAGCGTGAGGGACGCCGTGATGGAGATGGTCAGGGGTTAGGGGGATACGCTGTAAGTTCTGGCCGCACGGAAACCGGTGAAGTTCTTGGGGTTGAACGGGTGAAAGAAGTAGTCGCGGAAGGCGGAACGGACGAACGACGTTCCAGAGCTGAACGACCCGCCACGCAAAACACGGCGACCGCCCTCGGCAGGACCCGCCGGATCACTGACCACCTTCTGACTGCCGTAGGGTCCGTACCAGTCCTGGCACCATTCCCATGCATTGCCGTGCATGTCGTATAAACCCCACGGGTTGGGTCGTTTCTGACCGACACCGTGAGCGTATCTCTCACCAATATTCCAGGCATTCTTGTCGTACCAGGCGTACTGACCCAACCTGGCCGCATCATCCCCAATGCTGTAAGCCGTAGTTGTTCCGCCGCGGCAAGCGTATTCCCACTCGGCCTCGGTTGGCAGGCGATACTCCACACGTTCCTGCTTGCTGAGCCTGCGGCAGAACTCCACCGCATCATCGTGGTTCACATACACTGCCGGAAAGTCACGACCTTCCTTCACGTACTCCTTGCCTTGCCATGGTCGAGTTCCCATTACCTTCTCGTACTGCTGCTGCGTCACCTCGTACACGCCCAGATAAAACGGCTTGCTGATCTTCACCAGATGCTGGGGCTGCTCGCCGAAGGAGCCTGCTTGAGCAGCACGTACCGGTCTGCCCATCAGGAATTCGCCCGCGGAGATCAAAGTCAGTTTCATGCCGATGG
>CAUZOB010000305.1:0-4198 GCA_963581185.1 Planctomycetota bacterium | reverse complement strand
GCAGCCCAGCAGACTTCTGCTTCGCCATCAGCATGATCTTTCTTTCTATCGGTGGTGGCTGGGCTCTGCTCTCTCGGCTGGGTGTCCGCCCGCTGGATTTTTCGGACACGATTGTGTTACTGACAGCGATCCACTTTCACTATGCAGGATTTGCCCTGCCGTTGATGGCGGGCTTGGCCTACCGCAGCCGGACTCAACATCCAGCCCTGCCCTGGCTTATCTTGCTGATTGTTCTGGGTGTGCCTCTGGTCGCGGTAGGCATCACCGCCTCGCCAGTGATCGAAGTAGTCGGCTCATGCATGTTGGCAAGCGGTGCCATCCTGCTGGCCTGCCTGCAGATCGGACACGCTCACCAGAGGCTGGCCGAACCAGCCCGCGGCTTGCTGTTGGTGTCAGGCATATCGCTGATCCTGGGCATGGTCCTTGCGGTCGTCTATGCCGTGGGGGAATACCTCGGCACCCGCCTGCTGGATATTCCAGTCATGATCCCGCTGCATGGCGCCGCCAATTCTATCGGCTTCAGCCTGGCCGGCCTTTATGGCTGGCGAGTCGCCTGCCGGGAGGACTGATTGCCGAGCCGTTGTCGGTGATATTTCAAGCCGGGGACAAAGAAACAGAAGGCTGAAAACAGGCCGAAAATGACCAGCGCCCATTCGCTGTAGATGGCCATCAAGGGGGCGGCCAGGAACATGATCGCCGCCTGCGTATAGAACTTGCCAGTCAGGATTCCTGCCTTGCCGATAAACACCATGCCACTGACAAGTGCCAGGGCCGGTGACAGCTCCAGCACCTCGAGTTCCATCAGGTACTCAACGGGGAAGAGGATACCGATCGCACACATGCTGCCTGCCCAGAGGTGAGCGATTTGACGTTCCACGAACATTACCGGTCCCATCCGTCGGCGTAGCGTCCAGAAGACAATTGCCCAGGCACCGAGTCCCAGCGTCCAGAGGCTGAAGTAGGCCCAGCGGGACTCTATCTCCTGCCAGGACATCCAGTTTGTGGCGAAGCAGACAATCAACAGCGCAGCACTGTGCCACATCCACAGCAGGCCCCAGTTCTCGAGCACGTGGGCATGGTGAGTTTCCCGCATCCAGCGAGCCACAACATGTGCAAAACGACCGCTACGGGCACGAATCGATTCGTCATTCAAGTAAGCCTGCAGGTCATCTGCCAGTTCAGTGACCGATTGGTAACGCAGGTCGGTCGGCTTTTGCAAGCAGCGGAGGATAATCATTTCCAGGTCACGGTCGAGTTGCGCGTTGAGGGCTCGTGGTGGCACCGGATCTTGTTCGAGCACAAGCAACAGCGTGTCGACCGATGTAGCAGCCTGGAATGGGGGCCGGCCGGTGACGGTATGGTAGAGCACCGAGCCCAGGGAGTAGACGTCGCTAACCGCTCCCACGACACCACGCTTACCGGCCGCCTGCTCGGGAGCCATGTATGACGGAGTTCCCAGCACGGCGCCGGAAAGAGTTATCCCCTGTTCGTCATCCAATCGCTTGGCCAGGCCAAAGTCGTTCACGTGCGGACGACCATCGGCATCGATGAGAATATTGGAGGGCTTCAGGTCACGATGCAGGATCCCGTGCTGATGAGCAAAGGCGACCGCCCGGCAAACCTGCAGCAGCAAGCGAGCCGCCTGGCGGCCTTTGAGCGGCGACTGCGAGACACGCTGTGAGAGAGTCTCTCCGTCAATCAACTTCATGCTGAAGAATGGCCGGCCCTCCATCTCACCGACGTCATAGACCGGCACAATGCCCTCGTGATCCAGTTGAGCTGCCGCACGAGCCTCCGCTTCGAAGCGAGTGCGATCCTCGGCCGAAGCCAGCGGTCCGCGGGAAATCATCTTGATCGCCACCTCACGATCCAGGCTCAGTTGCCGCGCGCGGAAGACAATCCCCATCCCGCCGCGGCCAATCTCCTCGAGCAACTCGTAGTCGCCCAGTTGACACGGCAACTGCAAATCCAGTTCAACCGTGCTGCCCTCCGACCCTGCGGAATGTTCCCTGTGTTCACCTCCCGCCATATCGACAACCTGCATCGTGGCCCAGAGCAATTGCAGCTCCCTGGCACAGGCTGGCTGCTGCTGGCAGAGTTCTTCCAGCAGGCTCTCCTGGTCGCTGAGGGGTGCCGCTTCCAGGCGGGCCAACAGTCCCGCTAGCTGCTCGTCAAAGAGGGTCGATTCCTCAGCCGGGTCGCTGGCATCATCGATTTCGTTCACGGCTGCTCCTGCTCCCCATCGGCCAGCAGGGTTTCTCTCAACCGCCGGATCGCCCTCAGGTACCGCATCCCAGCGGCCGGTTGACTGAGTCCCATCGTATCGGCCACTTCCTGGTTCGAGAGCTGTTCATAATGCCGCATCAAGAGGATCTCGCGGTCCTGTTCTGGCAACTCGGCAATCGTCTGCTCAACTCGCTCAGCCAGCTCGCGACGAGTGACGGCAGCCGCGGGAGTCATTTCGCCATCCACCAGCTGGTTGACCAGTGCCAGCGATGTCTGGTCCGGTCCCAGCGCCACCCGCCCCTGGTGTTCCTTGTCGACACTTCGCTTGGCCGAAACGCGATGCCGACGATAGGCATCGATAATACGGTCCTTGGCGATCTGCCGCAGCCAGAGGTGAAAGGGCATGACAGGATTCTCAAGGTACCTTGTCAGCCGGCGATTGGCCTCGATAAAGACGTCCTGCACGACGTCGCTGACATCCACACGCTGCTGAATCTTGCGATCCAGTCGCATCCGGACCAGCCGCCAGATGGCGTCCCGGTGTCGCTCAATTAACTGGTTGACCGCGTCGGCGTCGCCCTGGCGAGCTTCTCCCAGCAGCTGTTCGGTTTTTTCGTGCTCAGGCCACATGCTGACTATTGTCTCTGAATCGGACAGATCACGCCAACAGGGATGGTTAGGGGTTAGAGGTTAGTGACTTCAACGCCCCAATCAGTTTGTCCAGCTGGCTTTCATCATTGTAGAGGTGACAGGAGACACGAATGAACCAACGGTCCTGCCAGCAGATAACTGGTATCTCGATCTGGAATTCCTGCCAGAGTTGCTGCTGCAGTCCGCTGGCGTCCGAGAGCGGCAATTCCAGGTGGGCCATCGACATGTACCAGGCTGGGTCATCCTCAACCAGGCTCTTGCAGCCCAACTCTCTTTCCAGCCGATCTCGAGCGTATTGTGCCAGCGAGTGGCTATGGTCGCGAAAGTTCTCCAGCCCGATCTGCTCGAAAACATCAATCGCGACAGGAACAGTCAGGAAGGCAGAGTTATCTCGGGTCCCCAGCCAGAGAAACTCGTCATGCCAGGCAACCGGTTCGGAAGGTGGAATCCGTCCCCAGCTCAGCAGCGGCGATTCAATCAGGGAATGGAACTCTGGAGCGACATAAAGGAACCCCGAGCCGAAGGCGGCCGACAGCCACTTGTGGCAACTGGCGGTGTAGAAGCCGCAACCAAGTTCATCGAGCGACAGATCCAGCTGAACGAGGGCATGCGGGCCGTCAATACAGACAACAATCCCTCGTCGCTGAGCCTCCTGGCATAACAACGCAACCGGCAAGGTGATGGCCGTCGGTGAAGTGATCTGGCTGACAACAATCAAGCGGGTACGGGCATCGCAGGCCTCCAGAATCGCATCCACAACCTGCTGGGCATCAGAAAAGTAAGCTGGCAGGGTTGCCTGCACAACCTCGGCGGACGCCTTGGCCGCTGCCCGCTGCCAGATCCGCTCCACCGCTCCATATTCATGATCCGTCAGGACCACCCGGTCGCCGGGCTGAAGCGGAAAACTGTGAGCCACGACATTCATGGCCCAGGTGGCATTGTCGACAAAGGCGAGGTTGGTTGGATCGGTCGACAACCAGCTGGCCAGGCGGTCGCGGGCCGCCAGCAGGGCTGTTTCCTGTTGACGTACAAACACCTCCATCGGCTGCAGATCCAGCTGCTCCTGCCACTGGCGGCGGGCCTCGATCACCGGTTGTGATGGTGGGCCGAACGACCCATGATTCAAGTAGGTCGTGTCAGCACGGATAGTCCAGAGCGAGTGCGGCATCAGGCAGTGAGACCAGCGTGGTAGGAAGCGGGAGTACCAACAGCAGAGCTTACCAGACGTCCGCAGCCTTCACGCCCCGAGCAGCCGTCACTTCGTCTGTCTTGGGCCGACATTCAAGGCCAACGTAACCACGGTAACCCAGCTCCAGGGCCT
>CAUZOB010000304.1:0-4214 GCA_963581185.1 Planctomycetota bacterium | reverse complement strand
CAAGGTAAGAAATGAAAGTCTCGCTGAAATGATCAGCCCGCCAGTAAGTACTCGTTTCGTTCTTGCCCTGCTGGCTGTAATGCTGGCATCGACCACTGTGGTCTCCCAGGAGCCAGAGCCTTCGGCCGCCTTTCGGCGACTCGACACCAACAAGGATCGCCAACTCACGCCCGACGAGGTCCGCAATAGGCGGCTCTTCGCCATCATCGACACCAATCGGGATGGTCTCATCTCGATAGCAGAAGACCGAGCGTTTACCAGCCGAGATTCAGCCCAGCAGGCTGCCGGCAGACTTCCCGGATCGGTCAGGCTGGTCGTCGATGTTCCCTATGCCGACAACGAGAATCCACGGCAGACTCTCGACCTGCTGCTGCCGCGAAAGAACATCCCCGGTCACAAGCCGCCGCTGATTGTCTACATCCACGGTGGTGCCTGGCGGCAAGGCGATAAATCTTCCGGCCGGCACTACCTTGCTTCCTTCGTCGAGGATGGTCGCTATGCAGCGGCTACGCTGGGTTACCGACTTAGCAGTGAGGCCACCTGGCCAGCGCAAATCCACGACTGCAAGGCGGCTATTCGTTGGCTCAGAGCACATGCCGACAAGTACGGATTTGACCCCGATCGGATCGGCGTCATGGGCCACAGTGCCGGTGGGCACCTGGCAATTATGCTGGGCGTGACTAACCGAGTGCGGGATCTTGAGGGTAAGCTCGGAGGCCACAACGACGCCTCAAGCAAGGTCCTCTGCGTGGTGGATTTCTACGGCCCGACAGAGTTACTGGTGATGGACGATTACCCTGGCCAGATGGTCCACAATGATTCTGACTCACCGGAATCACAGCTGGTGGGCGGCCCCCTTCAGGAACGCAAGTCGGCGGCCGTCAGTGCCTCACCCGTCACCCATGTGACAAAACATGCCGCGCCAGTACTCATGGTTCACGGTAGCCGAGACAGGCTTGTCCCGTTCAATCAATCTGTGCGGTTGCTGGCAGCCTTCCACAGCGCCCGCGTTCCGGCCATTCTGGTCGAAATTCAGGAGGGTGGGCACGGTGGCTTTCGCAGCCGGGAAGTCGACCGGCGGGTGATGGGGTTTTTTTCCCGACATCTGCTGGGCCTCAAAGCCGATGTGCCGGCGACGCCGATTCGCCTTACCCCTCAGAAGAAGTAAATTCGGTCATGGTGTAGCAAAATCGCTCAGCGTTTGATTGTGCCACACTATTTATGCCAACTCTGGCGACGTCGGTTACGGGGTGACTGCCGCTCTTAAGTGCCCTACTGCAGTGTACTTAAGGTGTTCTGCGGCGATCTTTTTCGAGTTTGGCACTCTGTTTGCTCTTTAGACCAGCAATCACATCTTTCCTGATTCCAGGAGCACTAAGACGATGATCAACAGTAACTATGTGCCGTCGCCGGACGAGATCCAACAGCAATGCACTGACATTCGATCTGAGTGGACGGACGACGAGGTTATGCGTCGTAAACGGCCGAGATTTCTGTCGATCTGGCTACCCACGCGTAAGAAATGGGCCATGTTGGGCCGAGATTCGATTCTTGTCCAACCAGGGCACAAGTTATTGGGCAGCGTGCGTTAGGCGTTGTGTTCGCTGAAACTCCAGATTTGACTGCAGTGTCCCGATTACTCTGAGTCCGTATTACGGGAAAAACACTGTCGCGTTCGATGGCAAATCTCTGATATCCTCTATGGAGAGACCAGAAATCACCATTGCCGGCAGTACTCATGCAGCTCACTCTTTCCGATCATCGACCAACGCGTGATTGCCGCGGGTATTCCCGCCGTGATTTTCTCCAGGCCGGCGCCTTGGGAAGCGGATTACTGGCGATGCCGGAGTTGGCTGCGGCCGGCAACAGTTCCTACGTGCGAGACCGCTCCGTCGTCTTCTTGTTCCTCCAGGGCGGCCCCTCTCACATCGAGTTCTTCGATCCCAAGATGACTGCGCCTGCCGAAGTACGCAGCGTAACGGGCGAAGTTGCCACGAATCATGCCGGCATCACTTTCGGCGGAACCTTTGGACGCCTTGCGCGGATGACGGACAAGTTCTCCATTGTGCGGTCTTATGCGTCCGGCAATTCAGGTCACACCTACCTGGGCGTGACAAGTGCCGGCAATCCTATGAAGGCATCCATGAGTTCCCTGTATGCCCGCATCGCAGGGACCAACCATCCCCGCACGGGAATACCAACGAACACATTGATTGTGCCCGAGGCGATTCAGGAAGACCTCAAGCCGCGGAAGAACTTTGAGACCAACGCGCTGCCAACACTCACGGATCCCGGCACACTTGGAAACTCGTTCCGGGCATTTAATCCTTCCGGCGGCGGACCGTTGACGGACAGCTTGCAGCTGACGATCTCACCCGATCGATTACAGGACCGCCGCAGTTTGCTGGACGGCCTGGATAAACTTCGCCGCCAGGTCGATTCATCGCGCACGCTTGCCGGAGCTGCGAAATTCCAGCAGCAGGCCTTCGAGGTGTTATCGGGTGGCGTCGCAGATGCTTTTGATCTGAGCAAGGAAGACCCGCGAGTTGTTGCTGAGTATGACACCACCGGCATTTTCAAGACGCAGGACCTGGCTCGCTATTACGACATGAGTCGCACGACAAATCTGCTCGGTCATCAGATGCTGTTAGCACGCCGACTCTGTGAAGCAGGGTGTGGTTTTGTCACGGTCTCGGATTGTGGCTGGGACATGCATGCCAACAACAACAGCCCGAAGAACATGACCGGCATCTGGCCGATGGGCTATCAGGTCGACCATGCTGTAAGCGCCTTTATCGAGGACGTGCATCGTCGCGGGCTGCAAGACAAGATCCTGTTGGTCGTGACCGGTGAAATGGGCCGCACACCGCGGATCAACAAGAACGGCGGACGAGATCATTATGGTAATCTCACCAGCCTGCTTGTCTCCGGCGGCGGCCTCCAAATGGGTCAGGTGACGGGTCAATCGGATAGCCAGGCAGCCAAGCCCCAGGGCACGAGCTACGGACCGCGCAACCTGCTGGGCACGATTTTCCACTCGCTCTTTGACATTGGCGAGTTGCGGCTCGACAGCGGCCTGCCATCAGAACTGGTGCAATTCATCGAGGGCTCAGATCCCATCGACACTCTTATCTAGACCGCCAGTAGCAACCTAGATTCGGACGAAGAGCCGCCGGCGATACATGCCGTAGCAGATCAGCCACATGATCGCAAAGGCAGCACTGTATTGCAGCACAGGCACCCAGTTCATCGCACTGCTGAGGGTCACATCGGCCGGCAGAATTCCCTTGATAATCCAGCCGCCATGCGTCGTGACCCTGCCGACCAGCCAGGATCGCAACAGTTGTCCCATCATGTACATCACCAACGGGTTCATACCGACGATGACAAGTGGAAAGGCATATCGCCTGAATGGCAAGACATCAAAGAGGGCATAAAACGCCGCCAGGATCCAGAACACCCAGGCTCCACTAAACAACACCCAGGAGGGGGTCCAGATTCGTTTCACGATTGGACAACCGGCAGCGGACATGACCAATCCCAGAACCAGGCACACAGCACCAGCACCGAGCAGCAGCAACAGCTTGTCCTGATCCTTGCGGCCGCTCCGCAACAGCTGACCAGCCAGCAGGCCGAGGATCATGGTGGCCAGTGCAGGGAAGAAATTGAGCGTGTGGTAACCACCCCCATTAAACTCGTATTTTTCGCCATCCGGCCGCGGAAACACATTCAACAGCCAGCGATCCATCACTGTTGCCGAATTCGTATTTTTGGCCCATGAGGCTCCAGCTTCAGCGACCTGCTCGCTTGCCAGTCGACTCCCGGCGGGCGGTTGAAGGTCCGAGCCGCCGATGTCGACGGCAAAAAAGAGCCAGCTGGCGGCCAGGATCCCCACCGCCATACAAGTCTGGATTCGTGGCGCGAATTTCGAAACCCAGTGCAGGGCCAGGTAGCCGAGACCAATCTGGGCCAGCACATTGGTAAATTCGAATCGCGTCTGTGAACCACGCCCCGATGCCAGAAACACTCCCAGCATCACCAGCACCAGCGATCGTCGAGCAGCGTGCCACGCTATCGTGCGGTCTGAGTCACCGCGTCGTCGTCGAGCCGCGACTGAGAAGGGTAACGAGACTCCGACCATGAACATGAACAGCGGCTGAATCAGATCCCAGAATGGAACAAACACGTATTGCCAGTTCGTGATCCACTCGGCG
>CAUZOB010000303.1:0-4237 GCA_963581185.1 Planctomycetota bacterium | reverse complement strand
CGACTATCAGGAACTGGGTGGAGCCGGTGATCCATCAGCCGGCCTGGTCACTCCCTTCGATTCCAGAGCACGCGCTTCACGCCGCTTCCGAGCAGCTTCGCGCAATGACGTTACTTCGTCCTGCTGGATGTCGGTCAGGACATTCCAGACTTCCATGTCTCGTTCAGCCGTTAGCTGCTTGAGCTGCTTCCGCAGCCGCTCAAGCGATTGGGCATGGCGGGACTGGACAGAGTAAATCTCCGTGCGCTGCGCAGATGTCACGACCTGAGCAAAATAGGTCGGCAGCCGGCCCTTGAACGGCTTGGCGGCCGCTTGGTCACCCGTTGCCCTGGGGGTCGGCTTGTCCTGGGCCAGACCTGGTCTGGCGGGCACACACAGCAGACCCAGAATGGCTGCCAGACAGATCCTCGTTATCAGTGAATTCAACATACTCGCACTCTCCTTTCAGATGGACAGACTTCGTTTTAAGCAACAAGTCCCTATTCTGGTTGCCGCTGCAAAGCGGTCGAAGTGACCTGCCGCTGAGATTACGGCAGCAGTGACAGGATGCTGGCAGCAGATCGTGCTGAGCGGTGACAGGATGCTGTCAGGAGGCGTCAAGGGAGGCCCGCCCCGTGGGGTCCCAGCGCGCAAAAAAGGCGGGGCAACCCTGCTGGATTGTCCCGCCCCAAGATTCGTGAATAGACGTCAGCGTCTACTTCTTGTTCGCCGGCTTCTTGCCAGATCCCTGGCCAACTTTCTTGCGTTGCTCGGCAGTCAGTACTGCGAGAACTGCCTTGCTGTACTCCTGAGAGAGCTTACGTTGCTCCGCCAGGGCCTCTTTTTGCCCGTCGTTCAAGTTAGCCGCAGCCTGCACAGCTGCTCGCAATTCCTTGCCCTTGAGGCCATCGGTCTGGGCCTTCTTTCGCGCGGCGTTGATCGCCGTGCGTTGTTCTGCGCTCAGTGCCGCTTTCTTTTGAGCCGCCTGCATCGCCGGGCCATGCTTTTCAGCCAGGACCTTGATCTTGGCAACCTGTTCTTCCGACAGTTCCGCCTTGGCATAGCGCTTGGCAGTTCGTTCGGCCAGCGTTGGCTGTTTCTTCTTCTTGTTCTGCTGTTGTGCAGCCAACGGTGCTGCCACAACTGCGATCAACAGGGCCGCCAGACATATATGTGCAATATGTTTCATGATCACTCTCTATTACCTCTAGCAAACAAAGGTTACTCGGCCTCCTGCCAGAAGTATGGACAAGCCCTTCCCTGGCACAAGCTCAGCAATTGTACTAGCCAAACAGCTCGTTAATAACCGTACCCTCTCGAACGATCATCACTGGGCGCCCCGTGTTGGTATGGTATTCCTTGCTGGGATTGATTCCCAAGCCCTTGTAAAAGGTCGCTGCCACATCGTCCGGCGAGAAGCCCTCGTTGGCTGGCAGGGTGGCTTTGGCGTCACTTTCACCAAGCACCCGTCCACCCTCGATGCCGCCGCCGCCCATGAGCATGAACATACAGCGGGGATAGTGGTCGCGACCACCTTCATCGGTCTTGGTGTTGATCTTGGGCGTACGACCAAATTCACCCGTGATGTAGACCACGGTGGAGTCCAGCAGGCCCTTCTCCTCAAGGCCCACAAAGAGAGCAGCCAGTCCTTCATCAAAGGGTGGCAACTGGCGATCCTTGAGGCTGGTAAAGTTATCGCGGTGGGTATCCCAGCCGCCATAATTGAGCGTGACAAAGCCGACACCTGATTCAACCAGTCGTGTCGCCAACAGGCAACTCTGGCCAAACGGCGTTTCGCCGAAGTTTGCTGCAAAGTCCGCAGACTCTTTGCTGATATCAAAGGCCTCACGTGCTCGCCGCGAGGTGATAATCGAGTGTGCCTGCGAGTTGAACTCATCGAGCCCCTTGAGCAACTGGTTATTCTCTTCCAGGCCGGCAAAGGTTTGATCGAGGTCACTCAGCAACCCCTGTCGCCTCTTCACCTCATTGACAGTCAACCCACCGGTGAGCGAAATACCACGAACCGTGAACGGTTGTCCGGGCTGCGGCGTGTTGCCGGTGTTAAGCGGAGCGTACTGAACTCCCAGGTATCCCGGGCGCTGATTACTGTTGGGAATTGCCACAAAGGGCGGCAAGTCCGAGGGCTCGGCAAATTCACGTGTGAAGACGGCGCCATAGCCGGGGTATTCCAGCGAGGCGAGCGGCTTGTTCCCGGTATTGACGTATTCCTGTCCCAGCCGATGGGCACCAAGCGTATGCGAGACGCCGCGCAGGATCACGAAGCGATCGGCACAGCTGGCCAGTTTTGGCAAGTGCTCACTGATCTCAATACCCGGAACATTTGTCTTGATCGGATTGAAGGTACCGCGAAACTCTGAGGGAGCATCGGGCTTGAGGTCAAATGTGTCCATGTGTGACGGCCCGCCCGGCAGGTTGACAAAAATTGCCGATCGAGCCGGAGTCTCAGCTACCTCACCGGCGGCAGCCATGCGCAGGTAATTGGCCAGGGTCAGACCAGCACCGCCCGCCGCGCCAATCCTGAGAAAGTCACGTCGTCGGACACCGTCACAGGTTTTATGAACCGTCATGATCTCTATTTTCCTTCAGCTTCGTTCATGGTCGGCGGCAGCTGGCTCCGACCTGCAAAATATTCCTTAGTGGTTTACCACGAATTCCTTGGTATTGAGCAGTGCCCAGAGCAAGCCCCGCAGGCCATTCATCTTGTCATCACTTGATTCCACGAATTCAACCGACCGCAGCAATTCCTCACTGTTCGGATTGCGTGACAGTGTTCGCAGGTACGCGGCAGTAACAAGTCGTTCGGTATCAAGTGCCTGGCCCTCACTCGCCGTCGTCGATTCTTGCAGGCTGGGATCGCCAAACCGCTGGATCATGGTCTGCAGATTTCGCTTCAATCGCTTAACCTGGTCAACGTTGCCAGCCTTTTTCAGCCGCGCAATCTGCACCTTGATTTGCTCGAATCGTTCAGCGTAGTTGGCCGGCGGCTGCTGTTGCGGAGTCGAGTTTCCACTCAGTTGCAGTCCGTTCTCACTGGCCAGCTGGTCCAGCCAGCCGTCGCGCCGACGGTCAATGAGAGCATGCAGGTCGCGGTCATTCTGCAGGTAAACCGTCTGCAGCAGCGTGGGATCGTCGGAACGATCGCAGTCGCAGCTGGTCTCGCGAGTTGACCGTCCAAATACCATCATCGCATAACCCGTACCGGCGCTACGCTGCTGGTAACGCTGGCTGGAAGCGGCCAGGGCAATCGTGCGGCCATCATTACTTGCCAGCAACTGCTGCACCTTGCTGTCAGAGGCGGTGGCCTGCACCAGGGCATCGTAGATCACCTCGGCTGGCAGTCGTCGCGGCACGGCGTGTGAAAAGTTATGGTTGTCCTGCGAGTTAGTTTCGTTGGTCCGCCAGCTGAGCTGGTATGTCCGGCTGCCTGCGATCTCCCGGTGCAGCCATTTCATATCGAAGTCATGCGCGATGAACTGGGCGGCGAGATAATCCAGCAGCGGCTTGTTACTGGCTGGATTGGCCAGGCTCATGTCGTCCGGTGGATCGACGATGCCGACGTTGAAATAGCTGGCCCAGACGCGGTTTACGAAGGCGCGGGCGAAGTAAGGATTATCGCTGGCACCCAGCCATTCCATCAGGGGTTGCCGTACATCCTGGCCACGCTGGAAAACTATTTCCTGGTCACCGAGCAAGCGGGCCGAGGAGACAGCTTCCGTACGGCGAGGCTGACCTCGTTCCTGAGGTATTCGTGGCGAGATGGTATAGACTTCCGGGAAAGGAATTGTCTTGCCTTCCGCCAGCAGCCGAGGGAACTCGCGTCGTAACTGGTTGTTTGGCTGTCCCTTCAGACCAAGGTCAGCCATCAGCTTGTCATAGGCGGGCCGGTCCTCGCTACGTGTGCGGCTACTGGCAACCACACCGGTAAAGAACCGTGAGAACTCGGCAAAGTCCTGCTTGGACCACTGATCAAATGGGTGCTTGTGGCACTGGGCACACTGGATCCGCACGCCGAGGAAGGCATGGGCAAAGCCAATCGCCCGCTCCGCTGGCTGGCGGAAGTCCCGGCGAGCCCAGTAATGGGGCATCGTCTCCAGGTCGGCAAACGACGTGTCGGAATCTGGCCGATAAATGGAACTCATCATCTGGCAGAATTCGGTGTAGTCCATTCCCTCGGGCCGACTGGTGGCAGTCACAATCCCGCTGGCCAGTTTGTCATAGCCGACATTTCTTTCCACAC
>CAUZOB010000302.1:0-4377 GCA_963581185.1 Planctomycetota bacterium | reverse complement strand
ATCGTGGCGTGTTTCACGGACCGACTAACCGCATACGAGGTTTCACAAGAGTGGTGCTTGGCCACTGAATCAGTGACTTTATGGCAACACCACCTAGAAGCCTCCAATATAACCCCCCATTCGGAATGCTGGGAACCCGCAGGAGTAATTCACCTTCTGTCCGATCTGCGCCGTCGCTATACTCCCCCCCTCGTGCCAGAACAGCACCCACCGGGGTTGCCCAATGCCATCTCCCAATCGCCGACAAATGCTCGCCAGCCTCGCCGGGCTGATTCCCTGTATGCTGGCCAGGCGGTCATCTGCCGAACGGGTTGTCTGGCGATTCCAGGCTTCTTACGGCCTTCTGCACGTGCTGGCTGACTATCGGCCCGACCCGCCCAGCCAGCTTGAGCAGCTTGTTGACCTGCGGGTCGACTTGAAGCGAGCCCTGGAGTTGCGTGTTCCTGAGCAGTCGGTGTACCTGCAGCTGTTCCAGGATCGAGTCACGATGCGACGGCAGCTGAGTCAGGTACTACCTGCTGCTCCGGATCGCCGCGCCCTGTTTGTGCGGGCTGGCAAGCGGACAACGATCTATGCCTGTCGCGGCCCTGCCCTGGACGTCGACTTGAGACACGAGCTGACCCATGCCCTGCTGCATCAGGCGATGCCTGGTCTACCCCTCTGGTTAGACGAGGGATTGGCCGAGTACTTTGAACAGCCGCGGGGCCGGCGCTCGCAGCGAGCCGATTACCTGCAGGAGACGAAAGACCGACTTGCCGATCAGCCAGTCATAACTCCAGCCCTGCTACAAGAGCTGGACCAGCTTGAGCAGATGTCAGCGGATCATTACCGCTATGCCTGGGGCTGGGTCCACTTCATGTTGCACGGCCCTGCTGGCGGCAGGGAAGAACTGGTGCGCTACCTGGCAGATCTACGGGCCGGTATCCCGGCCGGCCGACTGGGCCGTCGATTGACCCAGCGGCTTGGCCGTTTGGATAACCACTTTCGCGATCACTTCCAGGACTGGAAGTAATCCACGGAGTGTGTGTCCTTAGCTGGGCTTGACCGCAGCTGCCTTGAGCTTGGCTTTGGCCTTGGCCTTGGCCTTGGGCTTGGCATCTTTCTTTGCTGGACCTGGTCCAGCGATCCCAATCACGCCAACACCGATCCGCGGTCCGGCAGCGCCAGACGGCTGGCTCTTGAGGTCATCGGTGCCACCGTGCACCACGATCGCGCGACCAACCACGCTGATCACAGTCAGGCCCTTGGCCTTGATGTCAACCTTGGCAATGCCATCGGCGTTGGCCGTAATATTGCCAAGATCGCCGGCATGATGCTCGTCGGAATCCGGTCCACCGTGCTCATGGCCATCAGGATTGAAGTGGCCACCGCTCGAGGACCCATCAGCGGCACGTGCGTCGCCGAACTCGTGGACATGGAAGCCATGCTCACCTTCGGTCAGGTTGCGGACCTGGCCCGTGACGTGGACGAACCCGTTTTTCTGGATGAATCGGATTTGGCCAAAGGTCTTGTTGCCTTTCGTGCCACGAATTCTACAAACAGCGCCGTTGGGAACCAGGTCCTCGTGAGCGCCTTCCTTGGGGTCATCGGCTTGTACCGAGACCAGCATGGCAGCGGCCGAACCGAGCATCAAGCAAAATAGAGCGACTCCTCGCATGAGACTAGCCTTTCGAAGGTCATTTAAGCGGTAAATCAGATTAGCAGCACGCCAGCCTAGCTGCTGATGTAGTGTCATGCAACCTGCTCGGAATTTAACGATTAGCGAGCGGCAATTGGAGACTGACAGCAGCAGTTCGCCTCCATATCCAGTAAATCGCTGGCCGATGAATTAACTGCAGAGTCGACTTTTCGATCGGTACGGTGCCCTCTGGCTTGTTCCTGGTGAGTCTCATGCAATTGCTCAAGTACTTTTGTCATCAGTGGTTTCGTTCGCCTCGCGGCGACCGTCTGCTGTACAGCGTGATTCACAACAAGCGACCACGACAGATTGTCCAGATTGGCCTCGGCGACGGGCAACGCACAGCAACCCTGCTGCGAATGGCTGCTCGCTACCGCCCCGACGACGGCATCGCCTTTGCAGGCATCGACCTGTTTGAAGATCGCCCCAGTCAGCTGGCGGGGCTGAGTTGCCGGCAGGCCCACCGCATGCTGCGGCCGCTGGTTGAGCGACTCTCACTGGTACCGGGAGATCCCTTCCGAGGATTGGCCCATTGTGCCAACCGACTGGCCGGCACCGACCTGGTGATCGTGTCGGCGGGTCATGAAAAGGCGATTCTTCGCCAGGCCTGGTTCTATCTGCCCCGCATGCTGCGCCAGGATTCTATTGTGCTGGTGGAAGAACGCAGCCGCCAGGGACTTGCTTTCCGCCACATGGACATTGGTGAACTTGCTCACCTGGCCGCTGACGTGAGTGTCGAGCGGCGGGCCGCTGCCTGAGCTGGGATTCAGGCTTTCCAGGTCTTGCCTGCTGCGTGCGGCTGATCCTTGAGTGCATTGCGCGTGTCGATAATCAACGGCGCGTGCGTGGCGATGAACTCCCAGTCGTATTGATCGTGGTCCGTCACCACCACCAGGCAATCGAGCGACGAGAGATACTCCCTGGTCAACGGCTGGCTGCTCAACTGCGGTACCTGGAAACTTCGCATCTGTGGCAGCTGGGGAATGTAGGGGTCATTGTAGCTGAGCTCGGCAGCTGCTGCTTCCAGCAATTCCAGCAGGCGGAAAGCTGGACTCTCGCGGGGGTCATCGACGTTGGGCTTGTAGGCCACCCCGAGGATGCCCACCCTGGCACCCGCCAGCGCCCTACCGCTGGCCTCAAGTGCCCGCTGGATCTGCCCGACAACGTGTGCCGGCATGCTGGAGTTGACTTCGCCGGCCAGCTCGATGAAACGAGCTTCCATGGAATGTTGCCTGGCGAGCCAGCTGAGATAGAAAGGGTCGATCGGAATACAGTGTCCACCAAGTCCCGGGCCGGGGTAAAAGGGCTGGAAGCCAAAGGGCTTGGTGCTGGCCGCCTCAATTACTTCCCAGACATCGATGCCGATTGCATCCATCAATAATTTCATCTCGTTGACCATCGCGATATTGACCGAGCGATAGGTGTTTTCCAGGATCTTGCAAGCCTCGGCCACCTCGCAGCTGGAGACTGGCACAGTCTGGACAACCACTTGGCTGTAGAGCTCATCGGCGAGCTGCAGGCTGATACTGTCCATGCCACCGACCACCTTCGGTATGCTGCCGGCGGTGAACTTTTCGTTGCCTGGGTCTTCTCGTTCGGGGCTGTAGGCGAGGAAAAAGTCGCTGCCCAAAGCGAGGCCCGACGACTGCAGGATCGGCAGCACGACGTCCCGTGTTGTGCCGGGATAGGTTGTGCTCTCCAGCACGACCAGCTGACCCGGTCGCAAGACAGTAGCCAACTGCTCGCTCGTCGCCCGTACGTAGCTGAGATCTGGCTGGCGGTCTGCCGTTAACGGAGTGGGGACACAGATCAAGACCGCATCCGCTTCGGCCAGGCGATCCATCTGGCTGGTCGCCTGTAGCTGACCTGTGGCAACCTGTGCGGCGATCCACTCGCTATCGATGTGCTTGATATAACTCTCGCCCGCCTGGATAAGGGCTGTTTTTTTCTTGTCGATGTCGAAACCGAGGCAGCGGAATCCGTGATTCAGAAAGGTCTGGGCCAGCGGTAAGCCGACGTAACCCAGTCCGACCACGCCGATCACGGCGGTCTGATCCTGGATCGACGCGGCGAGCTGTTGGGAGTTGTTACCAGCGATGTTCACGAGTTTCTCCTCGGCCCAGGTAGATCCAGCTGGGAATGTGGCGACCGGGAAAAAGCATGGCCGCAGTCCCTGTCTCGGGCATCTCGTTTATGCCAATATAACATTGGTCCTCTCCGCTCAGCCCCATCCCCCCTGGCCAATTCGGCAACGAACCTCATGTCAGCTATCCTCGTAACCGGCGCAGCCGGTTTTATCGGATTTCATGTCGCCCAGCGGCTGCTCGATAGCGGCCTGCAGGTGGTCGGCGTCGATAGCCTTAATGACTACTACGATCCCCAGCTCAAGAGGGATCGGCTGGCTCAGCTGAATGATCGAGACGGTTTTGAATTCACTCAGCTGAACCTGGCAGACGCCGCGGCAGTGAACGAGCTGTTTTCGGCGCAGAGCTGCTCTCGGGTCGTTCACATGGCGGCCCAGGCCGGTGTCCGCTACTCACTTGATCACCCAGCCAGCTATATCGAAAGCAATCTGATTGGCTTTTCCAACCTGCTGGAAGGCTGTCGCCAGCATGGCATCGAGCATCTGATCTATGCGTCCAGCAGCAGTGTTTACGGCGCTAATACGAGTCTGCCGTTTTCAGTTGCTGATCCGGTCA
>CAUZOB010000301.1:0-4406 GCA_963581185.1 Planctomycetota bacterium | reverse complement strand
GACTGGGAAAAATGGGAAAGACGATCATCGTCTCCAGCCACATCCTGCCGGAACTGGCAGATATCTGTAACAAGATCGGTATTATCGATCGGGGCGTGATGACCGTGAATGCGGCCGTGGCCGATGTAATGAAGCAGGTGCGGAAGCGAGTTGTGCTGCATGTCAGGCTGGCCGCCAACCAGTCAGAGGCGGTCGCGCTGCTTGCCAGCCGACCGGAAGTGGAGGATGTCAACGAAGCGGACGGACGACTGGTTGTGACACTCACGGCGGAGACGGAAGTCTACAGCCAGCTGTCGCGAGTACTGGTCGACGGAGGGTACGAGATCATCCAGTTCCAGGAAGAAGAAATTAACCTCGAGGCCGCCTTCATGGCACTCACCCGCGGCCTGGGCGCGAAGATCTAACGTCGGCATGCAGGCTGCCAGGCAGACCTGGGTAACAACGCCAGGGATATCCTCTGCGCCACGAGCGGACTGGATTAAGTGCTGCTAAAATGGCCTGACGGACCAAGTCGATTTGATCGCCACTCAACTCGCCTGAGGCGGGACCGAGTGACGTAGTTTCCTGATGACGAGAGCAAGCATGGCCCAGCGAGCGACAAACCTGGCCCAGTTGCGTGATAGCGACTGGCAATCCAAAACGGTCAAGCAGGAAATTCACGACAATTTCATCGCCGCCCTGGCCGCCGGTGAGGATCTCTTTCCGGGCATCATCGGCTACCAGGATACCGTCATTCCCGAGATCAGCCTGGCGATTTTGGCCGGTCACGACATGCTGTTCCTGGGCGAGAAGGGCCAGGCCAAGAGCCGCCTGATGCGTGCGCTGGTCAATTTCCTGGATGCGGAGATTCCCTACGTCGATATTCCTGGCGTGGTGGTGCACGAGGATCCGCTCGCTCCGATAACGTCGGCGGGCAAAGAGTTTCTCCAGCAACATGCGGATGAGGATGTGCCAATCTCGTGGTGGGCCGCCGAAGATCGTTATGCCGAACGGCTCGCGCCGGGGACGAAATTCGCCGATATTATCGGCGAGATTGATCCTGGCAAACTGGCCAGTGGCGCCAGCATGTCCACCGAGGATGCACTCCATTTTGGTCTTATTCCACGGATGCACCGCGGCATCTTTGCCATGAATGAGATTCCGGAACTGGACGAACTTGTGCAGGTCGGGATGTTTAACATCCTCGAAGAGCGAGATGTTCAGGTCCGCGGCTACCCAGTGCGATTTGAAATCGATGTGCTGATTCTGTTTTCGGCGAACCCGGCCACATACAACCGCAGTGGCAAGGTGATCCCACAGCTGAAGGATCGGATTGGGTCGCTGATCCAGACTCACTATCCCCGCGACCGGCAGCTCGGTATCGAAATCATGGAGCAGGAGGCGGGGCTGGAATTGGACGGCGACTACCCGGTCGTCGTGCCCTATTTCATGAAGGAGATTGTCGAGCAGGTCTCGGTCGAAGCTCGCAAGAGTCGCTATGTCGATCAACAATCCGGCGTGAGCGCCAGGCTGAGTATTGCTAACTACCGGACGATGGTCGCGAGCGCCCGTCGGCGGGCCATTCTATTGGGTGAAAAACCCGCCGTTCCCCGCATTAGCGACCTCGCACACATTACCTCGTCTTCACTCGGCAAGCTGGAACTGGACCTGATGGGAAGCCACCAGATGAGTGAACAGCAAGTGCTGGAATCGGTGCTCGCTGAAGCCGTCAGCACGGTCTTTGCCGAGTACGTGGATCGGCACGGCCTGGAGGAGATTGGTGAGGTCTTTGGCAAGGGTGTGAAGATCGAAGTCGGGGATGGATTGCCCTCGTCGATTTATGCCGAACGGCTCAAACGCGTGCCCCAGATCTGGGAGCGGGCTTTTGAAGTCAACGCAGCGGAAGACGAGGCGATGCGAGCAGCATGCGTTGAATTCGTGCTGGCTGGACTGCACGCACTCGATATGGTCTCGCGGGCCCAGCGGCATGGCCAGGTCAGCTATGAGACTCCTGCAGCGAATTCAGAAGAAGAAAACTAGCCCTGGCTGGTCTGCGAAGGCCAAGCAAATCAGCTTAGTACTACCACCTGATCTGCTCGACAAGTTAAGATAGGCAAGTTGCTGGAGAGCTCGCGCTGACTGGCCTTTTCACTGCAGGCTGCGACAATTCCCTGCAATCCATCCTTGCCAATTATTTCGCAGTATTTGTTCGTCTGGACTTATTCATGAGTCGCGCAGTTCGATCGCTGCGCCGTCGGTTTCGTCGACGGCGACCGAAAAGCGTCCGTCGTTTCTTTCGGCCGCGCGTGGAAATGCTGGAAGACCGCATCCTGCTGGCCAATGCTCCGCCGGTCAACATTGTGCCAAACACGCTGCAGACCGCACTGCTGGAACAGCCATTTGCCTTTACCGAGGACCTTGGTAATGGGATCCAAGTGACGGATCCGGACGGCACCGATATTGAAATGCTTGTCACCCTGCGTGCCGTCAGGGGCACAATGACGATGGTCACGCGTGATGCGGTAGGAAACGACATCACCTTCCTCAAGGGTGATGGTCTGAATGACGCCGAAATCACAGTCCGGGGACCGCAATCGAGGATCAATGATGCGCTGAGTTGGCTGGTTTTTGACCCGGCGCGAGGCTACACCGGTTCGAGCGCCGGGATCCTCATTATGTCCAACGACCTGGGGAACATCGGCGGTGGCGCACTCACCGATTCGGACGCCGTCTCGATCAGGGTGGTGAGCTCCAACCTCAGCTTCAATGCGACGCCTAGTTGGACAACCATACCAGGGGAACTGGAGACCTCATTTAGCGGCAATGGCAAGGAAATCCTCGCTCTAACCGGCGGCCTTGATTACATCGACCAGATGGAAGTGTTGCCAGGCGGATCGATCATCGGCGTGGGGGTGATGGGCGATGAAGTCGGCGCGATTCGATTTGAGCCTGAGCTGGCGATTGACGGGTCCTTCGGCAGTGGCGGTCTGATCAAGACAGGCATATTGGACAAGACACACCCAGGATCATCCCTCGAGATCGACCGCCAGGGACGATTGTTGATTGGTGGAAACCAGGTCCTGGTTCGTTACTCTGCAGAAGATGGCAAGATCGATTCCTCATTCGGTAGCGGTGGCGGTATCTCGCTTAGCGGCAGTTCCCGCATTCACGATATTGACCTTCAACCGGATGGCCAGATCCTGCTGACTAGCGAAACGGGAGTCTATCGAGTGGCTGCGGACGGAGGTCAACTCAGCCTGATTGTGCCTGGCGACTTCTCGGGTGTCTCTGCGATCGACAACAGTAATTTCCTGGCAGTTAAAAAGACCGGTGAAATACAGCTGTTCAATAGCGTCGGAGAGGTGGTTGGGAATGCCAAACCGACGGTTCGCGAGGGTAATGTGACGAGTATCCTGGAATTGCCCGACAATCGAATTCTTGTCGTCGGGGTAACCGGGACCGTGGCTTCGGACTTTTTTGTACGGCGGTACTTTCCTGATGGAAGTGACGATGCCAGCTTTGGCAACGGCGGCGAAACGAATCTGTCGCTGGTGTCGGGGGACGATGTTGGTTACCGGGCCGCATTGCAGGCAGACGGCAAAATCATCGTGGCCGGATTTTCGGCAAGCGGTGGGAACAGTAATGACTTTGGGGTCGCTCGGCTTTTGTTTGATGGAGTACCAGACAGCTCCTTTGGCAGTGGGACTTCTCCGTCGGTGGTGATTTCCGTTGGTTCCGGCACCACGGATCAGGCTTATGCGGTCGCGGTTCGACCGGATGGCCGGATCGTGGTGGCAGGCGACTCCAGTGGCGACATCGGCATCGTACAGCTGCACGGAGACTGGAATCCGCCCACGATCCGGGCGATTAGTGATGTCAATACCATTGAAGACTTTGGGGCGGGAGTAATCCTGCTCAATGATGTCACCGCTGGGGCGGGGGATGGCCAGGATGTTCAAGTAACCACCAGCAGCGATAACCCATCGCTATTTGATTCGATAACAACGACATTCTCGAATTCCAATCTGACTGGCAATCTGAATTTTGATTCAGCACTGGATAAATCCGGTGTAGCCAATGTGACCGTCCGCGTGGAAGACGGTGGACTGGACGGTGAGCTAGGCACGCCAGACGATAATTCATTCGTCGACACGACATTCAAGGTCACGGTGGCGTCGGTCAACGATGCCCCCACGATCAACTCGCTGGGGAATCTTACGCTGAGTGAAGATGCGGACACCCGGACAGTCAACCTCTCAGGTATCACGGCTGGCGGTGGAGAGAGCCAGGTCCTGCAGGTGACGGCCAGCAGCGACAACACCAGCCTGATACCGAACCCAACGGTTACCTATACATCGGCAGCTTCCAGCGGTTCGATTTCCTTCACGCCAGAACCAAACCAGTCGGGTACCGCCTCGATCACAGTT
>CAUZOB010000300.1:0-4464 GCA_963581185.1 Planctomycetota bacterium | reverse complement strand
CGATTGCCGATGGAACCAGCGTCGTCACATTTGAACTCGATACCGATGGGACGGGAGTGGCAGCGAACAAGACAATTTCCTTCCAGCCGAACGACAACCTCTCGACGGTGGCAGATGCCTTCGTGTCGACGATTCAGCTGGCCGGACTGAATCTCACGCCGAGCAACGCTGGCAATGGTATTGTGGTGCTCGGTGGCGGTGTCAACCATCTGTTGGACCTGGCCGAAACGACGCTGACCGAGGTAGGTCAGGCAGGTCTCGATGCGTCAGTTCCCGTTGTCTTTATCCCCCATGAGTCCTTTACTGAGACGCAGCTGGCGAGCGCCGTTGCTGCCTCCATCAACGGCAGCGACCTGGTAGATGTCACGGCAGTGCCAAGGCAGGATACCGTTCTGGTGACAGGTGTTACTGCAGTAAGTGGCGTCACGGTGAGTGGTATTGGTGCCATCAGCGACAGAGCTGGAAACCCGTTGCAGGACAATGTTCCGGTTCCCGGTTCAGCAGACTTTGAGATTTTACTCAGCTCGGGACTGGATTACGGCGACTTGCCGGAACCGAAGTACGCCACGTTGCGTGACAGTGATGGGCCGCGACACCTGGTCGAAGAAGGCTTCTCACTGGGTGCCCTGGTTGACGTCGAAGTTGACGGACAGCCGACATCGGATGCCAGCGGAGATGGAGCTGATGACGACGGTGTGCTGAGTGGACTGGCGGGCTTGAGCGTTGGATACTCCAGCGAGATTGTCGTTAATGTGCAGGGTATCACTGCTGAGCGAGCTGGCCGGCTGGATGCCTGGATCGACCTGGATCACGACGGAGACTTTGGCGATGCGGGCGAACAGGTGCTGCAGAATGCGGTCATGGTCGAGGGCGACAACACCTTTAGCATTTCGATTGCGCAGTCCGCACTGGTAGGAGATACCTTTGCCCGCTTCCGCTTGAGCAGCACGGGCAACCTCGGTCCCAGTGGTCCGGCCAATGATGGCGAAGTGGAAGATTACGCGGTCACCATCGGCGGTAATCCCTGGCAAAACAGTCTCCGTCCGTTAGATGTCAATAATGACGGCCGCGTCACCCCGATCGATGCCCTGCTGGTGATCACGCAGTTGAATGCAGACGCCGCATCTGGTCGAGATGGTCTCCTGCCCGTTCCGCCGACTGTCGACTTCTCGCCACCTCCGTTCCTGGATGTGAATGGTAACGGTGCTGTCGAACCCCTCGACGTTCTGATCATCATCAATGAACTGAATGCGCAGGTCAGTGGAGAGGGAGAAGCGGAAGGCGAAGCCTCCGCCGCGGATCAGCTGACACTGAAATCGCTGGTCAGCGAGCAGCTGGTGATGATCGAAGCCAGCAGCACTCCCAGCCTTGCTGACTTTGTGCCACGGCGGAATCGACCGCAGTTGAAAGCCAGCCAGGTACCGGTTGCCAGCGAGCAGGATCAGCGAGCCGAGACGCAGTTCACTATCAGCTCAGGCATCCAACGAGACGACGTTGCCAGCAGCGACCAACTGGAAGATGTGTTGGATCTGATTGGCGATGACCTTGCCTCACTGCAGGACGGCGACAGCCATGACGATTATTTCGCCCGCTTGCGATACCAGTAATGTTGGCGGGCAGCACGTCTGCCGGTGATCAGGACAGCTGCAGCAGGACTAACTGTCGGTTCTTTGCGTCCGACCTTCCGGGGCCTTCCTGCGGATCAGGCAGCAACCCTGTGATGCTGCCACTGTTCGAATTGTGCTGCTGCCCCGACTTAAACTTCTGACCTCGGCGTCCTGACTCGGAACTCCCAACTTCCAGCTGCCACCTCCCAAATCTCCATTGTCCTGACCATTTGCTTGTCGCTATTCTGGTCAGCGCGTAGGATCGATAAGGAATTCGCGCCCTGTGCATGAGGGGCTTTGCCGGGGGCGTGTCGGGAAGATAAGCAGTATGTTCAAGCGTCTCATTCGAGCCCGGTCGAGGCGGCATCACAGTCGTGAATATCGCCGTTTGCAATTGGAGCAACTCGAAACCAGGACGGTCCTCTCCGGATTGCCGCTCGGTGCCCTGCCGACGGACACGGCCGAGTACATGCTGGGTGACGTTCGCGTCAGCCTGGTTTTGATGGAATCGACTGGGTCGGAAAGCAGTGAAGACTGGACGAGCAGCGATATTGACGCTGTTAAGATCAAGGTTCGTGAGTCGTTGGACTGGTGGGAAGATCTGCTGGCGGCACAGAGCAGTGTGCATTCGGTTCGTTTTCATCTCGACTTCCAGTATGCCGACAATCCTGTACCGACGGATGTCGAGCCGATAGCCAGGGTCTCCAATGACTACCCACTCTGGGTCTCTGACTTTCTCGCACACGCCGAGGCTGATGGCACGTCGGACATCAGTACAGCGATGCGGCTCTTCAATAACAGCCAGCGGCAGCTGAACGGCGACGATTGGGGATTCACGATTTTCATCGTCAACGACGAGCAGGACGCTGACGGAATGTTTGCGGCCGGCGGCTCCTTTCGACGAGCTTTTGCCTTTGCCGGCGGACGTTACTTCGTTGCCCCGGCGAGCCGGCCGACGGCGTCGTTGACCCACGAAACGGGCCATATATTCTGGGCCAAGGATGAGTATTCCGGCGCAGGTACGTATCTCGATCGGCGAGGTTACTACAACACACAAAATCTCAATGCATCCGACAATCCCGCGGCGGGGTTCGAACAAAGTGACAGCATCATGGCATCTGGCGTGCTGATGTCCGCCGCCTTCCAGGACCAGACCAGTTCCGCCAGCTCGCTGGAAATGATTGGCTGGAAGGATAGCGATCAGGATGGCGTTTTTGATGTGCTTGATCTGCCGCTGTTGCTGACTGGCAGTGGCAGCCGGGATCCAGTCAGTGGGACCTATCGATTTGTTGGCGAGGCGCGGGTGCAGGCACTGCCGAACCTGAATACCAGTGGTCTACAGTCGGACGTGACGACCAGCACGGTCGATTTCATCGAGTATCGACTGGATGGCGGAAGCTGGCAGGTGATCGCAACTCCCTCGGAACCGGTTGTAATGCTGGACCTGAGTTTTGATCTGCCAGAAGTCGACCAGGAATTGGAGTTGCGGGCACGGTCGGTGGACGCCGGGACAGGCCAAACGGTCAGCACGTCGGCATCGCTCGTTGGCAACACGTTGGCCCGCAGTGTTACCCAGTTGTCTGGAATTGCGGGGTATTCCTACGCGGATCTCAACCAGGATGGCAGCTGGGATCCTGGTGAGCCCGCGGTGGCGGATACGACCCTGCGTATCGTTGATGGTGCCGATCAAGCAGAGTTGCTCTGGACAATTGTTGAGCCTGACAATTTTAACGACCAGCAGGTTCTTAATACGGCGACCAGCGGTGTGTCGTTGCGGGCCCTGGGCGGCGGTTTGAACAGCGAATCCGTCTATTCGCGGATTTCCAGCCAGTCCTCGACGCCCAGCCGGGTCCTGGCCAACGACAATGCGGCGGTGTCTGCCATCAGGACCAGTTGGAATGACAGTTCCCGTCGCCTGCGGATGGACTTTGACAGCCCGCAGACTGCGGTCCGCCTGGATGCGATTGGCAATGGCGGCAGCGATTACGGCCAGCTGGAGATTTATGACTCGCAGGCGAACCTGCTGGGGCGCTACACAACCGAAGCACTTGCCTGGGGAGAAGTAGAGACGATGCTGCTAAGTCGCTCGCAGGCAGATATCGACTACGCGATCGCAGGGGCTCATGCGGATACTGAGGTGCATCTGGACAATCTGCGGTTCGGACCTGCAGCTGAGACGCTGACCGACACGGCTGGCGCATTCTGGTTGGCGGAACTAGCAGCTGGAACTTACCGGCTGGAGGTCGTGCCGCCTGCCGGCTGGTCAGTCAGTGCTGCTGCCAGCGGGATCCAGACGATCACGATCGGCAGTTCATTGCCAGCGGCGGCAGCATTCGGATTATCCGCACCTGCCTGGCACAATCCCCACGGGCGGCATGATGTCAATAACGACGGCAGCACTGTACCACTGGATGCGCTGCTGCTGATAAACGATCTGAATGACGAAGGGCCCCGTGCACTGGATCCACCGCAGACTGGTGATCAGCCGCCCCCTTACCTGGACGTCAACGCGGATGGTTCGATCACCTCGATCGACGCCCTGCAGGTGATCACGGAACTGAATCGCGCGATCGAGGTGGGACAAGCGAGTCAGCCGGTGGACCTGCCGCTGTACTCACTGGCAGTGGCTGCTGAAGGTGAATCGGCTGAAGATCCTGGTCAACCGCTGGAGGCTCTTGAGCACGCGTTTGCGGCGATACCTGCTGCAGCCAAGGATGAGGCGGCGGGAGTCGATCTGCCCCGACTGGGAGGCAGCCGCTCTGTTGGCCTTGCCAGGATTAGCGTCAAGCGCACACTGTCAGCTGCCGAGGACAAGTTGTTGTGGGAGATGATCTGCCACGAGCTGGAAGTTGAGAGT
>CAUZOB010000299.1:0-4474 GCA_963581185.1 Planctomycetota bacterium | reverse complement strand
GGCATTCAATGGCGCGGCACGCACTATAGCCTCAAGCAACTACGGGCAAACAAGACATGAAGCGATCGTCCTTGCTGGCCAACCTGCTGGCCCTGGCCCTGTTGATTTCCTCTTCCAGCGTGGCCTCGGCCCAGTGGCAGGCGGGCTCGGCAGAGATCAAGATCACGCCCGACAAGTTGATCTGGATGTCGGGCTATGGCAGTCGCAATCACGTTGCCGAGGGCAAGCTGACCGACCTCTGGGCCAAGGCCCTGGTACTGGAAGATGCAGCTGGCAACCGCGGCGTCGTGATCACGCTGGACCTGGTTGGTATTGGCCGACTTACCGGCCAGGCGATCTGCCAGCAGCTGGAAAAGCAGTACTCGCTGTCTCGCTCCCAGGTGGCCATTTGCACGTCGCATACCCACACCGGTCCTGCCCTGCAGAACAACCTGCGGCCATTGCACTATCTCCAGGTGGATAAAGAGCAGCAGCAGGCGATTGATGAGTACACCGACTCGATGATCAACAAGGTTGTCGCGGTGGTTGGAATGGCGATCAAGAAGATGGTGCCGAGCGAGCTCTCCTGGGGCAGCGGCTATTGCACAGTGGCGGTCAACCGCAGAACCAACAGCGAGGCGATGGTCCCCCAGTTGCGGACCGCTGGAAAACTGGCTGGGCCCTTTGACCATGATGTTCCAGTCCTGGCGGTGCGGGATATGCAAGGCAACTTGACCACCGTGCTGTTTGGTTATGCCTGTCATTCGACCGTCCTGAGCTTCTACCAGTGGTCGGGCGACTATCCGGGATTTGCTCAGATCGAATTGGAGAAGCGACAGCCCGGCGCTATCGCCATGTTCTGGGCGGGCTGTGGAGCTGACCAGAATCCACTTCCTCGACGTACGCCGGAGCTGGCGCAGCAGTATGGCGCCCGGCTGGCCGCGGCCGCCGATGAGGTGCTGAAGGGAACGATGCGGCCGGTGACAGGCGCGCTGGAAACGCGATACCAGGAAGTTGAGCTGCCGCTGGCGCCGTTGCCTACGCGGGATGACCTGGTGGCCGCTACCAGCTCGAAGAATCGCTATGAAGCTGCCAGGGCGAAGATGTTACTCAAGCAGGTGGACGCCGGCCAGCCACTTGCCAAGACCTATCCTTACCCGATTGCCACCTGGAAATTTGGCGATGCAGCCAGCTGGGTTATTTTGGGTGGTGAAGTGGTCATCGACTACGCGATTCGTACCAAGCTGGAACTGGGTGGTAAAAAGGTCTGGGTTGCTGGCTACAGCAACGATGTGATGGCCTATATCCCTTCCCGCCGCGTGCTCACGGAGGGTGGCTACGAGGGTGGCAGCAGCATGGTCTATTATGGTCTGCCAGCTCACTGGGCCCCCGAGCTGGAAGAGATCATCATGCGCACGATTCACGCGCAGCTGGACTAGTCGAGGATAAACGTGCCGGCGATTTCTGCCCGGTCGTAATCCGCACTGCCAGTCAGGATCGTCAGGTTGGGAATCGGCTGGCAACTGCCACTGTGGTGCGTGTGACCACAAAGCACAGTCAGCTGCTTTTCTGGATGCAACTGCATCGTCTCCATCAGGACCTGGCCAATTGCCTGGCAGGTGAAATGGGGCGCCCATTCGTCATCGGCAACATCTCCCTCGTACCAGCAGGCGGCTCGCAAGGGGGGGACGTGCGTCAACAGGTAAACGTTGTCGCATGCAGCCAGCGCCAGATTCAACTGGCTGCTGATATGCTCAGCTGCCTCGTCGGCCAGTCGCTCGAGGATTGGCTGCCTTTCAACATGACCATAAGGCGCCAGTTCGGAGATCAGCCGGTAGTCATTCAACATCACCTGGGAGCGGCCATAATCGCCAATTCGGCCATCGGCCCAGCCATCATGGCCGAGCAGCCCGCTGCCGGGTGTGATCTCGACCCAGTCGCTGCTGGAGAGATAGTTCAGCCGGGGGTGGCTGTCACAAAGATCTGAGATCTCCCGACGGAGCTGGCGGATCGATCCGTGGTAATAGTCGTGGTTGCCCAGCACGAAGTAGATTGGCAGCTGCAGCTGTTGATCAAGTTTCTGCAGCCATTGCACAAGGCTGTCAGATTCTGCGATGTCTCCGGTCAGCCAGATCCCATCCGGCTGGTCCGCCCGCACCAAGTCTATCAACTGGTCCGCGGTCCCCGCGGCCATGTGGTTGAGATGAATATCGGTGATCCAACAGAGTCGGTGCATGAGGACTTATCAGGCAAGCGGTGTCTTGCTCGGTTCTCCCGGCAGTTCCTGAACATATCGTGGCACAGCGTATCCCGGCAGGTGCTGACGGAGCTCGCCAATGAGCTGCCGGCCCCGCTCGATCGGTACATGAAAGTGAGCTGTTCCGATGACCGGATCCAGTTGATGTAGATAGTAGGGCAGCACATTCAATTCGATCAACCGCCGGGACAACGCAGCCAGCTGGTCCGCGGTGTCATTCACGTTTTTGAGCAAGACGGACTGGTTTAGCAACATCATGCCAACATGGCTGAGGCGAGCCAGGCTGGCAGCGACATTGTGATCCAGCTCCGCAGCGTGGTTGGCGTGGATGACCATGATCAGCTGCAAGCGTGAGCTGGCTAGCCAGCGAAGCATGGCGGCACAGACTCGCTCAGGGACCATGATCGGCAGCCGGGTGTGAATCCGCAGCCGCTGCAGGTGAGGAATCGCTGACAGCTGTTCCACCAGCTGAGCCAGTTTGTCGTCGACCAGCATCAAGGGGTCGCCACCGCTGAGGATCACCTCCTCGATGCTCTGATCGAGGCGGAGTGAATCGAGTGCGGGCTGCCATTGTTGCAGCGAATGGGGCAACTGCTGGTATGGAAACTCGCGGCGGAAACAATATCGGCAGTGGATTGCACAGGCACCGGTGGTCACCAGCAAGGCACGCCGATTGTACTTCTGCAGGAAACCGGGCGGCTGATCGAGCTGTTGTTCCGCCAGCGGATCGGCCGAGTAGCCTGGTTGTGGCAGCTGTTCCTGGCTGTCGGGCAGCAACTGCAGCAGCAGGGGGTCGTGCGGGTCTCCCGGCCGGATGCGGTCCACAAACGGTCGCGGAGCGAACAATGGGAAGCTGCCAGCGGCTGCCTGAGCTGGCTCGGCCATCGAGGCAGGTAACTGCAGCAACTGGCAGAGCTCGGCGGGATCCCGGATCGCCTGCTTGATTTGAAGCTGCCAGGCGGGCAACGAATTGCTGGTGGCCGGGCTGTTCTGAAGTGCGGTGTCAGCGATCAGCATGCCAGCGACCTGCTTTCGTTCAAAACGTTGAGTTGGTAGATTTTCAGTTGCGGGTTTGTGGTCCGTTGATTTTATGGAATCAGCCAGCGAAGGCCACATCAACCCGGTATCACAGCGTGGCCGGGTGCCGGCCCATGCGATAGCTCGAATCCTGTCAGGCAACACTGGTATATCGTGGCAACATACAAGACAAACGACTTCCGCAAGGGTCTGAAAGTACAAATTGACGGCGAACCGTACTTGATGATCGAAATGAACTTTGTCAAACCCGGCAAGGGGAATGCATTTTACAAGTGCAAGCTCCGTAACCTGGTTCGAAACACGGTCCTTGACCGGACCTACAAGGGTGGTGAGTCACTGGAATCGGCTGATGTCGAGGACTTTGATGTCCAGTACATCTACCGGCAGGGTGAGACCTTTGTCTTCATGAACGAGAAGACGTATGACCAGTACGAACTGACGCCCGAACAGGTCGACGATAACTGGCGATACCTGACCGAGGGTCTGCGCTGTTCGCTGGTTCTGTTCGATGGGAACCCGTTGACCATGACACCTCCCAATCATGTCGAGTTGACGGTTGAATATTGTGAGCCTGGGGCCAAGGGTGACACCGCTACGAATGTCACCAAGCCGGTCAAGGTGGAGACTGGCGCCGAGTTTCTCTGCCCCTCTTTTATCGATATTGGTAACGTGATCAAAATTGATACTCGCAGTGGTGACTATGTGGAGCGGGTGAGCACCAAGTGAGCCCTGGGCCGTGATGGCGTATCTGCTTGCTGTAAACGGGATGGATGAAGGGCGCCAATACCCGCTCGCTGAGGGCCGCGTATTGATCGGCCGGGCCGTCGAATGCAACCTGCTGCTGGATGCTGAATCGGTCAGCCGCCACCATGCGACCGTGCACTGTCATGGCCTGCGATGCACGCTGGAAGACCACGACAGTCGCAACGGTACCTACTTGAACAAGCTGCCAGTTCGTGAGCTGACGGTGCTGTCCGACGGAGATCAGCTGCGGATTGGCGACCTCGAGTTTGCCGTGCACTTCCAGCCGCTGGAAGCAGACACGGCTGCCATAGAAGCTCCGCCGGCCGGCGACGAATGCCTGGCCGCGGTTGGCCTCGATATGCTGCAGGCCAGGGCGCGAATCTGGCAGCTGGCCCGCTCATTTTTTGACCAGCGAGGTTTTATCGAAGTCGATACGCCGGTCGTCTCCGCTGATAC
>CAUZOB010000298.1:0-4490 GCA_963581185.1 Planctomycetota bacterium | reverse complement strand
GGCGGTTACCCCAGGCATGCCCCAGCCAACCACCCGGCAACTGAAAGAATGCATACGACCAAAAAAACGTGCCCATCAAAATGCCGGACTCGATTTTATTCAGCCCCAGCTCGGCACTGATCGTGCTTTCGGCAACACCCAGCGGCTGCCGACAGAGGTAGGCAATCGCCGCGGCCAGGGAGAGTCCCACGATAACTCGAGCGCGGAGAATAGCAGAGGATTTCAAGTCAGATATCCTGTGAAGGCCAAAACCAACGATCTATTTTACCCGAATGCCGAGTGCTTAGGAGTTAGTGGTTAGCGGCTTACGGTCTTTCCCTTAACGCATTTCTTTTCATTGGGTACCCGCTGCTCATGACGAGTCGACACAGACGCCACTGACCGCACATCCTATAATGACCTGTCGGATATCAGCCGGGCTCAGCACGACGCATTGTGATCCCCCCGCCTATGACACTCTCTACCGTCCATCGCATGCGATCTGCCTGGCATTCACCGCTGTTGGCACTTTCACAAATCGCTCTGTTGTGTCTGGCCGGTACGGTTGTCGCCCAGGACAACCGGCCTCCCCGGGTCGCACGCGGGCTGCAGGCCCTCTACACGTTTGCCGCGGGCGAGGGCACCACGATCCACGACCGATCCGGTATTTCCCCGCCGCTGAACCTGAAAATCGAGAATCCACAGGCCATCCGCTGGAACGAGGGATCACTGCTGGTGCAGTCAGGAACAAGGATCGCTTCTACCGCTGCTGCCAGCAGGCTCAGTGACTTGATCAAGCGGACTGGAGAGCTCACCGTCGAGGCCTGGGTGCTACCAGCCAACCTGGACCAGGAGGGTCCTGCCCGGATCGTCACACTATCTTCTACTGCCAGCCAGCGCAACTTTACGCTCGGGCAGGAATTCAACAAGTTCCAGATCCGCTTGCGCACGTCCGCAACCAGCACAAATGGGATGCCCGCGACGGACACCTCGGCCGACAGCGTCCGCCGCAGCCTGACGCAGATTGTCTACGCACGGGATACGACGGGCACAGTACGCGTCTATATCAACGGCCGACCGGAGACGATCAATCGAATTACCGGCTCTCTGGCCAACTGGGACAGCACATACAAGCTTCTGCTGGCCAACGAGGCCAGCGACGAACGACCCTGGCTCGGCACCTACCACCTGGTTGCCATCTACGGTCGCGCCCTCTCCGCGGACGAGATCACAACGAACTTTCGGGCGGGAGCCGCGGCCGGCGCTGTCGACGAGGCGATGCTTGCCGAGCAGCGCAAGGCCCACTTTTTTACGACCCGGATTGCTCCGCTGCTGGCCAATAAATGCCTCGACTGTCATGACGCAGCAACTCGCAAGGGCAAGCTGAATCTGGCTGCCAAGACAGCAGCATTCAGCGGTGGCGAAAATGGCAAGGTCATTATTCCTGGCAGATCGGCTGACAGCCTGCTCTGGCAACTGGTCGAATCAGACGATATGCCAGCCGACGGTGAACCGCTCACGGCCCAGCAAAAATTCGACATCAAGCAGTGGCTGGACGAAGGCGCCAGCTGGTCCATCGACACAATCGATCCGGCGGTCTTCACCCGCAACCCAACTGCCGCTCAGAACTGGCTGCGGCGACTGACGCTTCCCGAGTACATCGAAACGGTCCGGGCTGCCGTAGGCGTGGACATATCGACGCAGGCCTGGAAGCAGATTCCTCGCGACCTGCGGGCCGACGGGTTCAGCAACACGGCTTACAACCTGGCGGTCGACCTCAAGCACATTGAAGCCTACTCGCGATTGGCGGAGATCATCGTGGAGCGTATCGACGCGCTCAAGTTTGCTGCACGATTCTCACGCAGCCGCAGCCTCTCAACGGACGACACGATGCGTGAGTTTATTGCCTCGATGGGCGAATGGCTGTTGCGCGGACCGTTGGATGAACGCGAGATCACCAATTACAGCGGTATCGCCACCACGGTCGCCAGTGCAGGCGGTGATTATGAAGAAGCCGTTCGCTTCATTATCGAGGCGATGCTGCAGTCACCACGTTTTGTCTATCGGGTGGAAAATCAGCTGGGCGATGGCACCGCCTGGCCTATCAACGATTACGAGCTGGCTTCACGCCTCAGCTATATCATCTGGGGTGGCCCACCGGACCAGGAGCTGCTGCGAGCTGCTGGTGCCGGCGAACTGCAGGATCCCACCCGACTCGAGGGGCAGGTCAGCCGCATGTTGGCGGACCCGCGGGCCATCGATCACTCCTCCCGCTTCGTCGTCGAGTGGCTCGATCTCGATCGCCTGGAGAATCTCAAACCCAACGCCACGAGGTTTCCTGGCTGGTCCAACGAACTCGCCGCGGACATGCGCGCTGAGACAGTCGCTTTCTTCAAGGAACTGGTCTGGGAACAGAAGAAACCGCTGACTGATCTTTTCAACTCCCAGTTCACCTATGCCACTCCGCTCCTGGCCCAGCACTACGGACTCGATAGCAACGGCCCCGGGCTGGTCCGCTATGATCTCTCCGCCACGCCGTCACGAGGTGGGCTGCTGACCCAGGGCAGCATTCTCACGATCGGTGGCGATGATGCTTCGATGGTCACGCGGGGCTTGTTCGTGATGCATGACGTACTCCGCGGTGTGGTCAAAGACCCGCCGCCGGGTCTGGACACCACTCCGGTCCCATCCAAACCGGGCCTCTCACAACGGATGATCGCCGAAAAGAGAATTGCCAATGTCGCCTGCCGCGGCTGCCATTTGAAATTCGAACCACTCGCATTCGGACTCGAGCACTACGATGGCATCGGTGCTTTCCATCAAAAGGATGAACACGGAAATGAACTGCGTAGCGACGGGGAAGTTCTCGTACCGGGTGCCGCAAAACCGATAGAGTACAAGACGCCGGCTGAGTTGATGGACCTGCTGGCTGCCAGTAACCGTGTTCGCCTGACGATCAGCTGGAAACTGACTCAGTTTGCCATGGGTCGCCCCCTGCTGGCAGCAGATGCTGCCATTGTTGAGAAGATAGACCAAGCTGCCGCCGAAGCGGGTGGTACTTATACCAGCCTGGTCACGGCGATCGTGATGAGTGACCTGGTCCAAAAAACACGTACCGAGGCACCGCGGGA
Source organism: Planctomycetota bacterium (assembly GCA_963581185.1). Taxonomy (GTDB): domain Bacteria; phylum Planctomycetota; class Planctomycetia; order Pirellulales; family Pirellulaceae; genus SAT2750. The sequence goes on along the minus strand of CAUZOB010000298.1, from coordinate 1,380 downwards.
GAACGATGACAAGTGACAGAAAGCTGGCCAGCCATTTTACCTTCCGTGGTCAGTATGAAAGTCGTTATCATCGATTAACTGGAGTCAGCTGATGAACAACAGGCAATTCAACCGGCGCACGCTTCTCAAGGGAATCGGCGGCGTCACGATTGGCCTTCCGCTGCTGGAAGAGATGCTCCCCTCCGCCCGGCTCTCGGCGGCAGAGGGCGATGTGCCGGCACGAGCGTTTAACATCTTTTTCGGCCTTGGAATCCCCGCGCCACTGCAGACCGAGGGGTTCGACGGCGTGCTGGAGCCGCTCAAGCCGCTGGGCGACAAGCTGCTGATCATGCGCCAGGTGAATCAGCTGCGCTGTGACGAACGTGGAATCAATGCTCACTATGACGGAGCCTCGGGGGCCTTCACAGCCGAACCTCCGGATGGGGAAGCCAAGTCGGGCGGTCCGTCGATTGACCAGGTCGTGCGCAAGGGCCTTTATCCCGACGGGCTGCCAGACGGGATGGTACCGACCTTGATTGGCGGCACATTTTTCCGTCGCAGTCGCGTCGGTCGGTACGTCCACAGCTATAACCATGACGGCACGGTGGCTGCCACCATGCAGGAAAAGCCTCGCGACGTGTTTGATCGAGTTTTCGGAGCGATTTCGCTGGCCGGCAGCGAAAAAGACGCCCGCAGGATTCGGCTCAAGCGGTCCGTGCTCGATTCGGTCGTCAACGACTATCGCTTTTATACCGGCGCCAACTCGCCACTCGGTTCCGCCTCGCGCACGCGGGTCGCCGACCACCTCGATCGGATTCGCGAATTCGAATTGCGTGCCTTCGCCGGCAAGAACAAGGATCCCAGGGCGCCGAAACTACCTGGCCGGTCAACGATTCCGCATGGTGGTCCCTCGGATCCGGGCGGGCAGGGCATCGACATCACGCTTGAGGACCTGACAGCCGAATGGCGATTGCTGGCCGACCTGTATGCACTTGCTATCCAGACCGACCGTGTTCGATTCGGTTCATTAACGTTTCTTGCCGCCGGTGAGCGGATACGGCTGACCGGAGAATACGAGTATGACGGCCGTAAGCTCTGGGATTTTGATGACGCCCGACAGCAGAATGCCAGTGGCGATCAGGGGTGTAGCCACGAATGGTGGCACAAATTCAATGAGAGTCGCAAGAACGAGGCGCTGCGTGCCCACGCGCACATGAAGATGCGTGAGGTCGCCTATTTTCTTCATCGTCTCAACGACGATGACTCACGAGATGCCAATGGCGGGACAATCCTGGACAACTCGCTGATCACGATCTCCACCGAATCAGGCGACGGGCGTCATAATGATGTCAAGCGGGAGTTATCCGGAGTATTTCACGCGATCACGGCTGCCAACGGCGT
>CAUZOB010000297.1:0-4501 GCA_963581185.1 Planctomycetota bacterium | reverse complement strand
GCCCAGCGGCTCGTGCAATACGAGCTGGCCATCGCGGGCGACCAGCAGGATCACGTTACGCAGCTCGTCTTTGTCGATCGCTGCGCGGAACAGTGCCACTCCCTCGGCCAGTTTGTCGGCAGACATGCCAGCGTCGGCTGGCGCGACCAACAGGGGTGGTGCGGTCGAGGCCTGCGGGCTGAGTAGTACGAGCAGAACGATGGCGGACAGAAGTTGTCGCATGGAAGGTCATTCTCCAGGTCGAGTTGTATCTGGATCAGCGTGCGGTCCAGCCACCGTCGACGGTGACCATACTGCCTGTCATGTAGCTCGAAGCGTCACTTGCCAGGAAGATCGCTGCTCCCTGGATTTCTTCCATCTCGCCCCAGCGATCAAGTGCCACCGCTCCGACAATAAACTTCTTGGCTTCCTCGCTGTCGGCAATCGGCTCATTCATCGGCGTCAGGAAGGGACCGGGACAGATGGCATTGCAGGTAATACCAAAGGGAGCCAGTTCGAGGCCGAGTGCCCGTGTCATCTGGACCACCGCACCCTTACTGGATGCATAGGGAGTACGATTGGCGAGTCCCACAAGTCCCAGTGTGCTGGCCAGGTTAATGATCCGGCCATAACCAGCTTTTTTCATCAGCGGCACGACAGCCCGGGCGCAGAGCCAGAGGCCGTCGACGTTGACATCGTGGACCGAACGAAAGTCATCGAGACTCAGCTCGTCAATTGGGCCGCGAACATTGACACCGGCGTTATTGACCAGGATGTCAACGCTGCCAAAGGCCTCGACAGCCTTGTTCACCATCGATTCGACCGCCTGCTCGCAGACCACGTCTGCTTCCATGCCAATCACTTCCTGCCCGTGATCCGTGGCGATCGCTGCAGCGGCGGCAATCGCTTCCTCGGCATGTCGGCTGGTGACCAGCACACGTGCTCCGGCCGATGCCAGCCCGGCGGCCATCGCCTTGCCCAGTCCCTTGGAACCACCGGTGACGATAGCGGACCGTCCTGTCAGGTCAAATTGTTTGATGCCTGGTAACATGAGCTCTCCTGCTGATTATTTGTTACACAGCGAGCCAGTATATCGGACTGCCAGTAGGCGGGCAGCCGGCGTCGAGCTGGTTTCCCGACCTGCCGGAAGATCGTACCCCGGCTGTCATGGCTGGCCCGTTATACTGTCGGCTGGCTCGAGAGTACCGACCAGCAAGGTGAAATCAGAATGGCACGAATGCTGACAATTGGGGCGGCCCAGAGTGGCCCGATTTCGCGCCAGGAAACTCGCGCTGATGTGGTTGAGCGATTGTTGTTGTTGATGCGCGAGGCTGCCAGGCAGGAATGCGAGCTGATTGTTTTCACCGAGTGCGCACTGACGGCGTTTTTCCCGCACTGGTACATGGACAACCAGTCCGAGATCGACAGTTACTTTGAGCGGGAGATGCCCAGTGCCGAGACGCAGCCGCTGTTTGACGAGGCTCGTCGACTTCGGATCGGCTTCCAGCTGGGCTATGCCGAGCTGGTGGAAGAGGATGGTCAGACGCGGCACTACAATAGCTCGATCCTGGTCGACAGGGATGGTCAGCTGATCGGTCAGTTCCGCAAGATTCATCTGCCGGGCTATGCCGAGCAGCAGCCGGCGGACCCTTTCCAGAACCTGGAGAAGCTCTATTTTGACGTCGGCAACCTTGGCTTCCAGGCCTGGAACTGTTTTGACGGCGTGGTCGGAATGTGCATCTGTAATGACCGGCGTTGGCCGGAGACCTACCGCGTGCTGGGCTTGCAGGGGACGGAGCTGATTCTGCTGGGCTACAACACGCCGCTGCACAATCCCGCCTATCCGGAAACCGACCGGTTCGTCTCCTTCCACAACAGGCTCTGCCTGCAATCGGGTGCCTACCAGAATGGCAGCTGGGTGGTTGCTGTGGCCAAGGCTGGCCTGGAAGAGGGCGTCGATCAACTTGCTGAGACAGCCATCATTGCTCCCTCTGGCGAGATCGTGGCCCAGGCCGAAGGTTGTGGTGATGAACTGGTGGTGCACCTGTGCGACCTGGATGCGACGCGGACCTACAAGCAGGGCATCTTCAACTTTGGCCGCAATCGCCAGCTCCAGCATTACTCGGCCATCACCGCACAGCGCGAGGCACGACCGCCGGGGGGGTAGCCATTGCGGATTGGGTTCGCCATCATGGCAAGCTCACTGACCGCTGGATAAGGTCTGGCCAGGCGGTCAATTCAGCTGCTCTCAGCACCATGTGGAGGAGATACCGAGATGGCTCGTGTCGACGGAAAAGTCGTGATCGTGACGGGCGGGACGCAGGGAGTTGGCGAGGCGATTGCCATCGATGCGGCCGAATCGGGAGCGGCTGGTGTTGTCATCTGCGGGCGCCAGCAGGAGAAGGGTGCTGCCGTGGTCGAGGCGATTGAGGCTGCCGGCAGCCAGGGCTTGTTCGTGACGACCGATCTCTCCCTGCCGGATGACTGCCGAGCGGTGGTGGATGCCTGTGACGAGAAGTTCGGTCGAGTGGATGGCCTGGTAAATGCAGCTGCCGATACCAACCGGGGAACGCTGGACGATACCACAGTTGAGTTCTGGGACTACCTGTTTGCCGTCAATGTGCGGGCTCCTTTCCTGCTAACCCAGCAATCCGTGCGGCTGATGAAGCGTGACAATATCGAAGGGTCGATTGTCAATATCCTCTCGGTGGCGGCTTACTGCGGGCTGGATTGCATCATGGCTTATTCCAGTACCAAGGGTGCTCTCAGCACGTTCACCAAGAACACTGCCAATGGCCTGCGTGCCGACCGTATTCGCGTTAACGGCATCAACCTGGGCTGGACCGATACCCCGGCGGAGCACACGGTGCAGATCAAGATGGGTCAGCCGGAAAACTGGCTCGAGGCTGCCGAACAGGCATCGCCCTTTGGCCGCTTGCTCAAGCCGATTGACGTGGCCCGCCTGGCGACCTACCTGCTGAGTGATGAATCCGGCATCCTGACAGGATCGCTGATCGACTATTCCCAGCGTGTGATGGGATCAACGGCACCGCCGGCAATACCGTCAGCCGACTGAAGTTCGCTGCAGCTGATCAGGACAGCAGCGACTTGATCGCTTCGCCGTCGTCCGCAATCGTGAAGGGACGGCCATCGGGCGAGTAGATCTCCTCGTCCAGCGCGATACCGAGTGCCGAGGCGATGGTGGCGTTAAAATCCTGCACGGTCACATCGTTATCGTCAACATAGAATCCATCCTTGTCGGTCTTACCGAAGACCTGGCCGGCCTTGATGCCGGCACCTGCCAGCAGGCATGAGAAGGCGGCGGGATGGTGATCACGCCCGGCATTCTGGTTGATCTTCGGTTTGCGGCCAAACTCCGTGGCAACCACGATCAGCGTTTCATCGAGCAGGCCGCGCGATTGCAGGTCAGTCAGCAGCGATGACAGGCCGTCATCGAGATTGGCGCACTTGCCCGGAATGTTGTTGTCGCTGGCCAGGTCACGATGGTGATCCCAGCTGTTGTGGGTGACTTCGACATATCGAACACCATGCTCGATCAGCCGTGCGGCCAGCAGGCAACCACGACCGAAGCGGGATGTACCGTACTTGTCCTGCTTGGCTTGCGGCTCCTTGCTCAGATCAAAGGCGGCCAGGTCCTTGCTATTGAGCAGCCCGATCGCCTCGCGGTAAAGGTCGTCATAACCGGCCACCTCAGCTGAACTGGCTCGCGAGCGAAACGTCTTGTCGAACTTGGCTGCCAGGTTCATCCGCTGGTCGAATTGACCATCCAGCAGGTAAGACGGTTGCTTGGTATTCTGCAGTCCCTTGTTTGGATCGCCGATCGGCACGGGGGCAAACTGGGCACCGAGGTAACCAGGTCCAACTCCACCACCAACTTGCACACTGGGGGGCAACTCCTTGTGGATCCGGCCGAGTCTCTTCTGCAGCCACGGTCCCAGGCTGGGATGGCGCGTGGTGGCAATCTTCTTGTAACTTGTCCGCATCAGGTACTGGCCTGGCCCGTGGGCACCCGTGGCTGTATTGAGCGAGCGAACGATTGCCAGTCGCTGGGCCATGCCAGCCAGTTTCGGCAGGTGTTGCCCGAACTGGACGCCCGGGATCTTGGTCTTGATCGTCCCGGTGGGACCCTGGGAATCGCTGCCCGGCTTGGGATCAAGCGTATCGATGTGACTCATGGCACCCTGCATGAACAGGTAGATCAGCCGCTTGGCCTTGCCGACCGGGGCGGCCGTTAATGGTCTGCCAAGTGACGGCAGGATGCTGACTCCCAGCAATGAGCTGGCTGTGGCTTCCATGAAGCGTCTTCGATGCAGGTCGTGGTCCATCTTGTTTTCCCTTTGGAAACTGCTGTGAGTGCCAGCTGACTACTGGATAAAAAGGAACTCCCGCGTGTTTAACAGGGCCCAGATAACATTGCCGTAACCGGCAAGTCGCTTGTTGGGGTCGTCCTTGTACTTCTGGAAAGTGTCGCGGATCTCCCGGCTGGCAATCTGGCGTTCAT
>CAUZOB010000296.1:0-4559 GCA_963581185.1 Planctomycetota bacterium | reverse complement strand
CCATGCGCACAGACACGCCCATTTCACTGACACCGGCCTGTCGACAGGCACTCAGCACCGAGGCTACGTTCTGGAATGCCCCCTCCGCGTCACCGCGGATCAGGACAGACAGCTGACCGTTCTGCTGCCGCAGACTCATCAGCGTGCTCGCCAACTCCTTAACGTCCATCAGCGTCCCATCGAGCGAGACCGTGCCATCCCGAAAGACATTGATAACCTTGTTGCTGGGTGTGACCTGAGGCGCTGGCGTCTTCGAGACTGCCGGAACCTCGAGGGCGATCTTCTTTTCGATATCTGTGAACTTGGTGCCAACCATGAAGAAGATGATCAACAAGAACAAGACATCGATCATCGACGTCAGGTTAAGAGTCGGTGTTTCGTCCTGGTGCGTCTTAATCGGCATTTTTTCACCTCACTGCCAAGATTCGGCATGGCAATTCAGGCGGCCCGTCGTCGACGGGGCACCGCGTCACTGGCAATAGCCGCGACAATTTTTTGCCCAAGGGAATCGATCTCAACGATCAACTTGTCCACCCGACTGACGAAGAACAAGTAGGCGATCAAGGCTGGGATCGCGACCGTCAAGCCGGCCGCCGTGGTGATCAGCGCCTGCCCAATACCGCCGGCAAGCACGTCGGGCTGCCCCATCGCGCCAGCGACCACGATCGCATTAAAGGCGTTGATCATTCCCACGACCGTTCCCAGTAATCCCAACAGTGGGCTGATGGTCGCCAGGCCATTGAACATTCGTAGATACTTGCGCAGTTTTTGTGCTACTCGCTCACCGCTATCAATGATCGCCTGTTCGACCTCCACACTGCTGTGGCCCCAGCGGCGAGCTGCCGCGCCAAAGACCTCGGCCACAGGGCTGCCATTCTGTTCGCAGATTCGAATCGCCTGCTTGCGACTCAGTTCGCCATTTACAAGTTGATCGAGGAACTTTTTGGCAAATGGCTGCGGGATGACTCGACCTCGCCTCAAACTGATCGCCCGCTCAAAGACAAACATGCAGAGAATGAACGAGCAGATTGCGATCGGCAACATCAAGATGCCACCGCCGGTGACCATCGATAAGACGCTCTTTGACGCCGGGGCCTCGCTCTCCGCGACGGGCGCCACCGTCGGGGACTCCGAGCTGGCATTACCTGCAGGATCCTGTGCCACCAGCGGTGAAGCACAGAACGACACAATGATGATGACGGCCGTTGGCCACCACCAGCTTGAAACGGTCTTTGATTCCAAATCCATGTTCACCATCCATTGGCCTCGTGCGACCGTTCATCCTTGTGGTCGGCAGGCACTGTCAAATGAGTCAAGCTGGGCAAACCTTGACGCATCGTGGGTGACTTTCAAAAAACCAGCACGGTGCATATCTCTTTATCGGCCAACAGCAGTGGAGATAATGAGATGAGTCCGCAGCGCCTGGCTGCTGATTCCCATCGGTAAATCAAGCAACTAGGATGGAGTCATGATCCAGAACGCATACATTGCCTACCCGGTAGCTATCCTGGCAGGCTTCCTCACAACTGGCATGACCGTGGCCCTGGTGCAGGGCATAGGACAGAAGCTGTTTCCGCCGCCCGCCGATCTTGACTTTCAGGACCCCGACTCGCTCCAGGCATTCGTTCAGCAGGCTCCCGTCGGACAACTTATCTGGGTCCCACTTGCTTACCTGCTGTCACCAATTGCCGGTACGATCGTTGCCGCCTGGATCCTGCAGAAGACCCTCTGGCTGCTCGCAGCAGTCCTTGGAACGGCCTTCACGGCCCTCAGCATCGGCATGGTAAAGAAGTACCCCGGCCCCGCCTGGTTCAATAGCATCACCTTGTTCGCCTTCCCGCTGGGCACACTGGCGGGATACCTGCTGGCGATCAATCTGTTTGCAACGACTGGGTGATCCGCCACCCGGATGCATTAGGGCTCGGCGTCAGCGTCCTTCAACAAGTGCTGCTCGAACCAGTCGGCAAACAGTGAGAGCTCATCCGCCTCGGCAACCCAGCCGTGTTGCTTGCCGGGCATCGTCTTGAGTGACGCCGTCACTCCAGCTTCCTTGAACTTCGCCATGATCAAGGTCGCCTGCTGAATTGGTACCAGCTGATCAGCATCCCCATGGATGATCAACGTCGGTGGATCGTCCTTGCTTACATGATTGACAGGGGAATTATCTGCCAGGCGACGGCGTATCTCTGCTTCGCCTTCGACCCGTTCGATAAGCCCCGTGTCGTCATTTCTGTCATGAAAATCGATCGCTGAAAGGAAAGGGTTTCTTCCATTGAGCAGCTCTCGAATATACTTGTCAAAATACCCGTCGGCTGCCCCGTAATTAAGGAAGTCGGTTGGAGGGTAATACGAAATGACAGCCTGTACCCGACTCGATTTTCTGTCGACGGGGTCCTCTGCATTGGCATCCCCTTCTGTTCCGGCAGTACCCTGCATCAGAGATAAGTGGCCTCCAGCTGAACCGCCAAAGATACCTATCCTCTGTGGGTCGATCTCATACTTTTCTGCCTTGTGCCGAATGTAACGTACCGCCCTGTGCATATCCTCGCGAATCTCCGGAATTGTATATTTCGGTTGACTGCCGTGAACGACTGCAAACACCGTGTATCCACGAGACAACAACTCCTGTATCTGGCCGTTGAAGAAACTCGGTAGCCTGCCAACATCCGATTTCAAAACCTGTTGACCGGAAAACCAGCCGCCGCTGACCGTTGCCACAATACCAATGCCATTCGCATCTACTGCCGGTGTAAAGACATCCATGGTCATCGCCAGGCCGTCCTTGCGTCCATAGATAACCTGCTCTTCACGGCGAAAGGTGGCCTCCTCGGCAGCCGCAACGTGCGACAGAAGAAGGGCGCCGATGATCGACATCCAGACAACACGTCGAATGCTTAACGAATTCATGGTATTCCCCTGTGTGTGATGTGGTTACAGGTTACACATTTCAGCCCCCACGGTGCAGACTCTTGGAGCGTGACCCCGTGTTGTTTCCCGTTATTCTTGCGTCAAGCGAGCGGCTGTGTTGCTGAGGTACGCTTGTGACGGGGCGCTGCCACGAAAAAAGGGCCGGCGCCGTGGTGGCACCGACCCTATGAATTATCGTTTCCTGCTGGCGGCTAGTAGGGTGAGTTTTTCCCTGTGTCCGGATTGCCAACCATATGGAAATGGTTGTGATCGATGTACAGCACTTCCTGGGCTTCGTCGTCAACCAAGGTGTGTGGCACGGGCCAGCCGACTCTGACAATCTCCTGGTAGTACACCGTTACCTTGTAGTGCACATGGTGTAACTGGGCAGGGCCGATGAGAGGAACAAATCGTGGCGGATCCACGTAGTCACCGATCTTCTCTTTCACGATACGAACATCGTTGCGGCCGACGTCATAGAAGAAAGGCATGCCTGACTTCAACGGATGTGCCTGATAAAAGGCACGCATCACCTCATCGTCACTCGGTGGGTCCATGCCGGTTCGTGGCCCGCCGGCGGTCAATGGCCCGAGGATTGGGACACGCTTGTATCGTTCCTGTTCGTAGTGTTCATCTTCCTTCTTCGTCTGCAAGTACGGACTAACCGGGATCGGTACTGAGAGGATCCCCAGTTGCGGTCCCTGAGTCGCGAGGCAGCCGGAGAAGGGCAGGCTGACTGCAGCAGCAAGCAGCGTCAGCAGTAATCGAGTTGTTGTTCGGCGTCGAATGGGTCTGTGAGACATCACGGTCATCCCTTTATCTCTAACGTCTCCACGTGGTCTGGTCACTAATCCTCTTTATCGCGTTAAGCTGGGCGAAACTTGCGGGTTTTTCCGATCAGGAGGAAAATTCCGCGCTTTTTATATTCGCCGGTAGAGGCAAGCTCGAAACCGACCTGGATGCTCAGGAGCGTCCTACAAGGCCCAGCGTGCCTATCGGACCGACGATGGCTTGAAGACACCGCTTCATGTCTCCAGGCGGCGCAAAACAGAACCCTGCCGGCCAGTTGGCCACGCAGGGTTCCGATACCCTCTTACGATCGGTGATAGTCGGCGGAGCCCCCTACCGTCGACTGGAAAAGTCCAGGTACCACCAACCGTCATCCCATTCGAGTGTCACTCGCCGCCACCCAAGCGGAACCTGCGGGTATGGATAAAACGGTCCTATGTAGGGCCATGCATTAGGAGAGTACTGCTTCGGGTAGGTCACAGCACCATAGTTCGGGTAGGACGCATAGGTCGGCCACGCGTAACCCGGCATCTGCGGATTGTCGTACCGAGCTCGCTGCATTCCCGAAGGAGCACTCGCCATGTGTGCCGGTGCCATCATCGGTGCGGGTTGGCCCTGGGGCTGCTGAGCTGGCAGTAACTGGTTCGCTGCAGCACCTACAATCCCGACCGCTGCCAGTGGAATCTGGGCGATATTCGGCAACTGCCCTGGATCGAATTGAGCTGGTTGTCCCGTGGCAACGTTTTGCCGCGCTGGCAACTGGATGTCAATCTGGTGAATCACACCCACAACGCCCTTGACCTTGCTAGCCGCGATCAACGCCAGGTCCCGTTGGTTTCGTGAGGGAACATGGCCCTTCATCG
>CAUZOB010000295.1:0-4564 GCA_963581185.1 Planctomycetota bacterium | reverse complement strand
CGCGGTACACGAGGGGGCGGTTGAACTGGTCCACAGTGTATTTGGGGTTCCTCGGGACTTTGAGGTGCTTTTTCTACAGGGCGGTGCCACGCTGCAGTTTGCGATGGTGCCGATGAATCTGCTGGGTGAAGGGCGCAAAGGGGGGTACGTTAACTCTGGTAGCTGGGGCAAGGGGGCTATCACTGATGCTCAACCCTATGGCGAAATCTACACCGCCTGGGATGGGGCGCAATGCAACTATACCCGTATGCCCAAATCCGGTGAGCTGGAGATCCAGCCGGGCACCCGTTATCTGCACATCACCTCCAACGAGACTATCGGCGGCGTCCGCTTTAGAGACTGGCCGCAGGTGGACGTACCGTTGGTCGCTGATATGTCATCGGACTATATGTCCCGACCGATTCCCTGGGAAAGCTTTGACCTGGTGTACGGTGGTGTACAGAAAAACCTTGGGCCAGCGGGTATGGCAATGGTGATCGTCCGCAAGACGGCGATCGAGGACAACAACCGCAACATCGCCCGGTATCTTCGCTACGACATACACTCAGATAAGGGCTCCATGTTTAACACGCCGCCGGTCTTTCCGATTTACATTTTAGGTAAAGTTCTGAAATGGATGCAGGGCAGGGGCGGCATAGACGCTGTAGCGCGTGAGGCTGAAGCAAAGGCGAACATTCTCTACCAGGTAATCGACACCAGCGATGGCTATTACCATTGCCCAGTAGATGTCGAATCCCGGTCAGTGATGAATGTGGTGTTTCGCCTGCCCAGTGAAGATCTTGAAAAGACTTTTCTGACGCAAGCGGGTGAGGAAAAGTTATTGAATCTCAAGGGCCACCGCAGCGTGGGCGGCTGCCGGGCGAGTATTTACAACGCGATGCCACGCGAGGGTGTACAGGCGTTGGCAGATTTTATGGCGACCTTTCGTTTAGCGCATCCCGGCTGAGTCTCGCGTCGCGTATTAGGCCAGAGGGAGAATAAGTGACACAGATTCGTGCTTTCAGGCCGTATGTAGTGGCTCCGCAGCATGCCACCGCAGTGGTGAGCCCGGCCTATGATTCGATGAGTCCGACACAGCGGCGCATATTTTGCGAAACTCATCCGAAAAACTACATCAATACTATGCAGGTAACGGATGATTTTCCCACCGATGAGCGGCCGGCAGAAGCGAAAGTCCTAGAGACTAACGTCCAGCAACTGCAGACGATGTTAAAAAATGGCTCTTACCAGGGCTCGGATACCGATGCTGTTTTTATTTACCAGCTTAGTGTCGATGACCATACACAGATCGGTGTCGTCGCTGAGATTCCGGTCAGTGAATATGAAAATGGATCTATCCGAAGGCATGAAGAGACCCGTAAGGAGCATGAGGAGCGTCTCAGCCGTTATCTGGATGTCGTTGGCGCGAGTTCTAGTCCAATCTGTCTCGCATATGCCGGATCTGCCCAAATTGATGCGATCGTTGAGTCTGTAACCCAGGGTGATCCAGTACTCGATTTTGTGTTGCCAGATGGCGTTGGCCAGCGGTTGTGGCGGATCACCGATACTTCACAGTGCGATGACCTTCGCCAGGCATTCTCTGGAATTGAATCAACCTACCTGACTGACGGACATCATCGTGCGGCTTCGACATTGCGACATGCTGCCAGTCGTCGGGCTGCCGGCAAGGCGGATGGTCCGTGGGATTATCTGCTGGCCGCATTGTTTCCAGCGGACCAATTGCGGGTTTTAGCCTTTAATCGTTGCGTGCGGGATTTGGGCGGCAGAACTACAACCAATCTACTGACCGCACTGGCGAAAGACTTCGTGGTTGAGCCTATAAGCGACGATCATGCTGTCGAGTTTCCCGCACAGCGCGGCCAGTTTCTGATGCTATTGGATGGGCAGACCATACTGCTCACCCTGCGTCGCCCGGTGTTGGATAAATCGCCATTGCGGAATCTAGACGTCTCTATCTTGCAGGACCGGATTTTAAAGCCTTTATTGGGGATTAGTGACGTGCGTGGCGATCCACGGCTGGATTACGTGACTGGTGACAGTGGGTTAGAAGGCCTGCAAGCTCGCTGTAGCGAGGGCTGGCAGGTGGGATTCGCCTGTTTTCCTACTTCATTGGCAGAACTGATGGCGGTTGCCGACGCGAGCGAGGTCATGCCACCCAAGTCGACTTGTTTTGATCCCAAGACTCGCTCCGGAATATTCGTGCGGATGTCCTAACAATCTTATCTGTTAGGCTATTACTGCGACTCAAGACCAGAATCTGGTTCTAAGTACCACACATACCTGCCGCGGCGAGATGACTGGAGCCTTTATTCTAGCGCTTTAGTGGAATGACCTGGTCCAATAACGCGAAGGTCGTGGTGATCGGCGGCGGGGCCATTGGCTGCGGCGTGGAAGTATAGTATGCCGATGGGCGTCTTCGATCGAGACTTGTTGGATCATCGAGTTATCCAATTGTTCCACGAGGCGAAAATAGGTTTCTGGATTCGCTTTTTTGTAGCCGTCTTCGTCGAGATAGTTAGGATAACCACAACACATATGCAGCCGCCGCCGGGTGTACCTGTGGGTCGGTTGGTTAACTAGCTTATTCTCCTTATACGCTGAGTAATCCAGAGCACTGTACGCTTGCATTCCAACACAATATCGGTCAACCATCAATCATAAGAGATCTGTTTAAATCAAATAATTGATTGGTATTGATCGTTTATTACGCTTGGGCTACAATTCATCTGGGAATCCAGTGACGACGTACATATTGCATAAACTGGCTATTCCCTGATAAAAACTTATCGAGGAGAATACAATTGAATTTTCAAGAGCTGTTTTTATGGTGTATGTTTTCTGACCTAAAACCGGAACCGCCATCGCGGTCCGGCAGTAATCGGAGCGAGCCATGATTCCCCAGTTTGCCCAGTTCCTGAGCCAGACCGAAGTCCTGCGCATTCACGAAGCCTCACTGGAAATTCTTGAGGAAGCCGGCCTTCTGGTGCGCAACAGTCGTGCCCGTGAACGCATGGCCAAACGCGGATGCCTGGTGGACGAGGACACCGGGATCGTGCGCCTGCCCTCAGCCCTGGTTGAGGAACTGTGCCGCCAGTTCCCGCCCACGTTCACCTTTCGCGGGCGTGATCCGGCATTTGACAAGACCCTGCCCGACGACGCCCCCGTCATCTCCACGGGAAGCTCGGCGCCCAACATTATTGATCCTGTCACGGGCGAGCTCCGCCGTGCGCGCTCAGACGATATCGCCCGCATTGCGCACCTGGTCAACGAGCTGGACGGATACGACGTATTCTCCATCTCCACGCTGGCCGATGACGCGCCCGAGGGCCAGTTCAGCCTGTCGCGATTCTACCCGGCCCTGAAAAATTGCCTGAAGCCGGTGCGCACGGCAGTCCTCAACCCCGAGGAAGCTCTCCAGGTGCTGGAGCTTGGCGAGCTGATCGCCGGTTCCAAAGGCGCCTATTGGGAGCGTCAGTTTATCACATTCGGGGCCTGTAACATCGTCTCGGCTTTAACCATGGACTACGACTCCACCGAGATGTGGATGTTCTTCAATGACCGCGACGTGCCGGTTTATGGCGGCATCGCGCCCATCTCGGGGCTTAACTACCCGTTTACCCTGCCTGGCACGCTGGCGCTGGCCAACGCCGAATGGCTGGCCCAGGCCTGCTTTGCCCAGATCAACCGCGAACACACGCCGCTGATCTATATCCACCAGCCCGTGGTTGCCGACATGCGCACAGGCGCTTACGCCTCGGGCGGCATCGAGCTCGGCATGCAGTCCGCAGCCCTGGCCCAGATGGCACGCTTCTATAACGTGCCCGCAGGTGCTTACGTGGGCCACACCAACGCCAAGACCTGTGACGCCCAGGCCGGTTTTGAGAAGGGCATGGGACCGCTCACCGCCATGCTTGGCGGCATCAGCTATCTGAAGACGGGCGGACTGCTGGACGCCTTGATGGATTTCGATTTCGGCCTGGCGGTGATCGATGCGGAGATCGCCCAGATGATGAAGCGCATCATGCGCGGCACGGAGTTCAGCGAGGAAGCGCTGTCGCTCGAGGCCATCAAGAGCTTGGGGCCTGCCGGCATGTATATTGAACACCCGCAAACCCTGGCACTGATGAAGGAAACGGGCTTCTTCCCCGATGTGGCGAACCGCGAGACCCGTGACGAATGGACGGAGAAGGGTGGCCAAGACGCCCATCATACCGCCCTAGTGCGCGCCCGGGAAATCCTCACCCGGGAAAATCACGCCGTGCTCGCACCCGAGGTCGACGCCCGTATCCGCGCCCGGTTTGCCGGTCTGGTTGCCGGTGATGCCATGGCCCCCGATGGCTGGTCACCCCCCGTCGCGCCGCGAACGCGCCAACACGCCAGTCGGCGACGGCGAACTGCGCGTAGTGTCGCGCTGTGATGGGGACGTGTCGCGACAAAAACAACTCTGTTTGGCTTCCTATCTAGAATGCCGTCCTGTGCCTAGTATTGATACCAACATAACATAAGGTAGCCCATGCGATGAGTGATGAGCAAGAGGATGATCTGGACCTGCAAACCCTGTCTG
>CAUZOB010000294.1:0-4587 GCA_963581185.1 Planctomycetota bacterium | reverse complement strand
GGTTTCCGAGGCGGGATAGCCACGCTGTGGCATTGCAATAGTTATGCTGTCAGCTCCAGCAGGCGGTGCTGGGGTGTTCACGTACCCGGGAGAGTACATGCCGCACGCGCTAACTGAAGCGCCACAAGACATTATGTCCCCGAATGCTGGGATGAATGAGGCTGACGCACTGGGCGTCGTAACCCGGAGATCGTTGGCTAGCAGCATCTATGATGCCCACCGTGCCGCACTCCAGGCCCGCCGCTCGCGTGACCTAATCTCCGAGAAACTGTTTCTACACATCGACGGCTCCGGCGATTTTCAGTGGGCCGATATTTTTTTTGGTGAACGCGTAGAGATACCCCGGGATATATCTGAGTGGCGCAAGACGGAGAACCTTCTTCGCATTGTCGTGGACAACGCGGTCGCACACCACACCACCACCCCGCTCCATTATTTTGTGGAATCGACGCCCGACCGGGCTGCTCGCGAACAGGCCACGATTGACATGCTGTGGGCGAATAATTTAGCGAGTGAGCAGGATTTTAACGCGCTGTTCGCGGAAGCACTCTATCTCGCGATGCCTGCTGGCTTTTGCCCCGTCCACGCATATTGGCGTGACGACGTAGAGCAGTCGCACTACGAGCCAGTCCAAAATGGTCCTGATTTGACCATTCCGCCCGAGCAGCTACCGGCTGGCATGATCGACTGCTTTGTTGGCAACCCGTTTGGCACGACGTATAACCGCGGTGCGACCCGGAATTCGGTCCAGTGGTGTACCTACGAGAGACTTCTCAGCGCCGATCGCGTACGCGAACACTTTGGTCACATTCCCGAGGTTATGGGTCTTGAGGGGACGCAGCGTATCGCTAGCGCGTCGATGTTCCAGCGCATCGCCAAGGACTGGGCTCTTCAGGGATTAGCGGCTCACGGCGATCCGACCACAAGGCACAGGCGCCATTCGGAAGGAGACGAAGAGCTCATTATGGTGCTTTGCCGGGAGGAAGCTCCAGGGCCTCATAACCAGATGGAGGGTCGCCTGCAAATGGTGGCGCTGCCAGGTTCTGTCGATGTGCGGGGCGGTGGAGAACGATCAGCGGCGGCGGTCATGCTTGCTGATCAGCCACTACCCGGCGCTGATTTTAGTTGGACAAACGTCTACAGTCACCACCGCAGCAACGATGTGCTCGGCAAGCCGTGGGTCGAGGATCTCGACCAGGCGCAGGTCGACTTAAACATCGCGCTTTCGAAACGCTGGGAGCATGTCGTTAAGCAGGCCGAAGCCCCGATTGTGACTCCGGGCGGCGCGATCGAAGAAGATATGGGCGATTTCGGCGGCTATGGCCTCATGGAACTTGACCCGACGCTCGGGACATGGCGACCCAGGGTTATGGAGTGGCCGCAAGCCGTTCTTACCGCACTCGACAGAGAGGTGGCCGACAAGAGGTCGGCTATATATACGATAGGCGGTTATCAGGCTGCGAGTCGTGGCGAGTCACTGGGCTCACGGACTCCGTATCGCGCGATTCTTGCGTTGCAGCAAGCGGACAATTCTATCCACGGCCCCGTTAATCAAAGATTCCGGCGGGCGGCAACCGATTTCATGCGCCGTTGCCATAGCCAATTTCGTATGTACGGCGATGTGCCAGTTCTTATCCAGGCGCTTGGTGACGAATACGCTCATAACGCGAGCGAGTATATCGACAAAACAAAGGTCTCTAACGTTGCTCCGCGTTACAAGCTCGTAAATTCGTTTGGCTCGTCTCCGGAGTTGCACGGCCAAGAAATCATCGAACTCGTCCAATTACGTGGCGCAGACGGTATTCCTTTTCTTACGACCGCAGAGGCCCGCAAGCAGTACCCGAACTCGATGCTTTTCGACAGCTCGGACAGTGCGGCCATCGTAAAGAGGCGGAGAGCCCGCACGATAGCCAGTAAGATTCGTGAGCTCGTTTGGGAATTCCGTGAACAGAACGGCTTTATGGAGACGGATCCGACGAATCCGATGATGCCGCAAGCGGCCTACCAAATCTTCCAGCAAATTGAAGCGCATTATCCACGACGCCGAGAAGACGATCTCGAAGCGCACGTCGATGCATATTCAGCAATCACTCAGGACGAGACAGAAGATCCTCTCGTTCGCTCAGTGACCGAGATACGCCTGAACCTTTACTACGAGTGGCAGATGTCGATGGCCCAGCAGAGTATGGCCCCGGCCGAGGGCGGAGCAGCCCAGGCCGCTAGCAGCGATACACGAAGCGATGGACGCCAGGTCGCCGCCGAAATGGCGGGTGGCGAAGAGCTGTAAACATGAATGAGAACGTGACACCCAGGTGCTGCGAATGCGGGGGTTGGAGTTGCGTACATAGGATGGATAAATGACTGATCAAGCAGTAACTGAGACTGGTGCCGCCCCAGGGGTAGCGCCTGTAGTACCCGATGCGACCAATGCGGTAGAGCCTGTCGTTCCTGCCGAAGCGCCTGCTGTCGAAGAGACGGTGGGCACTGGGGACACAGCGCAGCAGCCACAGACGAAGCGGGAGGTTCGCGCGCAGCTCATAGAAGATCGAGCGCGCGCAAGTAGGGACAGTAGTGATCAGCGACAAGATGTCGTTGAAGCTGTCGAAGGAGTGCCGACTGAGGCTGCAATAGCGGGCGACGTGGGTTCTGATGGTAATACGGTGACGGACGCGAACGGTCGTGAACATGCCAGGGACACTGGACAGTTTGTGACCAATCCGGACGGAACCGAGGGCGAATTTCGCTCTGACGGGACCGCGCAAGCAGCCCCGGAAACAGAGAAAAACTTGGATCACCTAGTAACTGTTCGATTTCGAGACGGCCATCCGGTCGCAGAGATGGGACAGTCAGCGATCACGGTAGCTAACGAGGCTCAAGCAGAAGCCTTGCGTGCGCTCATGAATGGTACGTACACGAGACACGCAGAGTTGAAGCAGCGCGACGATCGAATTTCTGAACTGCAAGGAAAACTTGCAGCACGCAACGAAAGTATCGTGCGAAGAGAAGCCCAGGAAGCCGCTGCCGGCAAGTTTCAAGATTTGCCCGCGTACCAGCGTCATGTTGAAAAGTACAAAGAGATCCACGAGATGGTCGATGCTGAATCAGCGACGGCCTACTGGAATTCTCCACATGTGCAAACAGAATTGTCTACCATCGAGGAAGCGGAATACCAGTCTAGGATGGTGCAAGTACATGCGGAGTCTGATGCGGCAGAGGGACAACGCTGGGCGAATGATGCCCTGTCGGCCGCTCAGTCCACTATACCAGCAGATATTGTTGCGTTGCCGGAGTTCCAGGAGGTGTTTAACGACACGGTACTGTCGTTTGACGCTGAGTTTGGACGTGGGATGCACGAGGCACTCAATACACCCGAGAAAGCCCACGAGCATTTTGCGGAAAAATTGCGACGAGAAGTCGTAAATCAGCCGGCCATCAAGACGTTTTTGCAAGGGCGTATTGACGCGCGAGCGGCTAAAGAGGCTGCATCAGGCGTGGCCAATTCAGCAGCGCAGAAACGTTCTACTGCCGCAACGATCCAGTCGGAACGTACTGCGGCAGTAACGGAAGCGAGACGAAGCGCGACGGATATGCGTAACAACATTCCTCCGCATCCGCTTGGTACATTAGCCGACGCAAATAGAGGCAGTGACGCCTCGAGCACCGTGACCGGCAGTACTCCAGATGGTTCTGATACAAGCAAGATGACGGCCTATCAACTAAGACAGCATGAAAAAGCCCAAGCCCGTATAGACGGGCGGGCACGAGCGAACAGATAACTCATAGGCTACCTTTAGGTAACCAAAGGAAAGACCTCAAATGGCACTAGGAGCATCAGGAAGCCAGGCGGGGAATGCTGCGCTGATTTCGGAGCTTACCGGGCTCACGCACGATATTTTTGTCGGCCGAGTGGTCGACAACGTGCGCCGGGAAAGCAAGACTGCAATGCTATTCCAAGACGCCCAGCCGGGCGAGTACCGGCTGTCTGGCCAGAACATGACGTTTGCCGTGGACCTCCAGTACAAAACTGGGGCGCTCGCGACAGACGGAAACATTCCTGACCACGTACCGCTCGATGCGGTGCAGGGTCAACTTACGCCTGTCAGGCGTTACGCCCGACTGGCACTCGACAATCTAGCCGAAAGGCGTGCTTCAGGACCGGGCGCGTTCGACGACCTGTCAGATCGAATCTTCGACAAGCTCTGGGACTCTTGGGCTTCTATGGAGATCCGACACTCAATTGGTAGCTCAACGGGACTGCTCTGCAAGGTCAGCTCTCGGACAAGTTCAACCGTTTGGGTGGCCAAGGATGGTTACGGCAATGCCGACACCAACCCCCTAACGAATCTTTCGGAAGGCTCGATCATCTGCTGGTACGATGTGAGCGCGGCTGGGATAGGCGGGGCAGGAAAAATCACTGCAACTGGTCTCGCGTACACGACGAACACGGTCACGATGGACGCAGCCCAAACCTGGGAGACGGACGTTGGTGCGGCTATTGCCGCCGACGACCTGATCTATTTCGCGACGACCAATGACACCGACACCAACTATTTTGCTGGTGAGCGGAACCTTGCGCCTAACGGCCTC
>CAUZOB010000293.1:0-4590 GCA_963581185.1 Planctomycetota bacterium | reverse complement strand
CCGAAACCCGAAACCCGAAACCCGGAACCCGGAACCCGGAACCTGTCGCCCCCCAACCTCTAGCCGCCTATCGCTCGGATTGGCATAATGGCCCCCATCCAAGCTCACCCCGCAGGAACCGAGAACCATGAAACAGGCAATCGCCGGTATAGCGCCTCCTGAAGAGGACGAAGTGACGATCATGACGGTCTGGCCGTCCGTCGCCTATCGTGGCCTGGGTCGCCGACTCGGTACGCTCTACAGCATCAAGTTTCCGGACATCTACATCTTCCGCCTCGGTAACCTGCTGGCGCTGATGCTGGTTCCGCTCTCGCTGGTCCTCTACTTCTCCCGTGTCCTCCCCTTCATAGGACATCGCTACACGCTTACCAATCGACGCGTGGTAGTCAAAACCGGCCTGACCGGAGCGGACAAGGAAGGGGCAACATCCATCCCACTCGATTCCTTCGACAATATCCGTGTTGTGCGTCAGCCCGGTGACGAGTGGTACGACTCAGGTAATCTCAACTTCTACCAGCAGGAGACACTGGTCGGCCAATTGATCGGCGTCTCCCGCCCCGACGCATTCCGCTCAACCTGTATGAAAGCACACAGTGGATTCGTCGGCGTCCAGGCGGCACTTCAGTAAGACAGCGGCTTGCTACTGGAATCCGCTCACAACTGCCGTTACCCTTTGGGTAGCACTAAACGACAATTTCCTGCCAGCTATCCCGTTCGATTGAGGAACGCCCCATGACTCGCTTGCTGATCTCCCTGCTGACGTTGAGCTTGATCCTCATTCAGACCACGGTGGACGTCCCTGCCCAGGACGAGACCAAGAGCATCTTTGCCGATGCGAACCTGGAACAGGCTGTCCGTAAATATGTCTTTGCCAAGCGAAACAATGAGGAACCGCTGACCGTGGCTGACGTGGAGAACATCTCCACGATCGTCGCCAAGGGACAAGAAATCGCCAGTCTGGCGGGCCTTGAGAATTGCCGCAGCCTGGCACTGCTCGATCTGGAAAACAACGCCATCAGCGATCTGGCTCCGATTAGCGCGCTGGCCAATATCCAGTCGCTTAATGTGGCCGCTAACGAAGTCAGCGACCTGAAGCCGATCGCCGAATTGAAAGCTCTCCAGTACCTGCACCTGGCGGGCAACAAGGTCAGCGACCTGACGCCACTGACTGGCCTGGAAAACCTGCGATCGCTCTACCTCTCTAGCAACCAGGTTGCTGACACCGCACCGATCGCCGGACTGGCAAAGCTCTGGTCGCT
The DNA here is from genome assembly GCA_963581185.1 of Planctomycetota bacterium. Taxonomy (GTDB): domain Bacteria; phylum Planctomycetota; class Planctomycetia; order Pirellulales; family Pirellulaceae; genus SAT2750. The sequence continues at coordinate 3,331 of CAUZOB010000293.1, read as the reverse complement.
GTACCTCGACGGCAATCAGCTGCAGGATATCGCGCCCTTGGCCACGCTGACGCGACTCTCCTCACTCGACCTCCGCAAGAACCAGCTGTCAGACCTCTCGGCACTCTCTGAGATGACCGAACTGAGGTACCTGCTGATCAACGACAACAAGGTTGTCGACCTGGCTGTGCTGGTTGAGATGGCGAACAAGGATGCGGAAGGCCTGAAACGATTCGCTCCCTTCTGGAACATCTACCTGGCAGGCAACCCGTTGGCAGGAAAGTCCCGGGGCCAGATCCGCTCGCTGCAAAAACTCGGTGGCCGCGTGCATACCGAGTAGCCTGGCGGGTCACAGACCAAGGGTTGAGAGGGCGATAAAACTGGCTGTCATTAGCTGACAGCACAGGTCGGCCATATCGACATAGAGTTCGTTGAGTTGAAAGACGTTCCGACCGAGGATGAAATCCGCCAGTCAAGCTCAGCTGGAGATGCCTCGTCGTTTGAGCTGGACAGGATGTCGCCGGCGATTCGCCCGGCGGGAAACCCCCAGGGCTTTCAGTCCTGGCACACGATGTTGTTCCTCCATTGGCCCGTCCCGGAAGACGCCCTGCGCCAACTTGTCCCAGCCGAACTGGAACTTGACTTCTATGACGACACCGCCTACCTCAGCCTGGTGTTGTTCGGCATGCAGGGTGTCCGGCATCGCTGCTGGCCCAGGCCTCTTTGCTTCCAGTTTCTGGAAGCAAACGTCCGTACCTATGTTCACCGCAAGGGTGTCCCAGGCATCTACTTCTTCTCGCTCGATGCGACGTCCCGGCTGGCTGTCCGGGGAGCACGCATGAGCTGGAGCCTGCCTTACTACCATGCCCGCATGAACATGACCTGCACCGAAGAAGAGACGTGCTTTGAACTCCAGCGGCGGCGGTCCGATGTCCGCCACCATGTTCGATATCGGGTCGGCGACGTGCTAGGAGCATCCCAGCCGGACACGCTCGATCATTTCCTGCTGGAGCGATACTGGCTGTTTGTTCCCCACGCTGGGAGAATCTGCAAGGCTCAGGTTCACCACGAACCTTACGTGGCGCAACACGCTGAACTGCTCTCTCTGGAAGACCGGCTGGGAGTTGCTGCCGGCCTGAATCCATGGGATTCACGTCCATCGCTTGCCCACTTTGTCAAACAAGTCGATGTTGAAGTCTTCAAGCTGCGGCCGGACTGAAACCGATTCAGACCCCGCCCAGGCAGACCAGGCGGCCATCCATCAGTGTGATGATCAGCCGGCCATGCCGGTCGATTGCCAGTCCCCACGGTCGTGGCTCGCCCGGCAACTCGGTCGTCCAGACCGCTGTGCCAGTCTCGGCATCCAGGCTGGCGACCTGGAAGACTCTCGGTTCGTCAGAATCTTTTTCCCGGGCTGCACTCCCCACCACCACGACTCGCTGGCCGGCAACAGCCAGCGCCTCGGTGCTGGCAAACTCGGTGTTCTGCCACAAGCCGACTGGCTTGCCATCGTCCCCATCCAGCCGAACTCGGACAACCTGATTGGCCCGGCCGCGGACAATGATCTCACCGTGGATTGCCTGGGCAAAACGGTCCGCCGCATGATAGCGGCCAACCTGGTACTGGTCCGGGCCATACAACAGGCGATCAAAGGCAAACACCTTGTCATTGACCAGGAACAGTTCTCGCCCCCGCGGCGTCTTGCTCCAGAGTTCTCCCAGTTCATTCAGGCAATTGCCGTTACTGGCATCGTAGACCGCTGGCGAGACGACATTGCCGCCCGCCAGATAGAGTCGCTCGCCATGCTTGAGCATGTGTCCCTGCACACTGACTCCGGCACCATCCTGGCTATCGCCCAGGCTGCCCGACGAGTTGTTTTGCCAGACCAGCTGGCCCGTGTCGACTCGCAGGGCATACAGGTGCGTCCCGTCATAGCTGGCTATCCCAGCCGCGGCATAGACCACGCCGTCATCGATCAGCACGCCGCTGCCAACGGGCCAGGTGGAGCTGAGTCGGCCGTAGACAGGAATCCGGCGATCCACTGGAGCTGCCTGGAATTTCCACAACAGCTGGCCGTTGTCACTGGAAAAACAGTAAACCGAACCGTCAGCCGATCCCACCACCAGGTGATTGTCGGCCAGCGCCGGTGGATAGTTGATCGCGCCACTGGTATAGGCAGTCCAGATTGTCTTGCCGGTCGCCAGATCGACCGCCTCCACTGCTCCATCCGTGCCCCCGTAGAAGCCGCGGTCGCCGACAGTCACCATCGCGGTGGGACGGCTACCCGCTGTCTTGATTGTCCAGAGCGGCTTGACGGTCTCGGCCAGCCTGGCGGAGCTGCCTGAATGTCGCTCGTTGCCCTGACGGTAAGCTACCCAGTCGAGATCCGGGTTCAGGCTTTCGGCCGGAGTGAAGCCGGGCAGGACCGCCAGCTGGGTCAGGCGCTCGGCCGGAACTGCGGCAGCTTCCACCGGCAGGTCGCCGCGCGCTGCCAGGCTGATGACCCCCACCAGCGAGAGGTTGCAGTCACACATCCAGGGTCCCCAGTAGAGCAGACCGTGGGCCACCACCACACCATCCTGGCAGGCGGGTCGCATCATCCCGATTCTTGACTTGATCACCTCGTCTCCCAACACGATTCGCTGGGTTCCGGTGTGGCGATAACCGCGAGTGAAAATGCTGTCGACGGTGGCCGTGGCACGGGTGCAGTTGCCTCGAAAACAGTCGAGGTCGGCCAGGATTGTCCCGTTCGTGGGATCGAATTTTTTGCTCGTTTCCAGTCGGCCCATGGCATACAGGCCGTCCTCGCGGATGACCAGTTGAAAGTTGCCGTGCGGGTGCTGCCAGAGCAAATCGCCGGTCTTGGCAGAGACGGCAACCAGGTTCTTTCTTTGCGGACCGGCCATGAAGATCACGTCGTCGTCGGCCTTCAGGAAGGCACTACTGGAAAAACCGCTGCGTGGGTTCTGGGCCTTTTCGTTGGGCCCAATCGCCTCCAGCATTTCCGAGTCGATCCGATGCCAGAGCGTCTTTCCCGTCTCCAGCGACAGGCTCCCCAGGTAACTCTGCTCGCTGTAGTAAAACAGCCGGCCATTGCGAATTGCCGTGGCCCGGCTATCGAGTGGCTCTTCATGCCGTACCGACCATTTGACCTTGCCGGTCTTGAGATCCATGGCCGCCAGCGTTTGACCAAAGCCCCAGGGATACTCGTCCTGGGCATAGCCTTTGCCGAGTCCGCTCCAGGGCCAGCCCGCCTGCATCCGCTCACCCTTGAGGACCAGTGCGTCCTGTTCTTCTTCGCCGAGCATGGCGTACAGCACGCCGTCCTGGATTGCCATCCACTTCCAGGTCT
>CAUZOB010000292.1:0-4660 GCA_963581185.1 Planctomycetota bacterium | reverse complement strand
CTGCGGGAAGACAAGGCAGCACTCAAGGACCTCGGTCCGGAGGAAGCCAAGCGGAAGGAGGAGGAGCTAAAGAAGCTGGATGTTCGAGTTGCAGTGGCTCTGAATCTGCAGACGGGTGAAGAGCTCTGGTCGCATGCCGTTGATGTGACCGATTGCAGCCGAGTTGGTATCGGTGGTGGTCAACTGACCTTGATGGCCCACGATGGGCATGTGCTGATTTGCGGTGCCAATGCCAATGGCCACTACTGGCGCCAGTTCCTCTCTGGCCAGTTCAGCAAGCGGCGGCTGGTTGTGCTGGACGCTCAAAGCGGTGACTTGATGTGGGCCAAGGATGCCAATTATCGGCATCGGCCGATCATCCTGGGCGCCGAGGTCTATGCCGAACCTTGGGCATTCGACCTGCACTCCGGAGAACAGAAAACGCGGATCCATCCGCTCACGCAGGAAGAGACGGCCTGGCAGTTCAGTCGACCCGGGCATCACTGTGGACCGCTCACCGCGACTCCCAACATGCTCTTCTTCCGCAGTGGATTCACCGGCTACTACGATCTCTACTCAGATAGTGGTACCAGCCATTTTGCCGGGCACCGGCTCGGCTGCTGGGTCAATGCGATTCCCGGCAATGGCCTGCTGATGATTCCGGAAGCAAGTGCTGGCTGTGTCTGCCAGTTCTCGATTACCTCGACCGTGGTGATGGAGCCACGTACGGATCGCGACAGCTGGCGAATCTACAGTGCCACCGGGCTCAGTACTCCGGTCAAGTCGCTGGCGCTGAACGTCGGTGCACCTGGCGATCGCCGGGATGCCGTCGGCACCCTCTGGCTCGGTTGGCCGCGTCCCAAGACCGTCGGTCGACTGGAATACGAGTTTGATATCAAGCCGGTCTACCTGGCCAGCAAGCGGACCTACAGCCTCAACGAAGAATCGGCAGGTGTCAGCAATGATCAGTCCGAGTGGGTCGCTACCTCCGGTATTCGCGGACTCAGCAAGTTCACCGTGCCGCTACTGGGTGAAGATGATCAAGCTGCAACTTATACCGTCCGCTTGCACCTGGTGGTCCTCGATGACCAGCTGGCGCAGTCCGAACCGCTGGATATCCTGCTGCAGGGCAGAGCGGTTGCCAGCAAGCTGGACGTGCTCAAGCAAGCTGGTGGTGCCCGCAAGGCGATCGTTGTGGAGTACACAGTCCAGGTTGAAAAAGACCTGGTGGTCGAGCTGCTGCCATCAGCTGACAATGCCGAGCTGGATCGGTTGCCCGTGATTGCAGGTATCGAGATTCGGCAGAATTAGGCGCCAGGTGAGAACAGCGATCTTCGACGAGACTGCACAATGACAGAACTCCTGTATGCGCCTCTACAGATCGGGGATCTCAGGCTGGATGTGCCTGTCGTCCAGGCAGCTCTCTCCGGATACAGTGATTGGCCGATGCGTGTGATGGCTCGTCGCCACGGTGCACCCTTCACGCTCTGTGAAGTAATGCTGGACAAGTTCCTGGTGCAGCTCAAGGAACGAAAGAAGACCCGTCACTTTCTCTACATCTCCGATGAGGAGCACCCGGTCGGTGGCCAGCTGATGGGTGCTGAGCCAGAACAGTTCTCGGCGGCGGCAGGACGCCTGGTCGAGGCTGGTTTTGATGTCATCGATATCAACTTTGGCTGCCCGGTCAAGAAAGTGTTGGGCAAGTGCCGCGGTGGCTTCCACCTGGGACAGCCCGAGGTGGCATTGGAGATTATTCGCCGTACCCGCGATGTGGTTCCCTCCAGCACGCCGGTGACGGTCAAGCTGCGGCGTGGTATCGACGACAGCCAGCAGAGCGTCGACCAGTTGCACGAGATTCTCAGCGGCTGCCAGCAGCTCGATATTGCCTCGGTGACAGTTCACGGTCGGACCGTCGAGCAGCGTTATGTCGGCCCCAGCAACTGGGACTTTCTGCGGCAGCTCAAACTGGACTTCCCCGACCTTACCATGCTCGGCAGCGGTGACCTGTTCACAGCAGCTGACTGCCTGGCGATGCTGCAGCAGACGGGACTGGACGGAGTCAGTGTGGCTCGAGGTGCGATCGGCAACCCCTGGATCTTCTCGCAGGTGCGGGCCTTGCTGGCCGGGCTGCCGCTGCCCGGCCCCCCCACGATTGCTGAGCAGCGTGAGACCCTGGCCGACCACTTTGGGCTGGCACGCGAACTGTACGGCGACCAGCGAGCCGCTATCCCGATGCGCAAGTTTGGGATCCGCTACTCGGCACATCATCCACAACATGCCGAGGTGCGAGCCGACTTTACCCAGGTTCGAACGGTCGAGGACTGGCAACAATTGCTGACCCGCTGGTACCAGGGCGATGGGCCGGGTGCGGCCTTGCCCGCAGATCTGCACAAGGTTCAGGCAGACGTTACGCCAGGTTCGTCCTGACTGGCGGCTGGCATGTCGAGTGCGGATTCAATCTCGCTCGCTACGGTCGGCTCAGCTTCCAGGCTGCGACGCTGCTCCAGCGCACGTCGCGCCAGCGGGCTCCCGAGGCGACCGAGTGCCCAGGCAGATGCACCCCGCACCAGGACTTCCTCGTCATGGAGTCCCTGGGTCAGCGCCTCCAGAGCGGCCTGATGCTGCTGGTTTCCCAGCACAATGGCGGCGTTGCGTAACAGGCCACGGCGGCGGGATCGCCATAAGGGCGTGCGCCGGAATCGCTCGCGAAACTGGTCATCGGTCATCGCAAACAGGCGGGTCAATTCAAGTGGATCGAGGTCGCTGTTGGCGCTGAAGGCCGGCTCTTCGGCCTGTCGCACGCCAACTCGACCGGTTGGCTGGTTCCAGGGACAGACCTGCTGGCAGATGTCACAGCCAAACACCCAGCTTCCCATCGGCTCTCGCAGCGCCGTGGGAATCTCCTCGCGTAATTCGATCGTCAGATAGCTGATGCAGCTCTGGGCATCCAGCACGTAGGCTGACGGAAAGGCGTCCGTGGGGCAGGCATCCAGGCAGGCCCGGCAGCTGCCGCAATGATCGGCCTGGAATGGCTCATCGCTGACCAGCGACTGGTCTGTCAGCAGTGCTGCCAGGAAAAACCAGCTACCCTCTTCTCGGCTGATCAACATCGTGTTCTTGCCGATCCAGCCAAGTCCGGCTTGCTGGGCAAAATCACGCTCCAGTAAAGGAGCGGTGTCGACAATGCCTCGTACCAGTGCCGCCGGCACTTGTTCTATCAGCCAGGCCTTGAGCCGCTTCAGACGGTCGTGAAGGACGTCGTGATAGTCGGATTCACCCCAGGCATACCTGGCAACCTGGCCACTCCCCGGGGACGCTCGGCTGGGAGCTGAATCACTGTAGTTCATCCCCAACATCAGGATCGACTGCACTCCATCCAGCACATGGGAGGGATGCTCGTAAGCCTCTGCTCGCTCGGCCAGGTAGTGCATGCTGCCGGCATGTCCGGCAGAGAGCCAGCGGTGAAACTCAGCCAGGCGCAGTGGCTTGCCGGCCTGGCAGACGCCGGCAAGCTGGAAACCGATTTCACGTGCCTTTTGCTTCAGACCCGTGGTTAGTTCGTGGGAGGCAGGACGATTCATGAATGCGAGTTGCCAGGCGCCCAGGATGACAGCGACAGGTGCCATTATCCTGTAAATCAAGGCCTGCGGCGATGGCCTCCGCTGATAACTGATATTGGTCGATTCCGCCTGCGACGTTAATCTACCTCTCTCAGCAGCGTCGTGAACGAGTAGCTGCAGATAACAAGGACGTGAAATGATGCGACCATTTGACCTGGCCCAGCGGCTATTTCTTGGATTGGCAATCGCCTGCCTGGCAGGATGCCAAACGACATCCAGCCCCTATCCGCTGTTTTCGATTCCAGGTGTCACGCGGATAACTCCCCCAGCCAGCTGGCAGGGAGATGGCGTGGCTGTCACCCCGGACCTCTCAAATCCCACGGGTGCTGATGGTGGACTATCGAATCCGCCCGCTATTCGAGATCCAGATGCCTTCCAGGGCGCACGGCTGAAGTGGAAACCGTATAGCTCCCAGGGCGATCGTGGCTCCGCAGTCGTGACGGCCAGCTACAACGACTCCTTTGCCGATCAACCTGTTGGCAGCGGTGTACAGCCCGCGTCCTACCAGGCGGAATTGGCCCAACCACCGACTCGGCGGCCAGGCTCATTGACGGTGCCGGCGCGAAATAGCGGTGGCTGGAGCTCCCGTCACGAACCGCAAGCGAGCGGGCAGTGATTTCCCCGCCACAGCTCTTCTCTCGGTCGGATTGTCAGCTGACGCCGGTAAGCTAAGATTGCCAGTTATTGCGAGTTGCTGGATACTGCCATGCGCGTGGCCGACTCCGCCCGCAGGTCAGTGGCCGGACGTCCGGCAGTCGCTTGAGAGCTGGGTCCATGAATCACGATACGCCCAAATCATCGCTGCTGGCTGAATTGCGACAGCTGTTTCAGCAGTCGGGCAGTAGCATGTATGCCGGTGAGCCAGTCACGCAGACCGAGCACGCATTACAGGCAGCCAGCCTGGCGGAACAGGACGGAGCCAGCGATGCACTGGTCGTGGCCGGGCTGCTACATGATGTCGGGCACCTGCTGCACGACCTCGGCGAAGATATCGCCGAGCATGGTGTTGATGACTGCCATGAGCAACTGGGGGCCGAATGGCTGCAGCAGCACTTTCCTGA
>CAUZOB010000291.1:0-4773 GCA_963581185.1 Planctomycetota bacterium | reverse complement strand
GGCAAGAAATGCCGGAACCCGACGAGGTGATTGCAGCGGAACCTGTTGTCCCGGACGATGTGGTGCCACTCAAGTCGGATCAAAATCTACCGGACGCTAACTAGCGGCGTGGAGTCTCTGGCTCGCCCTGCACTCCGCAGTGTTAACCACCCAGCACGGTCGTGACCAGATCTCGTGAGACGATCGGGCGGGTATTGAAAAACAGCTCGCCGGCAGCCAGTCCGGCCTCGGCACCGGTTGCCCGAGCGACCGCTTCCACGCGGTCAAAGACGTATGCTTTTTCCGGCGGAAACTGGGTTGCGTAACAGCGGATCGAATCAAGCTTGCGCTCCAGCGTGTCGCTGATGTCGACCGTAAATCGGCTCAGCGGGCTGCTGATCGCCAGCGGTTCAAATGCCAGCCGATAGTAGAGCTGGGCCGAGATGGTATGGACCGGCAGGGAATCGAAGTGCTCGGGCCACTTGGTCAGGCGGGAATAAAAGACAGCTGCATCGGTAATCAGCATTGCCTGCCAATGGTCTGGTGACGCGAGTGGGGTGCGGTCGCCGAAACCGAGTACGATCTTGGGGCGGTACTTGCGGAACTCCTTGGCAAGCGCTACCCGTGCCTCAAAACCATCGAAAAGCCGACGGTTTGGCAGGTCCAGGGTCACCCGGCTTACTCCCAGTATCTCGGCCGCCTTACGGGCCTCCTCCAGTCGAACCTCCGGCCCCGGGCTAAGTGGCGTTGGCTCGCCGTCGGTCAGGTCAATGATGCCGACCTTGTAACCACGATCAACCAGCGACGCCAGCGTTCCGCCGCAGGCAATCTCCACATCGTCGGGATGAGCTCCAACAGCTATCAGATCCAGCTGGGGATGGTCACTTGCCATGACATTTCAGCACTTCCTCCAGCAGCCAACTGCGGAGGAATGTGATCCTGAAGTATTATCTGCGTGCAGCTGGCAGGAATTGCCAGCCAGGCTGTTTAGACCACGCGTGACTCACCCGGCACTGGTACCGGATACGAACCATCATCCATGGGCTTGACCGGTGCCTCCACGTCAAAGTCAGCGAGGGCATCGAAGTCTGCCAGGGAAATTTCGGAGTTGATGGCATCGTCCCACTTGACGACCTTGCCAGAGTAGGTGGCCATCCGTCCGAGGATCGAGGTCATCGTGCTCCTGGCACCATACTCAGCCTCGTTGGGGATATTGCCGGCCCGCAAATCGCGGAACAGGTCATGGTGCTCTTCCTGGTGACCACCGCGAGCTCCATTGGTCTTCCAGGACACTTCGCCGGAGGGGCTGAAGATTTTCCCGCCACTTATGTCGGCGTGCCCCTTGGTGCCATGGGCATGTTCCGACACGCTGTTGTAGCACTTGCGGATATGACGGCACTGGCTGAAGAACTTGGTCCCGTTCGCATAAGTGAACTCGACAAAGTGGTGATCGAAGATCTGGCCATGGTCCTCGCCATTGCGAACTTCGCGACCACCCTGACCCTGGGCTGTGACCGGGAAGCCGTCCATCAGCCAGTTAATCACGTCGATGTTGTGGATGTGCTGTTCGTCAATGTGGTCGCCACAGAGCCAGTTAAAGTAGTACCAGTTGCGCATCTGGTATTCGAGTTCCGTCTGATTAGCCTGTCGGGGGCGAACCCAGACACCACCACTGTTCCAGTAAGCGCGGGCCAGCACGATGTCGCCGATGGCACCGTCCTTGATCTGCTGCATTGTCTCGCGATAGGCCACTTCATGTCGCCGTTGCAGGCCAACCTGGACAGCCAGGCCTTTTTCCTTGGCAATCTTGTTCGCTTCCAGAACCCGGCGGATGCCAGGGGCATCGGTCGCGACCGGCTTCTCCATGAAGACGTGCTTGCCAGCCTTGACGGCCCGCTCAAAATGCAGCGGGCGGAAGCCGGGCGGCGTCGCCAGGATAACCATGTCGATGTCACTTTGCAGCACGTTGTCGAATGCATCAAACCCGACAAACTGGCTGTCTCTCGTGACCTTGACCTTGTCACCGTGTTTTCCTTTGACAGCTCGCAGTGAGCCCTGCAAGCGATCTTCAAACACGTCCCCCATGGCTACCAGGTTGACATCGCCACCCGAGGTGTTCATCGCCTGGATGGTGGCACCGGTTCCACGACCGCCACAGCCGACAAGGCCGATATTAATTGTGTCGGTTCCAAATGCATTCGCACCACGGGCAATCTGCAGGTTGCTGGCCGTTACGCCACCGGCAACCAGAATGGATGATTTCTTCAGAAAACCACGACGGGAAGTCTCGGTTGCCTTGGGTTGGTCTGCCATTGGTGGCAATCTCCTGAAACGGGTACGATGGTATCTCTTGTTGCGGGCAGTTGAATGGGGGTCAAAGCGGCGGTCAAGAAGTCAGTCTGGACCGCCAGTTGAGCCCTCTCAGCAAGGATAACCGTTCGGCGAGCAGTCATCAATGAGCAGGCACAATCTCAGTCTAACGATGAGCCGCAGGAGCGGCCTCACGAGCTACGGATTTGGCCGAATGTGCCGGCTGATTGGCGTGATTCTGGCCTGCCTCACCAGCTCGATCACCAGCCTGGCGGCTGCCGATTTGACGCGATTCGAGGCCCGTCGACCCCAGATGGGAACCGAGGTCGTGATCGTGATTTACGCGGCGGATCAGGCTCAGGCGGACTTGGCCATGGCGGCCGGATTTTCCCGCATAGCCACGCTGGAAAAGGTCATGAGTGACTATGATCCGGAGAGTGAATTGAGCCGACTGGTTGCTGCCGCAAGCATTGGACAGGATCGAGCCGTCTCTGCGGATCTCTGGGATGTGCTGGTCGCCAGTCGCACCGTCTCCCGTCGCACAAAGGGAGCCTTTGATATTACGGTGGGGCCGTACAGCCGACTCTGGCGCCGGGCCCGCCGTCAGGGAGAAATGCCAGATCCAGAACGGCTGGCGACCGCCGCCGAGTCAGTCGGATACCAGTTCTTGCGGCTGCTGCCGCGGCAGCAGGCAGTAGAGTTTCTGCGAGCAGGTATGAGGCTGGATCTCGGTGGCATTGGCAAAGGGTTCGCTGCCGATGCGGCCCTGCAGGCGATGCAGACGCACGGTGTGACCATTGCCCTGGTGGACTGCGGCGGCGATATCGTGCTGGGAGATGCACCGCCGGGAAGAGCGGGCTGGAAAGTTGGTATTGCTGGAGTCGGACAGGGATATGCGGAGTACATTGTTGAACTGTCCGGGGTCGGAGTTGCTACTTCAGGCGATGCCTTTCAGTTTGTCGAAATAGACGGGATTCGATATTCGCATATCATTCACCCGCGGACCGGTGTGGGGCTGACCAGCCGCAGTAGTGTGACCGTAATTGCGCCGAACGGCACGGACGCGGACGCGCTGGCATCTGCAGTCAGCGTGCTCGGACCGAGCGAGGGACTTCGCCTGGCAGCTCGCTGGCGGGGTGTTGAGGCGCAGGTCCTGGTGCTCAAGAACGGACAACTGCTGCGCCGCACGACACGACGGTTTCCCTCGGCCGCACAACTGACGCCCACCGCTGTCTATTGATTGGCTTGTGATGTTAGAGATGCTTTCCGTCCTCCTGCTGATCATGGTGATTTTTGTCGTCGCCCTGTTGATCGGTAAACTCGTCAACCATTTCATGCTTCGCGACCGCGCCCGCAGGCGCGAGTTGGCTGGCCTTGCCAAGGAGATGGACTGGGACTTTCGCCATGAATTGTGGGCCAGCCAGACTTATGACTTTTCCCAATTCTCCGTATTCAGTACGGGTACCGAACGTCGTGCTTACAACACACTTCATGGCCGATTGATGCTAGGCAAATATAACTGTGAAGTCCGCATGGGCGATTTTCAGTACATCAATCAGTCTGCGAGCGGTGGCGAGCACAGCGCGGATGACGCTCTGTTCGTTAATCGCAAAAAGTTCAGTTACCTGATGGTGGTTTTGCCATTTGGCGATATTCCCAAGCTGCTGATTCGCCCCGAGGGGATGTTTGACAAGCTCAAGGCCAAGGTCGGGCTGGAGGATATTAATTTTGAGTCGATCGAGTTCAGCCGGCGGTTCTTTGTCAACAGTGACAGCCGGCGATTTGCTTTCGATGTCGTGTCGCAGCCCATGATGGAGCTTCTGCTGGATTCCAAGCCGCCGCTGATTGACCTGGAAGGAGGAGCGGTCTTGTTTACCGACGGCCAGCGCCGCTGGAGTCGGGAGGAATTTACGCTGACGCTGAATTGGGTTCGGCAGTTCTTTGGCCTCTGGCCGGATCACCTGCTGGATACTCTTGATCGCAATAATTCGTGAATGGCCGGGGTTTGGTTATGATATCGGGCAGATAAAAATGTCAATCTGTCACCGTCGCTTGAAAGGCTGTGATGAACCCTGAGTCACAGACTCTCCTGTACATCGTGGTCTTCTGCGTCATGGCAGCAGCGCTGGGCTATTACAGCCATTTGGCTGCCAAGCGTCGTCGTGAAGAACTGGCGGCGTTGGCCAGCCAGCTTGGCTGGAAATTCTATCCGGATCGCGATGACTCACATGATGAGGAGTTTGCCCACTTTGAGATCTTTCGTCGGGGCCACAGCCGCTATTCGTACAACTCGATGTATGGAGAATTGACGATCGACGAGAAGGCCTACTCCGCCAAGATGGGCGACTTCACCTACAAGGTCACTTCCCATAATGGGAAAAGCTCCTCGACCACGACATATCGATTCAGTTACCTGATCCTTGAGTTGCCGTTCGGGCAGGTTCCGTCGCTGGTGATTCGGCGCGAGGGGATGTTCGACAAGCT
>CAUZOB010000290.1:0-4785 GCA_963581185.1 Planctomycetota bacterium | reverse complement strand
AAGAACCCGAGGGTTTTCTCACCATGCAACCCGATGGTTTTCGCCTGCGGCGAATAACCACTCGGTCCCTGCACGCCACAGCTGGCCTCTGCGATCTCGGCGTTGTTAGTTTCGCCCGGCGGACGGGCCTGGCTCAATCAGCCACGCTGCAAGAACCCGAGGGTTTTCTCACCATGCAACCCGATGGTTTTCGCCTGCGGCGAATAACCACTCGGTCCCTGCAGCTACGGTTGGCCTGAGCGGAGTTGTTGCTGCAGCACATCCAGGTTGTACCGCGCGTCCTCATCGTCCGGATCCAGCTGCAATGCGCGCCTGAGTGAGGCGGCCGCCTTGCTCAACTCGCCACGTCGTGCCAGCACGATGCCGAGGTGATAGTGGATGTTGGCATCGGACGGTTCGAGTTGCCGGGCGGCGGTCAGCGCCAGCAGGGCCTGGTCCAGTTCACCGAGTTCTAATAACAGGATTCCCAGGTGGTGCTGGCTTTCAGCGTCCCGGGGCGCCAGTTTGACGACCTGTTGGTATGGCTCCAGTGCCTGTCGAGCCTGGCCGTTGTCGACAAGCAAGCTGCCCAGCCGGCGAAGGCTGTCGAGATCGACCGGAGTCTCTGCCAGCCGGCGACGCATCAACTCGATCGCCTGCGGCAGCCGACCCAGCTGACGCATGTAGGCCGAGGCAATGGAAAGTGATTCTGGATCCCTCGGCAGATCGTCGAGCACGGATGTTGCCAACTGGCCTGCTTCCATATGCTTGCCGGCCCAGTTGAGTACCTTGGCGAGGTTTCGTCTCGCCCGCGCGTGGTCCAGGCGGTCAAGCGACTGCTTTAACTCAAGGGACACCTGCTGGCGCAGCTCCGGCGTCCAGCTTGCGGCCAGGCTGAGCCAGCTGGCTTTGCCAAGCCGATCGATGATGGCCTCAGCAAGTAATTGCTGGGCATCGATCGAGGGATGAACATGATCAAGGAACAATTCGTTGCCCGGAATACGATGCCCCTGGGTCTGCTGCGTCTGCTCGGCCAGCAGTTGTTCAAAGTCGACAAGCAGGTCTCCCTCACGCCTGGCCGCTTGCCGCACACTCTCGACAACTGGGGACAACGCCCTGAGCGGGCAGACATCTTCATCGCGTGCCCGACGGAAGGCTGCCAGGGCCGCCGCCGATTCCCCTTGCTTGAGTAGCAGGTGGCCGAGTTGAAAGTGGGTGGTTGCCTGGCGCGGATCCAGCTGCTGTGCTGCTTCTAACTGCTGGCGGGCGGCCTGCCAGTCTTCTTCGACCTGCAGCAGGCGGGCCTTGTCGATATGGAGTTGCCACTGTTTCCTGTCCGCTGCAGAAACTGCCTCGCTGAACTGGCTCTTGAAGGGGGAGAAGTCCCGCAGATTGGCTGCCGGTGTGACCATCAGCAGGGGTACTCCGCGACGCCGGGCCATGCGAGAGATACGGCTGAGATTGAGCTGGAAATGGCGGATCACCTGGTCCTGTTGAAAATCATCTCGCTGGTAAGAGCTGGGTCCGACGGTGTGGTTGAGTATCTCATCGACTTCGTCGGGCAGGATCACCCGCTGGCTGCCAGCTGTTGGATCGCCGCGTAAACCACGATAGATGAGCGTGAAGATGCGGCTGCGGGCTGCCAGCAAGGTTGCCTGCTGCAGCATCAGTGAAGGGCGTTCCGAGCGCGGGTAGGTTCTCTCTTCAAGAAACTCGTTGTGACCCGTGTAGATGATCAACAGGTCGGGATCCAGCTCAAGCAGCTGCTCGGTCAGCACTGCCAGGCGATAGCTGGCATAGCTAATGCCGCCGGCATTGATGACTTCCCATTGGTAACGGGGATCGGCATGTGGCAGCAGTTGCCGCAGCCAGCCGACGAATGAAGTTGTATCGCCGTAGGGGCGTCCGTAGGTTGTCGAGCCACCGAGGCAGATGATCCGCCGAGTACTGCTCGCTTTCTGCCGGGGAAACTGCTGCCGATTGAAAAAGGCCAGCTTGGCCTGGGCCGTCGCCAGCTCTCCATCGCTGTCGGAGCTGGGTACGAACAGCGGGCTTGAGCTGGAAAAGCCGACCAGCGGGTCGTGCTCAACCGTCAGCGGCTCGGTACCGAGCAGGGCCAGCAGTCCTTCCAGCGCGGCCAGCAGCAGGCAGCTGGTGAGCAGGCCGAAGGCGGCTTTCTTCCATGTTGGCAACAACCGGCGGCGAGCGATCGTGTGCTGGCTGGCTACTTCGTCCCCAGGCATAGTAGCTGACCATTCTGGAGTGAGATGTACAGCCGCCCGCGTGCTACCGCCAGCCCATCATGAACCACCGCTGCCGGCAGAATCAGCTGATCAAGTTGCTGGCCACTTTCGGCATCGTAAACTCGCAACAACTCGTCGCCCTGTTTCTCGGGATCGAGCAGGCCGGCCACGTAGAGATGTTTGCCGGCTACCAGCAATGCCCGTGGGCGGGCCGCAGTCGCAAGTTCCAGCGACCATTCCTTGGTCTCAGCGTCTTCGAGAGGTTTGTAGAACAGTGTGCTGGCGCCGGTCAGTTCGCCGTTACCACCGTTCACCGAGGGAGCGGTAAATCCGAAGGTGGCATTGCTGGCCAGCGAGAGTAACTGGCCGGTGGGACGATTGCTGGCTGTCCAACCCTGCAGGCCCTTGCGAACGGCGACTGGTCGCGTGTACCAGGCGTCATTCAGCAGACCTAATCGGCCGCCACGCAGCAAGGTGCTCGTTGAAGCACTGTTCTCACCGTTCTCCAGGCTGAATTGCCAGCTTGCCATCTGTAAGACCTGGCCATCACTGTTGAGGATATCGGGAACACCGGGAAAACCAACCGGCTGGACTGACCAGGCCAGCGAGCCCGACTCAAGTTCAACAGCCTCGACAGTCAGCCCACCGTCGGAACCGGCATGACGGCCGGTGCTATAGAAGGCACGGTCATCATTGACCAGTACACCACCCACGACAGGCCAGGGGGATTCCAACTGGCCATAGGCCAGGATGCGGCGGTCAATAGGAGCGGCGCGGCGTTGCCAGACAAGCGTGCCATCTGCCGCATCAAGGCAATAGACCCAGCCGTCCCGGCAGCCAAACAGGCACAGTCCCCGGTTGATTGTGGGCGGGCAGTCGATTCGTGCTGCGGTTGTGAACTGCCAGCGAGTGGCACCGCTCGCTGCGTCCAGGGCCAGTAACTGGTGGTGATCGGGTGCGGCAATGAACAGGCTGCCGCCGGCAACGACAGGTGCTGTCAGACGCCCACCGTTCTTGTGTAACCACTCGTCAGAGAGTGTTAGAGCTTCCTGGCTGGCGTCGGATTTTTCGTGGTCCTGGATGTCGATCACCGCCTGCAGCCACAGCTGGGCCAGTTCCCTGGGACCATCCAGCTGCGTGGCGCCACTACGTCGGTTGTCGTGACGGTAGGTTGGCCAGTCGTCACTGGTCACAATCAGCGAGCGTGGCTTGTCGATCGAAGGACCGCTGACGTGAGCGGGCAGCTGCCTGTCGTTGCTGACAGGACTTTCGCTGGTGAGGCCCAGGAAGCCACGGATCATGGGATAGCAGCCACAGGCGTGTGGGAATGTATAGAGCAGGCCGTTGGCCGGCAGCATGCCAGCCTGGGCGCAGGAATTCCGGGCAGCATCGAAGTGCTCATAGTCGCCGGTCACCAGGTCAGCAAAGTCCATCGAGCCACACATGAAATATCGGGTGGTCGCCACGTCGCTGCTGCAGCGGTGCTTGATTTTGAAATCCTTGGGCTGAATGACCCGCTTGGCCACGGCGCCGCTCTGCGGATTCAGACCCTCCCAGGCGTACTGACCAGATTCATCGGTATTGGCGGTGTGAATCCAGAGCAGGCCGTTCATGGCCAGGACTTTCTGGTAACTGCCACCATGCCCAATGCGTTCATAGCTGTACTGCCAGAGATGCCCACCGTCCACTGCGGAGACCCCATGATTACCCTCACTGTCAGCGATCACCAGGATCTCGTCCTGGACAAGTACCAGGTCGACGCCACCCTTGGCCCAGCGCTCCGTCGATTGCCGGAAGACCTCTTTCCCGTCCTTGAGATCCAGAGCGACCAGGAAGGAACCTTCCCCGCGACGACTGAGGTCATCGTGGCAAAAGACCAGCAGCCGAGACTTAACCTTGCCCACGACGAGCTGCTTTTGATCCTTGATCGATAGTTTGGCCGACCAGACTGTCTCGCCAGTAGCAGTATCCAGGACTGCCAGCCCGTCTGCTGTGCCGGCAACAAGCCGGTCGTTGATCTGGACCAGGCGGTAAATCACGAGCAAGGGATCGGGTCGAAAATTTTCCAGTGGCTGGCCGCTGTCAGCATCCAGCGCCTGCAGGTGCCGGCCCGCATTTGTGGTATAGACGCGATCCCCGCTGGTAATCAGCACGGTGCCGTTGGCAGGTTGCTTCCAGAGCGGCAGGCCATTGAAGGCGTCGCGGGCAATCAGGGAATCCTGGCGCACCTGGCGGCCGTCGATCACGACCTCGTCCTGGAATACGTAGATCAGCCTCTTTTCCGAGGCCACGACTGTCGGAACCGCCTGCTTGCGATGGCCGGTCGGCCAGACAGGACCCGCCATCCAGCGAACGCCGCGAGGCACGCCGATCTGGGTATCGCGCGAGACCGGGTTTCCCGTGGCATCGTATTTGTTGTGCGTCCAGATATCCATCTCGGCTGGACGCGGCTTGATGAAGCGGATCCAGTTGCCGAGCTCTTTACTGACCGTCACGTCTTTGATGCCAGCCTCTCTCAACTGGGCCACGATACCTGCCAGGTCGAGGCGGCCCGCCGATCGTC
>CAUZOB010000289.1:0-4789 GCA_963581185.1 Planctomycetota bacterium | reverse complement strand
GGAACTGCTGCAAGGTGCCGACAAGCTGGACCTCAAGAAACAGGCCAAGGAGGTTCGCCGCCACGCAGCCATCCTGGAAAAGACATTCAGCGAATTTGGCTTCAAAGTCCAGGTTGTGGAAATCGAGACCGGTCCGGTCATCGCTCGTTACGAGATCCAGCTGGAAGCGGGCTTGCGACTCTCCCGCATCACCGGTTTGGCCGACGACCTGGCAATCGCCCTGCGCGTTCCCACGGTCCGCATCGTGGCACCGATCCCTGGCAAGAATACGGTTGGCATCGAGGTGCCAAACCAGCAGCAACAGCTAGTTCGCCTGCGAGAGGTGATCGATGAATCGGCTAGCGATATTGAGAAGATGCAGATTCCCCTGTTCCTTGGCAAGGATGTCTCGGGAGCTCCATTGACAGTTGACCTGGCCAGCATGCCCCACCTGTTGATCGCCGGTCGGACAGGGAGTGGCAAGAGTGTCTGCTTGCACTCATTAATCGCCTCGATCCTGATGACGAAGTCACCTGAGGAGGTGCGGCTGCTGCTGATCGATCCGAAGATGGTGGAACTCAGCTGCTATGGCCGCCTGCCTCACTTGATGCATCCGGTCGTGACCGACATGAAGAAGGCCGAAGCGATTCTGGCCTGGGCGGTGGAGAAGATGGAACAGCGATATGCCTTGCTGGCCCAGGCCGGTGCGCGGCACATAACCAGCTACAACAAGTTGAGCGAGGCGGAGATCATCAAGCGACTCGGTCCGGAATCCGAAGAGGAGTGTCGTGAGATCCCCTTCCGGATGCCCTTGATCGTAATCGTGGCCGATGAGCTGGCTGACTTGATGATGACCGGGGGCAAGGAAGTTGAACGGCATATTATCCGGTTGGCACAGAAGAGCCGGGCGGTTGGGATTCACCTCGTGCTGGCAACACAAAAGCCAACGGTCGATGTGATCACCGGGCTGATCAAGTCGAACTTGCCGGCCCGTATCGCCTTTCAGGTTTCCAGTCGTACCGACAGCCGGGTGGTGTTGGACGAGATGGGCGCCGAACGGCTGCTCGGCAACGGCGATATGCTCTTCCTCTGGCCCGGTACCAGTACCCTGCTGCGTGGACAGGGGACATTCCTCGACGAAGATGAGGTCAGCATGCTGGTCGAACAGGTCAGCAGCGGAGATACCCAGTTTATCCGCGAACTGGTGGATCTCAAGGTTGCTGCTGACGGGGGCGGCGATGTCAGCCAGCTGCGCAAGCGAGACGATCTTTATGAGAGTGCGATCGAGGTGGTGATCCGCGAGGGTCGAGGTAGCCTGTCGTTGCTGCAGCGAGCACTCGGGATTGGCTACGGACGGGCAGCTCGACTGATCGACTTCATGGCCGAAGATGGCATTGTCGGTCAATACAATGGCTCCAAGTCACGCGAGGTGCTGATGACGATGGAAGAGTGGGATGCGATCCAGGCGGGCCAGGGTTCGGAACAGTTCGCCAATTCAGCACCCGACGCCCCGCCGTCGGCGCCAGCGACGCAGCGCAGTGCCTATCCAGATCCGCAGCTGCCGAGTGCCAGCCAGCAATTTGACTCGCTCGCCAGCCACGATGATGCTTCTTCGCTGGCCGTTGCCACAACACCTCGACGGACGAGCGTCGAGCAACAGCAGCAGTCCGAGTACGAATGGCAAACAGAGGATGGCCTGGTTGATGAGCTTGAGCAGTCGCTGGATGATGATGACAGGCTGGCAGAACAGGATCACGATCAGACCGCCAGCCCGTCGGCGGATATGGACCAGCAGCAGCTGGCCGAGACCGACTGGGTGGAGGACGAAGGAACTCAGCAGGATCAGCTCAGCGACGACCAGCAGGTCGACTGGGACCAGCAGGACGATGACGACGATGACTGGCTTGATGACGATACTGACGACTGATTGGACGCGCCGTAGGCAGCATGATTCTGGACCAGCTCATCAACGCCGATCTCTACAAGCCACTCCAGTCGCGGCTGGCGAAGGGCTTCGATTTTCTCCAGCAGTCGGACCTCGAGCAGCTGGCAACAGGACGACACGAGATCGACTCGGACGAGGTCTTCGCCCTGCTCTCAGATGACCAGGGCAAGGGCCAGGCGGGTGCCCTGATCGAGCACCATCGCCGCTATTTCGATATTCAGTACGTGGTCCGTGGTGAGGATCGCATCGGCTGGCTGCCAACCGCCAATTGCCAGCGGGTCCAACAGGCGTACGATACGGACAGCGACCTGGCCTTTTACTATGACCGTCCCAGTTGCTGGTTGTCCGTGCCAGCAGGCAGTTTTGCCATATTTTTCCCGGACGATGCGCATGCACCCCTGGGAGGCCTCGGCGCGGTTCGAAAAGTGGTGGTCAAGGTGCTGCTGGATTGAGTTTCCAGCGGCCCCATGCTGTGCGTTGACAGCGTCCGGCGGCGGGCTTATTGTGGAATTTGTTGCGAGCAACTGCCATCCAGACCACCATTGACCGGTTCCATAACATGCATGCTTCGAAGTTCCAATCGATCACCACGGTGATTGTGGATATCAGCGTCATTATTCCGGTTATTTCCGGGAGGGCTTAAGGGCCGTTCGCCACGCAAGTGACACACAGCAGCCCTGGAGCCCACGAGCGGTTTCAGGGTTTTTTTATTGACCAGCGGCCGGCTGCCGAGAGAAAAGACAATGCGCAGGATCCAGATTTACGACACCACGCTTCGCGACGGCACCCAGGGAGAGGGGGTCAGCCTGTCGCTCCAGGACAAGCTGCAGATTGCCCAGCGGCTGGCTGAAATGGGTTTTGACTTCATCGAAGGTGGTTACCCCCTCTCCAATGAAAAGGACGTGCAGTTCTTTCAGCGAGCTGCCGAGCTGGACTTGCAGGGGACCCGCCTCTGTGCCTTTGGAATGACCCGCCGCCGTGGTATGTCGGCTGCCGAAGATCCTGGCATGCAGGCATTGCTGGCCAGCGGTGTCGCGGTCATCACCCTGGTCGGCAAGAGCTGGGACTTTCATGTCGAAAACGTGCTGCGAGTCTCGCTTGAAGAGAACCTGGCGATGATCGGGGAGAGCGTCGCCTGGCTGGTGAGCCAGCAGCAGGAAGTGATTTACGACGCCGAGCACTTCTTTGATGGCTGGAAAAACAACCGCGACTATACTCTGCAGACGATCCAGGCAGGTGCCGCGGCAGGTGCCTCGCTGGTCGTGCTGTGCGACACCAATGGCGGCAGCATGCCCGAGGAGATCGCCGACTACACGACCGCCGCCCGTGAGGCGTTGGCCGAGTACGACGTGGAGGTCGGCATCCACTGTCATAACGACTGTGACATGGCTGTTGCCAATTCACTGGCCGCTGTGGCGGCCGGAGCTGTCCAGGTGCAGGGGACGATCAATGGCATCGGCGAACGCTGTGGCAACGCCGACCTGATCTCGGTGATCGCCAACCTGGCACTCAAGCAGGAGGGATACGAGTTACTGGGAGGGGGCGACCTCGACCAGCTGACCGAACTCTCCCGCTTTGTTTACGAAATTGCCAACATGCGTTTACGTTCCAATCAGCCATTCGTGGGGAAAAGCGCATTTGCCCACAAGGGGGGCATGCATGCTCATGCAATTGCCCGTGAGACGGCGTCCTACGAGCACATGAAACCGGAAACCGTTGGCAACGAAAGACGAATCCTGGTCAGCGAGTTGTCGGGTCGCAGTAATATCCAGGCCCTGACCTCCAAGCTGAACCTGGACGACGACAACGAGCTGATGCAGCTGGTGCTGGCCGAAGTGGTTGCGATGGAGAACCGTGGCTACCAGTTCGAGGCCGCGCGGGCTTCCTTTGATCTGCTCGTGCAACGCTGCGCAGGACTTTTTATGCCTCATTTTGAGCGTATCAAGTATCACGTCGAGGTCGGCGTGGATGACGACAGCGAGGTCTTGACCGAGGCCACGGTCAAGGTCAAGGTCGCCGAGCAGATTCGCCATGAGGTTGCCGAGGGTGATGGACCGGTCAACGCCCTTGACGGCGCCCTCCGTAAGGCACTCAACGGCAGCTATCCCACGCTGCGGACCATGCGGCTGGTCGATTATAAGGTTCGCGTTGTCAACTCGGAGGCAGGCACGGCAGCTCGCATTCGGGTGATTGTGGAGAGTACCGATGGTGAGCAGAGCTGGTCGACGGTTGGAGTGAGTGAGAACATTATTGAGGCCAGCTGGATCGCACTTGTCGATGCAGTCGAATACAAGCTGTTCAAGGATGGTGTACCCGCTTCCGCCGTCACCGACGATAACTGAGCTTTGGCACAGTTTCTGGATTGGGTACGATGCCCGCCATGTGGCTTCACCCACCAGGTAGATAAACACGATGACATCGATCTCGCCCGACGACTTTCCCAAGAATTTTGACTATCGCCAGGACCAGCAGCGGATCTATGCCGGCTGGGAAGAGGCGGGGCTGTTTCATGCCCGTGCCGACAGCGATCGACCACCTTTTACGATCGTGATCCCGCCGCCCAACGTGACCGGGGCACTGCACTTGGGACATGCCCTCAATAACACGCTGCAGGACATCCTGATCCGTATGAAGCGGATGCAGGGATACGAGTCACTCTGGATGCCGGGCACCGATCATGCCGGGATTGCAACCCAGGCGGTGGTCGAACGTCGCTTGAAGGAAGAAGAAGGCAAGAGTCGCCATGACCTTGGACGCGAACAGCTGGTGGCCAGGATCTGGGACTGGAAGGACCAGTATGAAGAACGCATCATTTCGCAGCTCAAGCAGATGGGGTGCAGCTGCGATTGGGAACGCACACGCTTC
>CAUZOB010000288.1:0-4805 GCA_963581185.1 Planctomycetota bacterium | reverse complement strand
TGGCCGAAGCCATTCCAGAATTTGCGGGCAAGCCTTCAAACGGAACTTGAGGATGCACCACAACTGGCGACCCACGTCGTCTGTTCCTGGTTGGGAAATTCGCCACGAGTAGCACAGAACCACTACTTAACGGTAACCGAAGAGCATTTCCAATTCGCAGTCTCTGACGATCTCCTAACTGGGGACAAACTGGGGATGCAACCGCCCGCAGGGGGTCGCACGGCAGCGCATGAAAAAACCCGAATCGTCATAAACGCTCGGGAAAACACGAGTTTCTCGGACATTGTGGATGTTCTTGAAAACACCCTAGTAGCGGAGGAGGGACTCGAACCCCCGACACTCGGATTATGATTCCGATGCTCTAACCAACTGAGCTACTCCGCCCGATTCAGCCCCACCCGCGGGGCGAAGTCCCTATCCTACTTTTTACCCCCGTCAACTCCAATCCCCTTCGACAACGCTTATCAACGAGAGACTCAAAAGCCAATCACCAATCTTCGCGTCTCCGCGTCAGACTAGTAAATCTGCTGACGCCGCGTCGCCCGTCCATCCTTCCGAACGCGGAACGCAGTCGGCTACAGCTGAGAAAATATCCGCTTCAAATACGCGAAATCCTCCGTCGTCAACCGCAGACACTCCGCCACCGGCCGTTGATACTCCGTATGTAACGTGTAAAAACCACCATACCCCGCTCGCTGAACCGTCCCCACAAACTCAGCTATCGGCGCCACCCCGTCCTCCAAACGACAGTACTCCGTCCCCCACCGCTGCTGCCCCAGCTCGCCTCGCTCCCTCTTCCGCCATTGAAAATTCTTCAGGGCCACCAGCGATATCCAGGGCTTCAACAGATCAATCGCCTGGCTCCAACCACCATTGCCCCCCGTGATCGTCATGTGATGCGAATCCAAATATGCCCCCACCCGCTCCGGCTCAATCCCCTTCAACATCCCATACAACATCATCCCACTCGACGGTATCGTCCCGCCCGAATGAACATGCACACAGGGCCGCACGCCATACTTCGCCGCCAACTCCACCACCGACTCCAACTGCCGACGCGCCTCGTCCAACCGCCGCGCTAAACTGCCAAACTCGCCAACCCGGTAATATCCCAGCTTGATCCGCTGAATCCCCACTTCCTGGCAGGCCTCGAAGGTCTGCTTGGCAATCTGGTCCGGCGCCGTGATCGAGGTCGTTAACATCATCACCTCCAGCCCCTGATCCCGCGCCGCCTTGACCGCCAAAGGCAACCGCTCCGTCACCTCCTCCGGCTTGATATGACCGCCAGGCCGGACCGTCAAATCGAGGCCGTCGACCCCCATCTGCTTGAACAGCCGGCAGACCTCCGGAATCGGGAGCGATTGAAAATGCTCGCTATATACACAGACCTTCGGCCTGCTCGCACCATGGTCAGCACGTACAAGGGCGTTACCAGCGAAGCTTGAAATAGCAGCAGTACCGAGGAAAGTACGACGGTGCAATCGAGAGTCGATCATGTTATTCCGGGAAGCTGAAGTTGGAAAAGTGAATCCGCGAACTACTCAGAATGAGTCTACCGCAGAGGCCACAGAGAACGCAGAGAAAACAACTGAAACCAAATCGGCTCGGCCGCATCGCTCATGTATTCTTCCGACTGCGGAACACAGTCGGGTACTGCCAACGGCCACATCTCGCATCCGTTCTTCTGACTGCCCGGCATTACTCCCTCTCGCCAAGCTTCTGACTCATCTCCCGGACCGCCTCCTCCATCCGACTAATCCGTTCGTTCATCTCGTCCTGATGCTGCTGAATCTCTTCCGACTCCTCCCCTACATACAACGACGTCAATGTCGCCGTAAAAACGCCAACCAATATCATTCCCGTAACCACCAGAATGATCGTCAAGAATCGGCCCAGACCCGACACAGGATTATGAATGTCACCAAAGCCCCCGGTCACCACCGTGGTAAAACTCCACCACAATCCACCTCCTAATGTCCGTACATCATTCCCATCACTCGCATACCTCGACTCGATAAAGTAAATCAGCAAACCCCCGATCAACATTACCGCCACACCCCACTTCAACGACCGCTTCATCAATTTCACATCCATCGTGTCCTGCAGCTTGTCCATCCCACGCCATAACAACAACACCACACGCATGGCGCGCAACACGCGGCTGAATCGCAGGATCCTGGCGAACCTGGCCACCCTCGCCACACGACCAAATCTCGCCAGCTGCGCCTCGCCCGGCACCGGAATCGACGTGAAAAAGTCCATCCAGTTCTTGCGCCAAAACCAACTCTTCGAGTCCGCACAACTGCGTCGCATAAAAAACTCGATCAGGAAGATCAGGCAACAGATTGCATCGATGAGAAAGATACCGTCGGGCGACAACCATTGCGGCCGCCCCTCCAACAACTCATACGGCCCAACATCCGCAGCCGTCAAGTTCGGATGCTGCTGCTGAATGAGAGCCCAGGCAGATTCCTGATCAGCCGGATCCGCCACCAGGTATGGCTGCCCCTCCCTGGCCGAAAACTGTCCCCACGTGACCGGCGTGGAAAAGTCATACGCCAGCAAACCTAGTACCAGGACGATCAGCACGAAAATGAAACCCTCAAGCAAGGCAACCCGCAAGCGGCTGCCCAGCAAACGAGCCATGCCTGCGTTTAGATGCTCTTGCTGCAGAGCATTGAAGATTCGCTCCCGCTTGGTTCGACGACTCTCGATTCCCCCCCGCAACTTGGCTAACCGATCCTTGAGCATGTCAAATACATGCGCATCACCGGCCACTAAAGCCGCCTCCACCTCCGTTTTCAGAATAGCGGCGCGTTGACGCAGTTCCTCCAGCTCAGCCTGCAACTGAAGATCCATCTGCTGCAGCGCTTCGACGCCGGTCTGGGAATATCCGAATCGCTGCAAATCACGCAGGATCCGCTCAATCGTCGGCTGAGGGTCAGTTGGAGAGCTGGCGTCAGACATGTGAGAGTTACAGGTCAGGGGCTACGAGGTATGGGCTACAGGACAACCAAATCTAACCTGAAACCCGTATCCATCCAAACTCAGTAACTCACCTGGTCCTTCGTCAATTCCTCATACAACTCTGGCCGCCGCGTCCGCAGCGTGTAGTTGGCCAACGCCCGCTCGGCATTCAGCCGATCTGCCTCCAGAGTCACCACCACCATCTCATCACGAATCTCATCGCGTTGGGTACAGGCAATGACCTCGCCGTCCGGTGCAAAAACAATCGCTCCGCCACAATGATGAGGCTGATTTGGCGAGTCCTGCGGATAAGTATCCACATACCCTGCCCGGCCAGCCTGGTTGGCCAGAACCGCAAAACAGGCATTCTCCCTGGCCCGCATCGCATAACAAGAAATGAAGTAGTCGTGCGTGTGTTGACGAGCCGCCGCCATCGATTCAGCCGTGTCATCCCACATCTTGACACGAGCCGCATGTGGCATCAAAAGAAGATCCGCACCCCGCAATGCCAGGATCCTGGCCAATTCCGGAAACTGGTTGTCGTAACAAATGATCGACGCAATCTTGCACTTGCCAATGTCAAAGACCGGCAACTCGCGCCCCCCCTTGTAAAACAACACCTCGTCCCGCGAGCAGTGGATCTTCCGCTGCTTGCCGATAAAACCATCTGGTCCTACCAGGATCTGCGTGTTGTAAACAATATCCCGCTCTTTCTCACTCAGCCCCACAGAAATGAAGACGCCGTGATCCCGGGCAATCTGCTCAACCCGCCGCGTACTCTCGCCATCCGGAATCGACTCGGCCAGATCCCAGGTATTGGGAGTGCAGTGACCATGAATCTGCAGTTCAGGAAAAACGACTAACTCGGCGCCGTCATCCACCGCCTTGGCCGTCCAGTCAGCCATACCGTCCAACACGCCCGCCACATCGCCCAGCGGACTGTTGATACTGAGTGAAGCTACGCGAATCGTCTGCATACCGGCCTCCCGATTGTCTCGTCAGTAGCCCATCACAGAAATCACCGCGTTAGGCCAGCAGCCCTTCGACCACCTTGCCATGAACATCGGTGAGGCGGTAATCCCGACCCTGGAATCGATGCGTCAATCGCTCATGGTCAAACCCGAGCAAATGCAGGATAGTCGCCTGTAAATCATGCACATGCACCTTGTTCTCAATCGGCTGGAATCCCAATTCATCCGATGCACCATAGCTGATCCCACGTTTCAAGCCGCCACCTGCCATGAAAATCGAGTAACAATCGGGGTAGTGATCTCGGCCCAGCACGTCACTCTTGGCCGTGCGTCCCTCGCGAAATGGGGTACGTCCAAATTCACCACTCCAGATTACCAGCGTGTCCTCGAGCAAGCCCCGCTGCTTGAGATCTTTGATCAAAGTCGACACCGATTGATCCATCGGCTTGCAGCGGTCCACCAGACCCTGTCGGATGCCCCGGCTCTTGTTGGTGCCATGGAAATCCCATCCCCAATCAAACAACTGGATATAGCGAACGCCATTTTCCGCCAGCCGGCGGGCCAGCAGACAATTATTCGCAAAACTCGCTTCGCCAGGCATGGCACCATAGTC
This sequence comes from Planctomycetota bacterium, assembly GCA_963581185.1. Taxonomy (GTDB): domain Bacteria; phylum Planctomycetota; class Planctomycetia; order Pirellulales; family Pirellulaceae; genus SAT2750. The sequence goes on along the minus strand of CAUZOB010000288.1, from coordinate 254 downwards.
GTCCAACGTCTCCTGCGTCTCCTTGCTGATATCCATCACACCCGGCACCGATGTCTGCATCCGGAAGGCCAGCTCGTATTGGGCGATCCGCGTCAGCGTCTCGGGGCTGCCAAGTTGATCGGCCTGGATCTGGTTCAAGTCGCGCAGCGCATCCAAACTGGCTCGACGCAGCTTGCGGTCCATCCCCTTGGGGTTGGTCACGTACAACACTGGGTCGCCCTTCGAGCGACACTGCACTCCCTGGTATACCGACG
>CAUZOB010000287.1:0-4871 GCA_963581185.1 Planctomycetota bacterium | reverse complement strand
TATCGCTGAGCCAGTCCAGCCGAGCGACCCTGGCTGTCGAGGTACTGCTCAGCAGCGTGCCAGCTGGCCGATTCCGGGTCCGCGGATCCAGCCAGTTGCCTGGCCGCCTGGACCAGCATACTGGTGGCAATATTCGAATAGCTGAGCGAGGTATCGCCCCAGCCGCCGTCTTCGTTCTGTTGCCCGGCAAGGTAGTCGAGTCCTCGCTGGATCAGCTCGTCCAGTACCTGGTCGTCGGGCAACTCTCCCCGCTCCGCTGGCGCATGCTGACGGACCAGCGCCAGGGCACTGATCGCGGTGGCCGTGGAGAGCGCCGATGACGATAGCTCACCCTGCCAGTGTCCCGCTGCTGTACGGGCGGCCAGCAATTCCTGGCTGGCCTGCTGGGCTGCGGCTTCAAGCTGATCGAAGGGAATCATCGGGCATTACCGGGGGCCATTTTTTCGGGCACTTTGATCGTGTATACTGCCGAGTAAGCATCTGATCTTTGACTTCGAGGATGGATAACCTGCCATGTATTTTAAAATGGCCAAGCGGCTGCTAATGGAGACCGACAAGCGGTTACTCGCTCGCTTGGTCTGGAGTGCAGGCATCAAGGGTATTCGCAGCGTACAAAAGCACAAGCGGCGCCTCAAGAGAGGCGAGTTTTTCCCGCCCTTCTTGTATATCTCCATCATTAACAGCTGCAACCTGCGATGCCAGGGTTGCTGGGTCGATGTAGCTGCCAAGCAGCAGAAAATCGACGTCGAGGCGATGGATCGCATGATTGGCGAAGCGAAGGCGATGGGGAATTCATTTTTTGGGATTCTCGGCGGCGAGCCATTCATGCATGGTGAGATACTGGAGATCCTGGCACGGCACCGCGATTGCTACTTTCAGGTCTTCACCAACGGCCAGTTCATTACCGATGATGTCGCTCGCGAGCTGAGGCGGATGGGAAATGTCACCCCACTGGTCAGCGTGGAAGGGAACGAGCTCGTCAGTGACGAGCGTCGTGGCGGTGGCGATGTCTATGGCAGGACGCTGGCAGGCTTGGAGAACTGCCTGCGGCACAAGGTCTTGACCGGTGTCTGCACCAGCCTCTGCCAGACCAATTATGAGTTCATTTCGGAAGAGTGGATTGACCAGCTGGTCAAGCTGGGTGTGATGTACTGCTGGTTCCACATCTACCGACCGGTCGGTCCCGAAGCCTGCCCGGAATTGGCATTGAGTCCCGAGCAGCAGCTGGAAGCTCGCAAGTTCGTGGTCGAGATGCGAGCCAAGAAGCCGATCATCATCATCGATGCCTATCATGATGGTGAAGGCCAGGCTCTCTGCCCTGCGGCAACTGGCTTTACGCATCACATCAGTCCCTGGGGCGATATTGAACCGTGCCCGGTGATCCAGATGGCGACCGAGTCGATTCATGATGAGCGGCCGTTGCGACAGACATTCAATGAATCCGCCTTCCTGCGAGACTTCCGCCAGACCGCTGCCGAGCACACGCGCGGATGTATCATCCTGGAAAGACCCGACTTGCTGCTGGAACTTGCTGAACGTCACGGTGCCCGTGATACCACGGCCCGCGGCACCAGCTTCCAGGAACTGGAGAAAATGGCAGGACATTCCTCGCAGTACTTCCCAGGCCACGAGGTTCCAGAGAAATCAATGGCCTACCGGATTGCCAAGCGATTCTGGTTTAACGACTACGGAGCCTACGACAAGCACTTTGACCGGAATCGCTGGGTTGACCATCGAAACGGGGATCAGTTGCCGCTGGCTAAAACCGCCAAGATTGAAAGTGCTGAGTAAGGCGAGCTTAGCCGCTCTTCTCAGTAGTAGGGGTTCGTGCTAGTTTAAATGGCTTCCAGGTGACCGACTGTTCATCACCGGGCCGATGCCGACCAGCGGGTCGGTCCACGTCAACTGCAGAGCATTGAAAGATCATGGCCAAGCCAACACGCAAGCTCAAAAAAGCAAATCACGGTCGTCGCCCGGCAAACAACAGGGCACGCAAGGCGAAGCGGAGGAAGATCAAGACCTGAGCGAGTTCTTGCAGTCAGCAGCAGCATGCTGCCTCTGCTCTACCAGTAAAGTGGAATTTCTGTGGCACCCAAAAAGTATCTGGTCGATCTCTCACAGATCGACATGAACGTTGTGCTTGCCGATCAAGAGGCGATCGAAGATTTCAATCCCCAGCGGTTTGAAATGGCCCAGATGACGGCCCTGGTCTACGAGAATCTTGAGGACCATACCTGCGTCGGTTACAAGGATATCGGCGAACAGGACTTCTGGGTCCGCGGTCACTTCCCGGAGATCCCCTTGATGCCAGGCGTGATCATGCTGGAGGCGATTGCCCAGTGTTGCAGCCTGTTCTGCCAGCGAAACGACCTGCTGGGTGCCGAGATGCTTGGCCTTGGCGGTCTGGAAGAAGTTCGTTTTCGAGGCGCCGTCGTACCCGGCGATCGCTTGATCTTGATTTGCCAGATGACTCGAGTCCGCCGTGGCCGCATGATCGTCTGTCGCTTCCAGGGCGTGGTCAATGATTTGATCTGCGTCGAAGGACTGCTTAAAGGAATCCCGATTCCGGTATCGGCTTTCCAATCGTTGACTGAATTATAGGCTGAAGTTTGCACCATGGGCCGGCGCGCACTGAGGCGAAATGATGCTGGACTGGAACTGGCCGACCACTTGCTGGTTGCCAGCGACCTGGCCGAGGACTGGTGTCCGGAAGATGCCTTCAGAGAACCCGCTCCACTTGAAATAGAGGTTGGCAGTGGCAAGGGCCTGTTTCTCGAGCATGCCTCGGCTGACCACCCCCAGTACAACTTTCTGGGTATCGAGATTGCTCGCAAGTATGCCCGTTTTGCTGCCGCCCGGCTGGCCCGATCCGAGCGGGAGAATGCCCGGGTCGTGATTGGTGATGCCCAGTTCCTGTTTGCCCGCCGTGTTAAGACCGCCAGCCTGCAGGCTGTCCATGTCTACTTCCCCGACCCCTGGTGGAAGAAGCGGCATCACAAGCGCCGGATGATTTGTGAGTCCTTTGTAAAGGATGTCGTGCGCTGCCTGAAACCGGCTGGCAGCTTTCATGTCTGGACCGATGTGCGGGAGTACTACCAGCTGACACTGGAATTGCTGGCTGGCGTTGCTCAACTGTCTGGACCGCAGGACGTTGACCAGCGGCCCGCCACGCACGATATGGACTACCAGACTCACTTTGAGCGGCGCGTGCGATTGAATGACGAGCCGGTCTATCGTTGTTGTTACCAGCGACTCGACGACTGACCGCTTCAGGCCCGCTGCGAACGGACCATCTGGCTGATCCCCTCGTAAGTCCGCTGGCCACTATTCCCCTCGGAAGAGGCGGCGATCTGATAGAGCTGTTGTCCCCAGTCGGTGGGATATTTGCCAGTGATGCAGGCCTGGCACAACTGGTCCGCTGAAAACTGGACCGCCTGGGCGATCGCCTTGACGGGCAAATAGCGGAGCGAATCGGCACCCAGCGACTTGGCCATCTCTTTCTGCACGTCGTCCGTCAACGGGCCGCCAGCCAGGAAGGCTGGCGCGAACAACTCGTCCACCGTCGACATGTCAATGCCGTAGAAACAGGGAGCAATGATGGGTGGGGAGGCGACGCGGACGTGAATCTCACGGGCCCCACCCGCTCCTCGAATCCTGTCCAGCAAGACACGCATCGTCGTACTGCGGACAATCGAGTCCTCAACCAGGAATACCCGCTTGCCATTCAGGACCTCGTTCAAGGGAGTGTATTTTGTCTGGGCCTTGCGCTTGCGGTCACTGCCAGCTTCGATAAATGTACGGCCGGCATAACGATTACGAATCAAGCCCTCGCGGCAGGGGATACCCAGTTGGTATGCCATCGCGTCGGCGGCCGCCTTGCTGGTATCCGGCACCGGTACGACAATCGTGTCCTCATCGATGGGGACACTGCCGTCAGCCTTTTCTATCCGCGCCAGCTCATTCCCCAACTCGGTCCGCGACAGATAGACACTGCGGTCTTCCAGCGTGCTGGCGACGTTGGCAAAGTAGATCCACTCAAAAAAGCAGTGCGCGCTGCGGCCAGCATCCGCATATTGCATAATCTGAATCTCGCCGTTGCTGATCGCAATCATGTGGCCCGCCGGCAGCGATTTAATCTGCTCCGGAGTAAAGCCAATATTCAGCAAGGCCACGCTTTCACTTGCAGCGGCAAACAGTGGGCCATCGATCGCGTAACAGAGCGGCTTGATGCCCAGTGGGTCGCGGGCCACTAACATCTCGCCGCGGGCATTGAGCAGCACCATGCTGTAGGCGCCGTCAAACTTGCGGCTGATGTTCTCCATGATCGTGAACATCGATGGCTGGCGATCGCCGGACACCTCGCGGCTGATCTCATGCATGATGATCTCGGTGTCGGTCTCACGCGTGAGATGATGGTCATCATCACTTAGCAGGCGGTCTCGAAGCTGCTGGTAATTGGCCAGCTGGCCGTTGAATGCAAAGCTGAACCACTTGTTTTTCTGCAGGTGGTGTCGCTCAAACGGCTGCGCGTAACTGCGATCTTCCTGGCCACAGGTGGCGTACCGTACGTGCCCAATTGCCGCCCGGCCGGCATATTCTCGCATCAAGCTCTCGCTCTTGCCGGAATGCGATAGCCGGAAGACCTCGGAGACTGTGCCGATGTCCTTGTGAGTGTCAATCAGCTGCTGTCTGTCGGGACTGTAAGAGGTAATGCCGGCGGCCAACTGACCACGATTCTGAATGTCCTGTAGCATCCGTGGCATCAGCCTGGAGATTTCCAGTGGCCCTTGAGGAACACACAGCTTGCTAGGCTGGTCCGAGGGCAGGTGGTAAACGGCTGCGATGCCGCACTCGTGATGAATCTCGCTAAT
>CAUZOB010000286.1:0-4892 GCA_963581185.1 Planctomycetota bacterium | reverse complement strand
ACCGGGCCCTGTCTGTCGGGAGCCGAGGAGTCTTGCTGCGGTCCCACGCTCGCCTCGATCGTGCCGACGGCCGCCAGCACGACCGGGCCCGGCAACTTGAACAACTCAATATGGAACTCAAGCTGGTCGAGCCCTGGATTGCTGGTGGAGGAATGTCGCAACGGATCGAGCTGGATCAGCCAGGCGTGACGGCGATGTCGTTGTCGACCCGGCGAGCTCGCATGATCTGGATCTTCCGCTCCAGTCCCAGCGATCAGCTGGTTGGTGCAGCCAGCCAGGCTGTCAATGTGGAGCTGGATCCGGGGGAAGTTCCCGCCACCTACCGTGGCCTGCTGATTGGCCCGGCGGGGATACAACAGCTGTCACTGAATAGCAGGAACGGAGCCTGGCAGGTGCCGTTAGATAGTGAAGTCAACCTGGTTGTCCTCAGCGACGATCCACTAGCCGTCGATTATCTTCGCCGTACGGACCGGCGGATGGCAGAGCGTCGCGGCCAGCTGGCCGATCAACAATTACAGGCACTCTGGCAACAGACAAGCCTGGTGATGGACCAGTTACCTGGGCCCGTGCAATACCAGCACCAATGGCAGCAGCGGCGGCAGCAGCTGAATGAGCGAGTTGCACAACAGCTGGCCGATGCCAGCGACCTGGCAGATCTTGCTCACCAGCGGAAGGCAGCAGATGTTGCCAGGCAGCTGCGGCAGTTGCGATTCGAGGTGTGGCAAGCCAGCAGCCGGGCATTTGAGTCGCCCGTAAGTAGTCCACTCTGTGTCTGTTTTGAGACGCTCCCCTCGCATTGGGCACTCGGCCGTTCGCTGGCCGGACGCGACTGGGGCGAGAACCAGCTGTCGGCCGGTGAATGTGACAGCCTTGCTGGCTTACGCCGTGCCGGCTGGAAGCACATCCGCGGCCAGGTGGCGGGCATCAGCTCAAAGGTGGAATTGTCCGCGGCTGGAGCTCGTTCGGGTCCCGGTTGTATTCGCATGGTCAGCTGGCACGAAGGCCAGCTGCCTGTGCAGCAACGATCGGCCTCGGCCCCCGTCTGGATTCAGACTCCACCGGTTTCCGTGCAACCAGGAGACAGGGTGAAAATCCAGGGATGGGTACGAATTCCCAGACCGCTCGACCCGGATTCCGATGGTCTGCTCGTTTATGATTCGGTCGCTGGCCCCTCATTGGCACTCAGACTTCATCACGCTCCTGGCTGGCGACCATTTGTTATCTACCGGGGTGTCGAACAGGCTCAAACGCTGCAGCTGACGCTGGCGCTGATGGACGTTGGAGAAGTCCTGCTGGACGATATTTCCCTGCAGCTGATTCCGGCCACAGTGATTCCTGCCTCGCAGCACCAGGCCAGCTCCCGATGACTTGCCGATCATGGGCCGTGGCGTTTACGATCTATCCGTGAAGCGTTGCATTGCCAGTTACGCCAGCCACAAGGTCGCCCAGGCGGAGTGAATGATGGACATGTCCAGCGTGGCTTCTGTTGCAGCAATTCTTGCTCTGATCGCTCTGCTGGCGGTCTCCCCGCGCATTGTCCGGGCGATTCTCGGCGTCGTAAGAGGCCCTGGGCAGACTGCCGAGGAGGCTGTTGGCCTTGGCCTGGAAGAACTAGAAACCAGGGGTCCGCCGGACGGCTCCTACAGCATGGAGCTGTATGGCACACCCGTCTGCTTGCGTGTGGTCGTGCTGGCTCCGCTGGGCCGCGGCAGCGAGTTGCCGGAGAACGAGCACATTCCCCACATCATGAATCACTTCATGACAGATTTTACCAAGGTCGTCGCGGCGCATCATTCCATTCTTGTCCGTTGGCCGGAACAACTCAGTGCCAGCGGATTTCAACAGGCATTCTTTAACCATGCCGGTCTGCCCGGGGACCACGGTCGTGGATCCTGCTGGAGTGCCGTGGCGGGACGTTTCAGCATGGCCGATAGCCAGTACCTGCTGGGCCTGGTCTTCTCCACGGCTGACGCAGACGGGCTTGGTGAGCTGGCCGTTAAGCGTGAAGGTCAGTGGCTGGATGTGGTCAGGATCCGGGAGCAGTCGCAGTGAGCCAGGCACCCACATCTCTGCGAGAGGATGCACTGGCAATCTGGCAAGCCGGAGTGCAGGCGGTTGATAGCTCTCGACTGGTACGGAATGTGATCCAGCACGATCAGCAGCGCATCTCCATTGCGGGAATTGAAATACCGGCCGCTGCTGGCGGCTCGGTTGTTGTGGTAGGTGCTGGCAAGGCAGGTAGCGGCATGGCGACCGGCCTTGAAGAGGGGCTGGGGGATGGCTGGCTGGATCGACTGCGTCTGCAGGGATGGGTCAACGTTCCTGCAGACTGCGTGCGGCCACTCAAGCGGATCAGATTGCACGCAGCACGCCCTGCCGGCGTCAATGAGCCAACCAGTGAGAGTCTGCAGGGAACCGCCGAGATTATTCGCATGATCTCGCAGCTGGGCCCCCAGGATACCTGCATCTGTCTGCTCTCCGGAGGTGGATCAGCTCTGCTGGCTGCGCCCGTCGAGGGTGTCTCACTGGCAGACAAGCAGCAGCTTGCCAGGATATTGAGTGGAGCTGGAGCGAATATTGCTGAGTTGAACACGGTGCGAAAACAACTCAGCCAGGTCAAGGGAGGACGTTTGGCGAAGGCCTGCGGGGCCGGACAGCTGATCACGCTGGTGATCTCGGATGTTCTCGGCGACCCACTCGAGATGATTGCTTCTGGACCGACCGTGGCAGATTCGTCGACCGTCGCAGATGCTCTGGCCGTGCTGCGCAGGTTCGATTCAGCGGCCAATCCTTTTCCAGCGTCGGTCTGGGAGTACCTGGAACGTGTAACTGCTGTCGATGTGGCCAGCCAGCCGGGCCAGCAGCAGCAGCAGCAGCTGCAGCAGGTGATTGGCAATAACCGCACGGCTGTGGAGGCTGCAGCGGAAGAGGCTCGCCGGCGAGGCTGGCAGGTTTCTGTGGAAGCGAACGAGGAACTGGAAGGAGCTGCTGAAGCGGTTGGCCAGCGGCTGGCTGGCATGTTTGATGAACGGCCAGCCGAGGATCATTGTTTTATCAGTGGCGGGGAGCCGGTGGTTGAACTGGTCGCGGCGGACCGGCGTGGCAGCGGTGGCCGCAATCAGCAACTGGTGCTGGCAGCGGTTGCTGACCGACTGGGCCAGGGAGCCGACTTTGGAGCCGGGCTGCTGATGTCGGCGGGAACAGATGGTGAGGACGGTCCCACGGACGCAGCGGGTGCCTGGGTCGACAAGCAGCTGCTGGCAGAAATCCAGTCACGACAGCTGGATCCGCAGCCGTTCCTGGATCGCAATGATGCTTACCACTTCTTTGAGCCGCTCGGCGGGCTGATCCAGACAGGGCCAACGCACACCAACGTGTGTGACCTGCGGATCGTGCTGCGGCGGGCGGACTAGTCCCACCACCAGCTGCGCGGCAGCTGGCGACGTGGGTCGATTTGCTGACGAAGCTCGAAAACTTCGCCACTGCTGTCGGCCAGAATGTTCTCGGTCGAGATTGCCTGCAGCGGCCGAATATTGACTCCACCACCAATCGGTGTCATCAGCGTGTTGCCCTTCCAGATCGCGTTCACAGCTGTCTCGACCTGTCGAGGAGCCATGTAGCGGTCCAATGGCAGCTGGTCTTCACGACCAAAGCAACCGAGATCCCAGCCAACCTGGCCATAGAAATCATGCTGCTGGATGTAGGCGGCAGCGATCGACATGTCGATCAAGTTTCGCAGCTGGGCGTAAACCGGGCTGCGGGCAGCCAGGTTACCATACTGGGCGGTGAACGACGTCGTGAAGGCCTTGCCAGCCGCGTCGGCAACATTGCTATTCACGCGTGTACCATCAGCTCGGACCAGCTCGTCGGCGCCAATCAACTTGACCCCATTGCCTTCCAGTTGCATGGCCAGGCCATCTTCGCTGGCCCGCACACACTCGTAATTGGGAGTGAAATACCATCGCTGCATGGCATTCCGCCTGACCGAGGCCGGCGTCGCCTTGGCGATGTAGCTGGTAATCTTGACGGGTGGTTTTTCCAGGCCGATACCGATCAACTTCATGCGGTAATCCGCTTCGACCAGGACCTGGGCAAAGTGTGTTCGAGGTGAAATACCCTGGATGGTCACGGTTTGCAGGCCGAGTGCCTGTTGCATGCCACGGACCAGCTGAGGCGTTTGACGGGGAGTCAGCCCCTGGCGACCGACCTTGTTCAGGAACTGTTGCATCGCTTGCAGACCCTGCTTGGTCGGGTCAATTGAAACGCTGATTACCTGTGCACGGTCACCCGCCGGCGAGAAGGATCTAAGTGCAACCAGCAGGTCCTGGAGTTCCAGGATGGCACGGCCAGTTACGACACCGATCGGTCGGCCGGATGGGTCGACTGCGTATCCCTCAGCGGGACCCGCGATCACGATGTCACCCGTGTCGGGGTAGACAAACACGTTCTGAATCCGGGTCATCCCGGCCATGTAGATCATGTCTTCGCTGAGTGCCTCGCCATTTTCCAGTCGCCGGGAGACTTCTGCTTCCAGCCGAGTTAACGAGATCTTGCGCAGCTTGCTGGGTCGTGCGATCTCGGGATTCAGCTGTTCGCGAGCCGCTGCCACACGACGTTGAGTCAGTCGAGGATCGATGGCACGAACCTGTAGCACGCCCTGGGGGCTGATGATGACACCAGCACCACCCTGGCCACCCTGGCCACCCTGGCCACCGCCGAAACCGCCGCCTCCTTGGCCGCCGCCTCCTTGGCCGCCGCCTCCTTGGCCGCCGCCGAATTGGGCGTAGCTGCTGGAAGTCAGACTGGCCAAAAAGACCATCAGTCCGATGAACAAAATGCGCTGGAAGCCTCGACGAATCGTCATGACATGTCCTCTATCACTGTTTTCTGTT
>CAUZOB010000285.1:0-4928 GCA_963581185.1 Planctomycetota bacterium | reverse complement strand
ACGTTATCCCATTTGGAATTGCCGCGGTTAATTCTCGTGGTAGATCTCAGGATGACGTAGTTGGACAGAGATTGACGAGGTAACTGGTTTGAAATTCGAAGACTTATCACTACACAAAAACCTGCTCCGTAGCGTGCAGGATGCAGGTTACGAGGTCGCTACGGCGATCCAGGAAGAGACGATTCCATGCGTGCTCAAAGGTCGCGATGTCGTCGGTTGTGCACAAACAGGAACCGGGAAAACGGCGGCATTCGCGCTGCCCCTGCTGCAACTGTTGTCGACAAATGAACATCGCAAGACAACCGGTGCAGATCAACGTCGTAAACGATCCGGCAATCGCGTGATCCGCGCACTGCTGCTGACACCCACCCGTGAGCTGGCGGCACAGATCTGCGACGCTCTCTACAAGTATGGCAAGTACACCGAGCTTCGGCATACCGTCGTGTATGGCGGGGTAAAGCAACATTCCCAGGTAAGTGCCCTGAAACGAGGCGTCGATATACTGGTCGCAACTCCCGGACGACTGCTGGACCTGATGGGCCAGAGGCACATTGACTTGCGTCAAATTGAATTGCTGGTGCTGGACGAAGCAGACCAGATGCTGGATATGGGTTTTATCGATGACCTGCGCCGAATCGTTCAGACCGTGCCTGCCAACCGGCAGACGCTGATGTTCTCCGCCACCATGCCGCCGGAAATACGAAAGTTGTCGCAGCAGTGGCTTAAGCGTCCGGTGGAAGTCAACGTCTCACCGGTGGCATCAACGCCGGCGAGGGTAACGCAGTCGGTCTACTATGTAGAACCCAGCGATAAGCCGACCTTGCTTGCAGAAATCATCCGCAGTGCCAAAGATCCCAAGACGCTGGTCTTTTCTCGCACTCGGAGAGGCGCCGACAAGATTGCCAAACGACTTGAGCGGGATGGAATTCCGGCGGTCTCCATTCATGGTGAAAAGAGCCAGTCCAAGCGACAGGCGACCATCCGACGTTTTGAAAAGAAGAATCCGCCGGTCCTGGTTGCCACAGATGTTGCCTCGCGAGGTCTCGATTTCTCGGGCGTGTCGCATGTCATTAATTATGACCTGCCTGAGGTCCCGGAGATCTACGTTCACCGAATTGGCAGGACAGCCCGTGCCGGCGAGCCTGGCGAAGCAGTCTCCTTTTGCAGTGGTGACGAACGACATCGGTTACGGCTGATTCAACGACTGACAGGCGACAGCATTCCAATCAGGGAATCGGCTATGATTGCCAAACGCAAGAACACGCCCAAGCCGGACGTCCAGCTGCAGCCAACCGAAGAGAAGAAGGATGATCAAAAACGCGACGACGGCAAAGTCTCGCGGGCCAGTCGCCCTCGTTTCAAACAAAGCGGTCGGCGAAAGGCAAAAGCGAAGAGAAAAGGTGGCTCCTCGTCGGGTAAAAAACCAGGTCGCCTGAAGAAGTTCAAGGCGTCCCGCAAGGGGACGTCGGGGGCGAAGGCCTGAATGCTGCCTGGTCACGCTCGCTGAGTAAAATCGTCCCGCCTGTATCGCCCTTTTAATGCCAAGCAGTTAAAACAGAGTCGTCGAACGTTTCCGCCTCTGTGCTGCCGGAGAATCCGCGTGTTGTCATCTGCTGAAGAAGCCGCGCTGCGTACATTCCGGCAATACCTGATTACGCCAGGCAAGATGCTCTGTTTCTTTGGTCCGAATCTGGAAAAGCACGAACCCGCGCTGCAGGAACTGACTGAGAAACAGATGCTGATCAAGGAAACCTTCAAAGGCGCCTACACGCTAACCGACGCTGGCTATCGAGCGATGAAGGCCTGTGAGGACGCCTAATCACTGCGGGTAGTGAACCTGCATTAGGGTTCCGGCAACTCATTGTTCTGGTATTGAAACGGGTAGCTGAGCACAACTTCTCGTAGCCACGGCAGTGGCCGGCAGTCGTTTTCCAGCAACGTGGTCGTCAGCTTGTGCAGCACCGGCTCGTCGAAGTACTGTAGTTGACGCCCCAGGGCGAAACTCAACATCCGCTCACTCAGGTTACGGGCGAATTTGTGCTGCTCAGCCAACAGGATCGTCTTCAGCTCAACCGCACCATTGAATTGCCGTCCGTCGGGTAGATCGCCGCGATTGTCGATTGGTACGCCACCCTGTTCCTTGCGGAAACGTCCGATAGCGTCAAAGTTCTCGAGGCCGAAGCCGATCGGATCCATCTTCAGGTGACATGCTGCGCACTGAGGCGCGGTACGATGAATTTCGTATTGCTGCCGTAACGTCTTGCCCGCAATATCGGCCGCGTTATCTGGTAGATCGCCAGCGTCCGGTGGCGGTGGCGGCTGTTTCTCCCCCAGCAATGTCTCCAATACCCACTTACCGCGAATGACGGGGCTGGTACGGAGCGGCAAGGACGTGGCCGTCAGGACGCTACTCATGCCAAGCAGCCCTCCACGTTCGGCGCTGCCAAGCTCGACCAGCCGCATCTGGCTACCCTCAACACCCTCGATTCCATACAGGCCAGCCAGGTCGGCATTGAGGAACGTTTCACCGGAGTCAAGCAAACGAAGCAGGCTCTGGTTGTTGCGCAGCAGGTGGCCAAAGTAGAGTTCGGGCTCCTGCAGCGCCGCCGCCTGAAGGCCGGCGAACTGGGGGAATCGGGTGGCGTCAGGACCAATGGTTGTGCCGATGGCGCCCGTGCCCAGCCACTGCGAGATAAACGAATGGTAGAAAGCGTCTGCCTTGGGGTCCGCCAACATCCGTGCCACTTGCGTGTTGAGTACCGCTGTTCGTGACAGTCGTTTGCTGGCGGCCAGGGCCAGCAATTCGTCGTCCGGCATGGACGTCCAGAAGAAATAGGAGAGGCGACTGGCAAGCTGGTAATCCGTCAGCTGAAACTCGCCCTCCGATTTGCCGTTCTGTTCGATTTTGAAGAGAAAGTTGGGCGACACGAGGATTGCCGTGAGTGGCAGTCGCAAGGCGGAATGAAAGCCTGCGCCAGATTGTTCCTGTTGCTGGAAAAGGTCGACGTAACGCCGCAGCTCGTCACGCGCCACAGGTCGACGGAAAGCCCGCCTGGCAAATGTCTCCAGCACCAGTTGTGCCGCCTGTTTCGAGGAGCGGCCGTTCCCGGGCGCCGCCAGAAAGACCAGCGGCTGGGCCGACATGCCGGCCGGCGCCCGTGGCCCTTCGATATCGATCCAGTCGATACCGACGTTCCCTGGTTTCTCTGGAGTCGGCTTGTCGGCGCCGCGGACCGCGGCAACGCTGTCGAGAATGATCTTGTTATCCTTCGAGACGAGCTGATTCTGAGCAGCGATCATCTTGTCAAGCTCATCAACTGCAATATCGAGCGCCCCGGCCAGGAGTGCTTTGATCTTCCTCATCGTGACCGAACGTTCGGCGATATAACCCTTGAATCGGATCAGCTCAGACCGATCTCCGCCCGGACCGTGTAGCCTGAGCCATTCAATCGGCCGCTGCAGGCTGTAGGCCGAGTTGTTTAACTGTTCTCGCAGCTTCCGTACTTGGGGTGATTCCCCATCAATCGGCTGCAGTTTTAGATGGTCCGCCATCGCCCGCTTTGTGACCAGCACGCCCCACTGATTCTTAGGCGGCACTGGTTCGTCGGAATAGCGGTGCGTGATGGCTGCGATTGCAGCTTGCCCGGTGTTCTTGTTGGGCGGAACGGCAAGACCCTCAATGAAATTGGACTGCTGGATGTTCCAGGCCAACTGGTGCGTGCCCTTTTCGACTCTGGCAAATAGCTCGTAGACCGCTGGCTGCGTCTCTGGTACCCGGATGTCCCCCATCACCTCGTCGTTGATTCGCAGGCGGGCACCCGTGGGCCCCGCAGTTGACCAGGCCCGGACCGTGAAGCGATAGAGGCCGTCAACTGGGAATTCGACGGAATCATAAAGTGTCATTTGGCCGCGATTGAGGACGTACCCTAATTCCTCAGGCGCTGCATTTTGCTCGGTCATGAACATCTTCTCGGACTCGAGATGCAGCTTGAAGGGCAGGCCTCGCAGTGCAATCAACTGATCAATCGATGACTCCGCTGCCTGGATGTACTTCTCCAGCAGTGCCGGGGCAATGAACAAGCCATCACGGTCGTTTGTAAAGCCGCTGGTCCCTTCCGCGTCGGCACCGAATCGTTGGCCGGATCGCAGGTCGACACCCAACAGGTCGCGCATGGTGTTGTCGTATTCGTCGCGAGTCAGGCGAGCGGAGGTGACATGGCCCGCATTGCGGTGGCGGTCCCAGTCAACATTGTTGACCTGATTATCAACCCAGCGGATCAGCAGAGTTCGTTCAGCGGGGTTTGGGAAAGGCTCTTCCGGTGGCATTTCCTCGTCCTTGAGCTTCTCCAGTACTGTTACCCAGGTGCTGCGGTCCCGGATGATCATCGCGGCAGAAGTAAAGCGAGTGATGTTGACCATCCCCTCGGCCTTTGTGGCGTTGTGGCAGCGGCCGCAATATTTCGCCAGCAGCGGTGTGATCTGCGAGCTGAATTCCCGCTCCGTGGCCGACTCATCCGCGCCCAACCGGGAGGCTGGCAGGCAACACAAGAGGGCTAGTAAAAGTCGATTCATGAGGACCCTGTCGTGGGACTTCAGGCCAGGATGGATTTAACCAGTCTGCCATGGACATCCGTCAGCCGGTAGTCTCGGCCCTGGAAGCGGTAGGTCAGGCGGTGGTGATCAATACCAAGCAGGTGCAGCAGGGTAGCGTGCAGGTCGTGGACATGCACCCCGTCCTCTGCAACATTCACGCTGTAATCGTCACTCGAACCATAAGTCATGCCGGGCTTGATGCCTCCACCGGCCAGCCACATAGAAAAACAGCTGGGATGGTGATCTCGCCCGTAGTTCCTGGGTTTAAGCGCACCCTGCGAATAAATGGTTCGACCAAATTCGCCGCCCCAGATGACCAGCGTGTCATCGAGCAT